>NZ_LR594662.1:5140315-5480631 GCF_901827175.1 Variovorax sp. RA8 | reverse complement strand
CCCAGCAGCACGGCCACGCGCTTCATCCCTTTACGGTACACCTGCAAATCGCCGTGCGCGGGGTCTGCCTCGATGTCATCGCGGTGCAGCGGTTGTCCTTCTCGACGACAGCGGTAAACGATCGCGAACATGCAGATAATACTGGATGGGCGTACAGTATATCCATGGCTGAGATGACTGCCGAAATTTGGATTGCCGCCTGTGCGCACCGGCTGCAGCAGCGGTGGCGCACTGTGGACCCGCTGCTCCTCGAAGAGGTGGCGGCCGATCTCTGGCGGGACGACCGGCTGCGAGCACTCCCGCCGGATGCCGCGGCTGTTGCATGGCTTGATCCCGTTCAGCCGACCCCTTTCTGAGCCGCTACATTCCGGCCCATGTGCAATCGGTACGAGAGCCCCGAGGTCAAGGAGATCGAACGCTTCTGGCACGTCGCCGCGCGGCAGATCCCGCTATGGGTGCGCGACATCTTCCCGCGCGCTCCTGGCCCCTTCATTCGGCGCCGGCGCGACGCTGCGGGCTACCAGCGCGAGCTCGCCGTGGGTCAGTGGGGCCTGATCCCCTGGTTCGCCAAGGAGCCGAAGCTCAAGTACCCGACGAACAACGCGCGCAGCGAGGAGCTTGCGGAGAAGGCCAGCTACAAGGAGCCGTGGAAGCGTGGCCAGCGCTGCATCATCCCGGCCGCCAGCTTCGATGAACCGTACTGGGGACCGCACGAGCAGCCGTTCCCGCGGTGCGAGTGGTGGCGCTTCCGGCGCGCCGACGGGCAGCCCTGGGGCCTGGCCGGCCTGTGGAGTGTCTGGATCGACAAGGCCACAGGCGACGAGTTCGAGAGCTACACCATGCTGACGATCAATGCCGACGGGCACCCCCTAATGGGCCGCATGCACAAGCCTGAGGTAGACCCGAAGACCGGGCTGGTGTTGCCGCTGGAACGCCAAGACAAGCGCAGCGTGATCCCGATCGAGGCCGCGAACTTCGACCAGTGGCTTGAGGGCACCGTCGAGCAGGCCCAGCAGTTGCTCAAGCTCGCCCCGGCCGAGATTTTCGACGCCAGCCCGGCGCCACCTGACCCGCCGCGCGCACCGAAGCCCAAGCCGGAACGCGCGAAGCTGAAGGAGCCGCCTGCGCCCGAGGAGCCTTCGCTGTTCTAGCTTTTATCCCCGGTGGGCAAATGGATGGCATCCCTTGCGGCATAGTAGGCGGGCAACCTGTGGGAACAAGCTTTGCAGGTACGTGCGGCACCCAAGTTGATGGTGTTGCAGGCCTCGCAGACCTCGGCATGGCCCATGCCGCTTCGTAGCGCCGCTAGATCGAACAGGTTCCCGAATGCGACGTCCGAAGAAGTGGTCGCGCCTGCAACGATGACTGAACCGCTAGTTGCCATGGCCGCTCTCCCTGCGCAAGTGTGCCCGTTAGCTGAAGCCGTCGTCCTGAAGTTGGTGCGCGTGCTCATGGTAGAGGCCGTCCACAAGCTTTCAAGGTGAACAAACCCGCACCAGACTGGACCGTGAACAGCCCCAATAACCGGAATAACCTCGCGAGCGCACCGCAGGGCGCGCTGGTGCATCATCGTCGCCGAATTGGGGGGATTGATGGTTGAGTGGGCCGAGAAATTTGCTGCTGAGATGTTGCGTCTTACTGAAGGGCGAGCGGTATACAACGACATGTTGGACTGGGGATTGGGGCTGTGGCCTGCACTGAACGGGCGCGACCCTGCGGAGGTCGCAAGGGGCGAGTTTCGCAACGCGATTCAGGATGAATAAATCGCGGCCAGCCTAGCGTAGCCGCCCCATCCCGGAGGCTGCGGCTCATGTGATCTTCCAGGAACCGCCATGGACAACCCGGTTCCCCAATGGAAATTCGAATATCGCAAAGCGGCACGCGCCCAGCGAAGGTGCCACCGCCCGAGGAACCCCCACTGCTCTGAAGGGCGTTTGCCTACAAAGCCACGAACGTGCAGGGAGCAGAGTCAGGCTCTGCCCGCGCCAATCATCGATCCTGGTGCCACGCTCGCAGCTCGAGCGCAACCATGGATGACAACGAATTGGTTCGGAGTTCCTCTTTCGGCGAGGATTGGGATTTCAAGTACTACGTGTTCCCTCGCACCTCCGAGAGCATTGGCCAAGGCGGGTTCGCCGAGGTGCATCGGAAAGGCGAGTTTTGCTGCAAGCTGCTGCTGGCCAAGGCATACGTGAGCAGGACAATCCTGGTCGCCAAACTACGCGTGAAATGCATGGCCTGGGTGGAAGACTGGAAGTCTAGGAACGGCAGCTAGTCGCAGCAGGCGCAACCGCCGTCGGCGCTAGGTCGGAAGGCCGACCGGTATGGTCTAGCAGACCCAACCCGACCAAGCGCAGGTCAGGCATGTCGCGTGCCGGCCGGTGGAGTTCAAGCGGTGATTGCAAAGATGGAAGGTGAGCGCTAGGCGTAAAAAAGCCCGCTCGGGGCGGGCTGGATTAGCTGCGGAGGAGGATCAGGAGTATCCCTATAGGGAAGGCATTCCGTCACAGCGTAGGCAGACGCCTCAATGCGTGCCACGCAGGGCTAATAGGTTCCAGCCTGGCGCCGCCTGCATTCCTCACATCCACCAGCGTCTTGAACCGGTGGTCCTCCCTGGTGATCCACTGCATGTTCCAGCGCTTGTCTGCCCCTCCAGCGCACAAGGCTTAGGGCAGGGGATCTCGTACCTGAAGGCTCTGACCTCTTGCGGTCACGGGGGACGCGAGCGTCAGCAAGCGGCGGGAGCAGGAGCGTCAGGCAGAGGAGGGCGCGGATCACAGATCTTCTTTATCAAGCCCGGCGCTTCCCCGGGCCAGCTTGAAAAGCACGTCAGTGCGCCGGACCATGGCCTCATGATTGGCCTGAATCTGCTTGGAGAGCTGCCAAAAGCAGTAGACGACGATGCCTGTCAGCACCACGAAGTACTTCGTTAGGGCGGGTGAATGGTGGAGGAACGCGAGCGCGATCAAGGCGCTGACGACGATCGCTGACCACTTGAAGAACCTTTTCATTTCTGGGGGGCCGTGGTCGTTCAATATTGGACAGAGCTCACCAGAGCGTTCCCTTCATCGTTCTTGCTGCGCGTGTAAACGTACACGCGGCGATCGGACCACACATGCTGAACGTGCGTGCCGTAAGACCCCTTCGTAACGTTTACTGCGTTTGGAAGACCTAACAGCGCGTAAGCGCCGCACGTCGTCATTCCGATTTCAGGAACTTTCCCATGAACCGAGGCAAGGTCAAGGTTGTTGATGTACTTCTGTTCATCGAGAAAGTACTGCAACGCTAGTCGCCGCCGCGTCGTCCCCTTTTTGCGAGCTTCCACGCCCCACGCCGCACAGTTCTTCCACCAGTCGGCTCTTTCGATCTGAGCGACCATCGCCTTATCGCCTTTGAAGTCGGAAACCTGAAATCGGGCCCATGATCCGGGAATGTCGCCAAGCTTTGGCGGGTCCGCGGCTTGAGCATGTAGGCAAGCAAACATGGCGAGCATTGTGGCGATTCCAGGTTGCCTCATTCCCTCTTCTCCGATTGTGTGTTCTGGGGATCATGCCATCCGCCGAGGGGAGACAGTGGTTGTCTGATGCTCACGGCAGAAAGCGTGTGAACCTTCCGTGAATTTTTGGGTATCGGAGGCCTCCTCAAATTTGCCGACCGGGGCCTTAGGCCTCGACATCGGCGTCCAAAGATGGGTCTGCCCGCTTGCGCGAGTGTGGCTAGTAGCCTTCTAGGTTTGCCCGAAGTTCTACAGCGAACGGTCGTAAAGCGGGGTGCCACACGGCCCTAAACTAGTCCACTCTCTCCCGTTCTTTCAGCATCCCTTTCATCGCCTTGGCGATGTTGCGCAGTTGGAGCCAATGTCCCCCGGTGTACGCATTACGGGAGACCTTGGCTTTTCCTGCGGGGCTTGTCGGCCCAGTCGCCTTTTCCCACGGCTTCCAGATGCGGATCAGTTCCGACTGTCGAGCTCTTCGTTCCGGTGTTGGCCGCAGTCGGCAGGCCATTGTTCACCTGCTGCGGCCCGTTGGCGACGTTGGCTTGCTTGGCGATCACGGTGGTTCGTGGGTACTTCAAATCCACCAGCGCCGATATGGTCGCCCGGCTCTGTGCCTGCGCCTTCAGGGCCAGCCCTAGAAATGCTTCCAGGTTGCGCTGGTATTGCTGCGCCTGTGCTCGCCTTGCGAGGTTGGTGAAGATCGTCTGAAGTGCAGTGGCCTGCGAAACCAACATCGCTTCCAGGTCCGACAGGTCGCCGTCCTTGACGCGCTGTGTGGTGCTTTGAATCACATCGATCATGCTCATGAGGCTCACTTCATCCCCCAGATGATTCCCGAACGACTGCATGACGCTGCCGGCGTTGACGGCAGGATCAGAAGCAATGCGGCCCACCGTCTGCGCCATCGTCTCCTCAGGGTTTTGGACAAGTTGCAGAATCTTCGGGTCATGTTGCTTCGCGGCCGAGGGCACCTTTGTTGCCTTGCTCATTGTGTGCCCCCGAGTTCCAACTGAGCGGGCGGAACCGGTGGGCTCGCGTTCTGTGGCGAAGGCCCTCCGGTTTTGGGCAGCTTGGAGAGTTGCGGCGGCTCCGGTGTGAAGTCGTTTTCAAACTCGATGCAGATGTGATCGGCCATATTGGCGAGCGCGGCCGATTGCGCCACCTCGGTGCCCATTTTTTCGTTTCCGAGCTGCGACAGGCCTAAGATGTTTTGATGCAGTTGCTCGGCGCGATCACGGATCATCAGCAGCGCGCGCTTGTAGCGGTCGAGGTCGCGCAGCAGTTCCGCACCCGATGCAGACACTTCGCGGACAAGTCCCATTCTTTCGGCCATCAGGCGCAGGTGGATCGGATGAACATCGACGACGTAGTTGTCCCCCATCGATTCGTTCTCAAGCCTGATGATGCCGTCAGCCAAAACTTCGATGTTCAGGTGCGGGATCTCTTCTTTCATGAGGTTCATGATGCTCTTTCAATGAGTGGTTCCGACTGCAACAGATGGCATATCTAGATGGTGTCCGTGAGACGGAACAGGGGAACGTTCAAAAGTGGTCTTGATAGCTCCGTGAGACGGAACAGGGGACGGTCTCCCTGTTCCGTAAGACGGAGCTATGGGGCGCCTCTCTGTTCCGCGAGACGGACTAAGCACTGCGTTTTTGGCAGGTCGTTGGTAAGCGCCTCGAACGAACCCTGCGGCTGCTCCTTCGTCATACCCGGGCAGCTTGTCGAGCGCACGCCATGTCACCGCGTACCAACTTGCCTTGTTCGGACGATGGCCCTTGACCGTCTCGTAGATGAAGCCGGCTGCGAGCAGCGCCTCCTTGGCGCGCTGGATCACATCGGCCGATCTCCATCCCCGGGCGGCCAAGTGTTCGCGGCTCGCCAAAAGTCGCCCGTTGTTGTCACGCACGAACTGCCGGGCGATCTCCCAAAGCAGCGACCGGGCAGGATGGCTTAAATCGGCGTAGGCGGGGCTATCGAGCACGGACCAGGGCAGGGCTACAAACCCGCCTGAATCGCGCCCTGAATCGCCCTTCCTGCCACTATTGCGGCCGTTCGCCATGTGGCTCTGAGACCAGCGTGTAGAGGGCAGCACGCGGATGGCTGAAACCGTCGCGATCTACCAAGGTGATGCGCGTGGTCTCGATCACAAAGCCGAAGCGGTCGCGTAGCTCCTTCACCCGCGCAGGCGCCTGATAGCAGCCCATCCGGCGAAGGTCATAACTCGTCTGAGGGCGACGGCGAAGAGCCTGCACGATGCGCTCGCGTTGCGCTTCCGTCTCCGTGGACTCGTCGCTAAACTTCAGTTGCGTTTGATGTTTCCTGAGAGCCCCCGCCGCACCACCGGCCGGGGCTTTCGTCTTCATGGGCTTCTTCATGATTCCCGCTCCCCGGAAAACGCGCTGCCGTTAGAGCGGTTCGCAATGAAACCTTCGACGGCTGCGGCTTCCCACACCGTGACGGAATCACCGAGCTTGAATGGCTTGGGAAACTTCCCTTCGCGCACCCAACGCCAGATGGTTGCAGGACTGACGGGCAGCAACCCGGCTTTCTGTTTGGTTGTCGCGATTTCCGCGACCCGGATAACCCTCTGTGACACTTGACGCCCCTTAAAAATGTGCCGTGGCACGATGGGGCGAAGCCTGAAGGCGCAACACCTATTGCGAGCAAACGCAATCCTCCTGCGGATGCATGCTTCATTTGGGTTCGACTGCCAGGTCGCAACCCCATGCGGGACGGTCCTACCTCTCTTTTGTAGAGCTGCGGCGCCAAGTGAACGCGGAATTGTTGAGCTTCTTGGGCGTGCCTTTTTCCTTCTTGTCTTTCAACACCTCGCGCAGGCGAGAGCCGCTCACGCCAAAGGCCTTGGCGGTAGTTGCGGCGTAGTTCTTCAGACCTTGGCCCTGCAGCCGCTCCAACATAGCGCGAGCCTCTTCCTTGCGCTCCTTGGTCCAGACGGCGCTTCCGGCGCGGCCAGCCGGCTCCGTAGCAGACGCACCGGAACTAGCACGGGCTGTCGGCATGGCTTCCAACCACTCGTCGATCCACGAATGATGGCTCAAGCCTTTCCTAGTTGCGAAGTCAAGCCATTGCTGCAGCGTGCGCGCCTGAGCATCCTGTGCTTCGTCGTCGAAGTATCGAAGCAGGGTCTTGTAGTCGTCTGCGCTGGGCTCGCCCTCTGGCGCTAACGCCTCTCCAGTCGCCTCCCGTCCGTGGGGATTTAGCCCGCAAAGTAGCATTGCTGCCTCCCGGGGCTTGATGCTCTTTAGCTCCCACCACATCGACGCCTTGAGCGCGCTATTCCACCATGCCACGGCGTATTTCTGGTTGGATCGCTCATCGTCGTATCGAGCTTGCAAGGGGTCGAACTTGGCGAACGCATCTTGGGCTTCCAGGTCGGTCAGCACATTCCAACGATACGGCGCGCCTTGCGCCTGGAGCCATGCATTGACATCGGCCGGCGTCAAAATTTCCCAAAATTCGCGAACGCGCTCAGGACGATATGGCAAGGTTGTCTGTGGATCGCGGATGACCAACTCGCCTTTGGCGGCGGCCTCCATCATCCGCGCGCGCAGGGCATCGCGCGAGCCAGCATGCCAACCTTCCTGCGCTGCTATGGCTGCTGCAGCATGTTCAATAGTCCAGTGGTTAGGTCCGCATCCATGCGGAATCAATCGAAGCCCGATGCCTCCACGCTTACGTAAGTATGTTCCGAGGTCTTGAGGAAGGACGACTGTTCTGCCAAGCGCAGCTCCGACCAGAAAGCTTTCTCTCTTTAGCGTAGAGGCATTGCGAGGCAACAGTTCTCCCCCCTCTGCTGCTGTCCTCAGCTCTTTTTCGAGCGCAATTCGCGCGACGCCGTAGTGCGCCCGATCATCATCAGCGCCTCCGTCCGGCCACATGGCATCAGCAATCAGGTGAGCTAAGTCTTCAAACTTGATCGGCTTGTTTTCAGAAACTTCAAGCCAACGGAGATAGTTCGATTCGTCTTCCATCGCGCCCCTCGCGCACCCTGATAAGAACGCCAGCCCAGCCCGTCAGGGAAACGGGTTTTCGGGGATCAGCCTAGGGCTGGCGAAACTGATGACTATGCTTTGCTGCTCCCGGGCCTTGGGGCCAGCTGCTATTACGCGGCCCGGTTGATCGGTATTACATCCGCGCCAATGCGCACCTTGTCCAGATAGTCGGCCCACCGCTGCATCATCTCGCGGCGGGACGGCAGGTGCGCGGTGCGGTTGTAGGCCCGGCCGTTCGCATCCTTGACCATGTGTGACAGTTGGTGCTCGATGAAGTCCACGCGCTCTCCAAGCACTTCGTCCATGATCGTGCGCGCGGTCGCCCGGAACCCGTGGGCGGTGTGAACCTGGGCGCTATAGCCCATCCCGCGCAAGGCCGCGTTAATGGTGTTCTCGCTCATTGGCCGTTCACCTGTCCTGATGCTGGGAAAGACGTAGCGGCCGTGCCCGGTGATTGGGTGTATGCCGCGCAGGATCTCCAGTGCCTGGGTGGACAGCGGCACTATGTGGTCAACGCCCATCTTCATCTTCGCGCCAGGGATGCGCCACTCAGCCGCGTCAAGGTCGATCTCGGTCCATTCTGCGGCGCGCAGTTCGCCGGGACGGACAAACACCAGCGGGGAGAGCTTCAGAGCCGCCACCGTGGTGGGATGGCCGCTGTAGGCGTAGATCGAGCGCATCAGGTCGCCAACCTGCTTGGGTTCGGTGATGGCTGCGAAATGCTTGCCGGCCTTCACCGCCAGGGCTTCCCTGAGGTCGGCGGTTACGTCGCGCTCTGCCAGCCCGGACACCACGGCGAACCGGAACACCTGCCCGCAGAGCTGCTTCACGCGGTGCGCGGTGTCGATAGCCCCTCGCGCCTCCAACTTGCGAACCACCCGCTCCAGCACATCGCGCGGCCCGATGGTGGAGATAGGTAGCTTCCCGATGAAGGGGAAAACGTCCTTCTCCAGCCACGTCTTTACCTTGAGCTGAGTGATCGGCTGGCGCTTCCCCGCCGTTTTGGTGAGCCATTCTCGCGCAACCAACTCAAAGGTATTGCCTGCTGCCTCCATGCGAGCCTGCTTTTGCTCCCTCTTGGCGGTGCTGGGATCGATCCCGTGTGCCAATTCCTTCCGGGCCTTCTCGCGCCGTTGGCGGGCCTCAGCAAGCGACACGTCCGGGTAGACGCCCAAAGCCAGGGTCTTGGCCTTGCCGTTCATGCGGTAGTCCATCCGCCAGTACTTGCCTGCCGCCTTAACGCGCAGGTACATGCCGCCGCCGTCAGCGTAGCGTTCGCCGATCTCTGCGCCTTTGTGTTTGACCTGCCTAACAAACGTGTCGGTGAGTGCCATTGTTGCCCTTGCTGTCGGTACTTCAGTTGCTGAACTTCGGTAGATACCTGCACAAGTACCTGAAAAGTACCGACATGGGATGCTACGCCGTGAGCCGACGCGACGCAAAGAAAAACCCGCTACGCTGGGGAGCGTGCGGGTTTCTGTTGTTTGGTAAGAGGCCCTGATTCAGTCTCTTGGTGCCCTCGACAGGAATCGAACCTGTATCTGAGTCTTAGGAGGACCCCGTTCTATCCATTGAACTACGAGGACGGAGGCGGCGGCGACTTTAACAGCTCGGCGGCCTCAATCGTATTTCACCGTGTAGATCAGGTCGATGCCGCTTTGCTGACCGGCCTGGCCGCGCAGTGTCAGCCTGCGCGTGAGGTCGTAGAAGATGAACAGGCTGCCCAGCGTGCCCGAGAGGCTGCGCTCGTAGGTCAGATAGAAATCCTTCGACAAGCGCTTGCCCACCGTGACGGCCGACTCGCGCACGTCGCCGCCGCTGCCCGGGCCTTTGAAGCCGATCTCGTCCAGCCCGAAGCGGCTCGCGAGCCCGCCGCCGGAACTGCCCGATCCGAGCCGGCCCAGCAGTGCCAGCGCAGCCTGCTGCAGCAGCAGCGATTCCCCGCCGCTGGTGGCCGACGCGCGACCCAGCACCACCCACGACAGCGTCTCCGCGTCGGACAACGCCGGCTCCGAATACAGGCGCACGCGCGGCGATTGCGCGCTGCCGGTGATCTGCACGCCGGCACGCTGCGAGATGTTGGGCCGGATCGCGAGGATGTCGAGCGCCGGATTGTCGTAGGGGCCATTGAAGCGGGCGATCCCGGTCTCGACGTCCAACCGCTGGCCGTAGGCGCGGTACTGACCCTTGACGGTGCGCACCTCACCGGTGATGCGCGGCGGCGCGTTCAGGGCGGTGCTGCGGATCTCGAGCTTGCCTTCGAGCCGCGTCGTCAGGCCGCGCCCCTGCACCGCGAAATCCTCGCCGAGGTCGAGCTCGACGGCGATATCCGGCGGCTTCGCGGTCTGCGCCTTGGCGGCCTGCGCGTCCTCGCTGGCCGTGCGGCGCTGTGCGGCCTCGGCCGCCTCGCGGTCCTTGGCGGCCGAGTGCACCACGACGTCGCTGCCCAGGCTGGGCGCGCTCTCGTCGGGCAGGATGATCACTGCCCTGTCGGTCTTGAGATTGCCGCGCACGTTGAACTGGCCGCCGTCGAGGCGCGCCTGCAGGTCGCCTGACAGCGTGACCTGGCGATCGGTGCGCACCAGCACGCGCAGCGCGCGCAGTTGGGCCTGCATGGCCATGCGGATGCCGGTGCCGCTGGCCGGTGCCGCGCCCCAACTCAGCTCCCCGCGCGCCGACAGCGTGCCGCCGCCGCTGGCGGCCTCGCTGGCCGCAGTGCTGAGGTTGCCGCTCTGCCCCGGGATGCGGGTGCTGCTGCCCGCGCCGCCCTTGAGGGTGAATTCCGTGATCTCGATGCGCTGCCCGGTCAGCGAGGCACGCAGCCGCCCGTCGCGCAGGTCCAGTCCCTCGACCAGCGCGCGCAGCGCGAGCTGGTCGGCCGACAGCGTGCCGTTCCAGCGCGGCAACGCGCGGTTGCCCGAGAGCGCGGCTTCGGCCTCCAGGGTGCCGGCCACGCGCCAGCCGGGAGGCGCCAGCATCGACCAGACCCCGAGATTGGGCAGCCGCGCCGTCACCCGTCCTGCGAGCGGAGCATCCGGTGCCCATTGCCAGCCCTCGGCGCGCTGCAGCACTTGCGTGCTGGCCTCGGCGCGGATCTGGCCGGCGCGTTCGCTGTCCCAGGTCAGGCTGGCGCGCACGGTGTTGCCCTCGGCGGCGAGGCCCAGTTCGGCCTGGCGCAGGCCGGCCGGCGTGCTGGGGCCTTCTGTCGCGGCATTCATCTTGCGCTCGCTCGCGGCGCCGGTTCCGCGGCTTTCGATGCGGGTGACCAGCGCGGCCTCGCCAGCCTGTACGCGAATGTCGCCGCTGGCGCGCGCGAGCCGGGCGCGGGCGCGCAGCGTGTCGCCGGCGTCGATGTCCCAGTCGCCGTCGAACAGCAGGTCGCCGCTGATGCCCATCTCGGCCAGCGACGCGCTGCCGCCCACTGCCTCGGCCCAGGCCATCGGCAGGCCTCGCAAGCGACCCTGCGAACGCAGCCGGAAGGCACGGTCCGGCGCGGTCCCGCTGTGGCTGTAGCGCAGCGGCTCCCAGTCGATGCGCACGGCGCCCGGCACCGGGCCGTGCAGCGCGGCGCTGGCGGCCGAGGCCTCCACCTCGAGGTGGCCCGCATCACCGCTCTTCAGGGCGATGACGAGGGCGCGTTCCAGTTCCAGCGTCCACGGTCCGGGGCGCTGGCTGTCTTGCGCCTGCAGCCGCAGGCTGGCGATCGAGGCACGCCATTGTTTCGCGCGTTCCAGGCCACCGCTGGCGCGTGCGTCGAGGCTGAGCTTCTGCGTCCCGCTGCTGGCTTCGCCCTTCAGTGTCAGCGTGGCTTGGGCGAGGCTGCCGGCCAGCTCGGCACGCAGCTCGCGCAGCTGGATCTCGGTCGCCGGACCGTTGGCAGGTGGTGGCAGCCGGAGCGCCAGGCGAGGGGCCGAGAGGGTAGCCTCGAGGGTCGGCTCGGCGCTGCCGCGGGGGGCCGGCGTACTCGCGTTCTGCAACCGCCGCTGCACCGCCTGCCAACCGCCTTTCCATGACGCGTCGAGCTGGGCGCGGCCTTGGGCGCTGCTGCCCGCGAACACGGCCGAGAGCTCGGGCAGGCTTTCCACCCAGCGTTGCAGGGTGGCTGCCTCGTCGACGCGGGCCCGGAGCTCGCCGCCGCCACTGGCCGCAGCGATGCGGCCCTGCAGTTGTACGCTGCCGCCGGGCACCACGAGCTTCAGGTCGCCGTTGCCGGCCTGCTCGGCGACGTTCACCTGCAGCTTGCCTTCGAGGCTCGCGTTCGCTGCGTCGATGCGCAGCGTGCGCAGGTCCAGCACCTCGGATTGCCACTGGCCGCGTGCCAATGCGCGGTCGAGGCGCAGGCCCTGCAGCGCCTTGCTGCCGGCACCGCCCTCGGCCTGCAGCGCGAGATCGAAGAGCAGCGCCGGGCCGCGTTGCTCGGCGGTGACATTGCCGCTCACCGGCGCGCCGGCCAGCTCGCTGTGCAGCGCCCCGGGGCGCACGCCGCGCACCCGCGCGCGCGCCTGCCAGGGCGCAGACGCGGGGCTCCAGCGGCCCTCGGCCTCGATGCGGCCGCCGCCGGCGCGCACCGTGGCCTCGGGTAGCGTCCAGGTACTGCCATCGAAGCTGGCGCGGGCCTGGACCTGCTCGACCGGCAGCTGGCCGCTGTCCCACGGGCCGGGCTTCGCGTTGCGGACGTCGGCGCGAGCCCGCCACACCGTGCTGCCGGGGGGCGCGCTGCTGTCGGGTCCGGCCTCGATCTCGCCGTTCAGCAGCGTGCTCGGCGCTCCGGGCCACAGCAGAGCCACGTCGAGGTTCTGCAACTGCGCCCCGGCGTCGATCACCGGCTGCGGCTGCCAGGGCGCAATGTTGGCCTGCAACTGCGCCTCCATCGGCGCTGCAGCGCCGGGATCCGCCGGCTTGAGCTGGGCTGCCACGGCCAGCCGGGCATCGGCCGTCGCGAGCGTGCCTTTGGCGGTGGCCTCGGCCAGCACCTCGATGCCGCGGCCTTCGGCCAGCGGCGCGCGCACGCGGCCCTCGAGCGCAGCATCGAGGGCCATCGGTGCCGCGCCTTGCAGCGTGACCCGCGCGCCGTAGTGGCCCTCGGCGATGTCCACGCCCTCGACCACGAGCCGATGCTCGTTGCCGGCATAGCGATAGCTGCCTGCCAGTTGGTCCGCCTGGAGCGCGGGAGGGCCGGCCCAGCGCAGCGTGTCGATGCGAAACGGAAGCTCGACTTCCACCGGCAGCACGATCGGCGCCAGGGGCTCCGGCGGCTTGTTCTCCACTGGCCCGCGGCGCTCGATCAGCAGTTGCGCCGCGTGCACTTCGCCGAGCTGAACCTTGCGCTTCAGCAGAGGCGCCAGCTGCCAGCCGATGGTGGCCTCGTGCACTTCCACTACCAGGCTTTCGCTCTGCCAGCGTAGCCAGCCGATGCGGCCGCCAGCGCGCAGCGAGCCGCTGACCTCGCGGCTCTCCAGGGTCTGGCCGGCCGGCAGGTAGCGCGCCGCCCGCGCCAGCGCGAAGGCCAGCGATTGGTTCGAGCCCAGCCACCACCAGGCGCCAGCCGTGAGCACGCCTACCAGCAGGATCAGGCCGAGCAGGCTCCATGCAAGGGCGCGCACGACTCGCCGGCCGCGCGAACGCGCGAGCGCAGGGGCGGAGGTCTGCGCGTCCGGGTTCATGGTCAGAACGTGAAGCCCAGCCGCAGGTGCAGCCTGAACTTCTTCGTGTCGACGCCATAGGCCAGATCGGCCTGCACCGGTCCCACCGGGCTGCGCCAGCGCGCGCCCACGCCGATGCCTACCTTGGTCTTGAGGTCGCCGGGCCGGTCGGCAACCGCGCCGGCATCGATGAAGACCGCGCTCTCCCACTCGGTCAGCTTGCCGCGGTAGACGAAGGGCCGCTGCCACTCGACGCTGGCCACGGTCATGTAGCGCCCGGCGATGATCTGGCCGTCGGCGCGCTCGGTGCCGATCTGGCGATAGCCGTAGCCGCGCACCGTGGTGTCGCCGCCGGTCAGAAACATCAGGGTGGCGGGGATTTGCGCGCTCTGCTTGGCGGTCAAGGCGCCTGCCTCCGCACGCAATTGGAGTCGGCTGCTGCGCGCCGCACTGGCACTGTCGCCCGTGGAGCCCCAGTCGAGCGGCACGATGCCGAGCCAGCGGCCGTAGATGCGCGTGAAGGGCAGGTGTTCGCCTGTCAGCGTGTAGCCGGCGCCGAGTTCCAGCGCCAGTCCGTGGCCGCGCGTCGGCACGCCGGGGTCGTCGAAATAGCGCCCCGTCCAGCCCCAATTCACGGACAGCGCCGAGGCCGACGGCGGGGCGTTGATCCCGCGGTTCGTCGCATAGTCGTACTGCAGGAAGTAGTTGTAGTCGATGTGGTCGCTCGACTTGGCCAGGCCGCCGCGCAGCCGCCCGCTGTCGACCTTGTAGCTGCCGGAGGTCTCGCTCTTGAGTTGGCCTGCACCGAACCGGCGCCAGCCCTTGTCGTCGGGCACGGCGTTCCACTCGGTGCCCAGCGACTTGGTTTCGCGGTCGACCGACAGCTTGGAGACAGCGCGCCAGCCCAGCAAGGGCATGCGGTTGTGAATGTGGTCCAGCGACAGCCGTGGCCCGCTGTCGGTGGTGAAGCCGACCCCCAGCACCACCTTCTGCAGTGGCGCCTCGCGCACCTGGGCGATCACCGGCGCCCAGAGCGGGTTGCTGCCGTCGGTGTCGAGCGTCAGGAAGACCGAATCGTAGTAACCGCTGCTGGCCAGGCGCTGCTGCGCATCGAGCAGTTTCTGCTGGTCATAGTCGCTGCCGGTGGGCACGCGGGCGATGCGGCGCGCAGCGTCGGCGTCGTAGCGCTCGCTGCCGCGCACCTCCATCGGGCCGAAGCGGTAGGCCGGGCCCGATTGGTAGTCGACGCGCAGACTGGCCTCGCCGCGATCGGCGTCGATCTCCGCGCGGCTCAGCGCCACGCTGCCGGTCGGGAAGCGCTTGGCCGTCAGGCTGCGCAGCGCGGCCGACTTGGCGTTGTCCCAGCCGAGCTGGGTGAAGGTCTGCCCCGCGCGCAGCGGCCAGTCGTTGCGGATCGCCTCGCGCTGGCCCGCGGCGGTGGCATCGGCCGCAATTGCTCCACTGAAGTCGATCTGCACCTGGCGCACCCGCGTGGGCTCGCCGGGATCGACCGTGATGCGCACCTCGCGCGGTGCCTTGGCTGCGGGCGTCTCCTTGAGCTCCAGCGTGAGCGCGGGCGCGAAATAGCCCAGGGTCGCGAGCAGCTCGCGCGCATTGCCTTCGGCGGCCACCATGAGGCGCGACAGCTCGGTGGCGCCAAGGTCGTCGATCTGGCGATAGCGCTGGATTTCCAGGTGGCGCTCGAGGTACTCGCGCACCGTGTCGGGCGCCTGCACCGCGACGCTGAAGGCCTCGCGCGTGCCGGCCGGCTTGTCGCCGCCCACGGGCCGGGCGCCCGTCTCGGCCCCGGCCGGCTCGCTCTTCGGCAGCAGGCTGCAGCCCTGCAGCAGCAGAAGGAGGCCTGCACAAAAAAACGCCGGCATCCACGCCGGCGCGAGTGACCGAAACACCCTGAGCATGCGGCCATTCTGACAGCATGCCCGGCACGGGCCCCGTAGGCGGGAGCCGCGGCCTGCCGCTCAGGCGCGGCCGGTGACCTTCCGTGCCAGCAGCCAGACCACCGGCGGCGTGATCATGCGCGCGACCGCCTTGACCCGGTCCACGCGATGCGTCTTCATGAAGACCGAGGCCGATTCGTCGCCGTGCTGCTTGCCGGCCAGCGGGCTGCTGTAGTAATAGGCGGCGACCGAGCGGCGCGGGCGGCCGTCCGGCGCCTGCAGCGGCTTGGTATGGCCGTGGTAGCTGATCGGGCCATGCGGCAGCAGGATGGTGCGGCCGAATTCGGGCTGCACGGTGGTGACGCAGCGGTCGTGCTTCTTGTCCCAGAGCTCCAGGCCGGAGCCCCAGTCCGGGCTCCATCCCTTGTTGAGATAAGTGATGAAGACCATCTCGTTCTTCAGCCCCAGGTGGCGGTGGCGATTGAAGTCGCGGTGCACGGCAAAGGTCGCGCCGGTACGGCTCTCGTGCAGCCCGCCGCCGAACAGCTTGGGGTCGGCCAGCAGGTAGGGCACGCCAGTCAGCGAGGAAAGCCAGTCGATGAACCAGCCGGCATGGATGATGTCGAAGTAGAGCTGTGTCGCCGGGCCCAGCGACGGACCGAGCACCGAACGGCGGGTCGACTCGTAGCGGCTCTTGACCTCGGTCCATGAGGTGCCGGGCTGGGCGTCGAATTCCTCGGCCACCAGTTCCAGCAGCGCCGGATTGAACAGATTCTCCAGCACCAGGTGCGGGAAGGGCGAGGCGGCCATCAGCGCGTTGCGCAGCCGATCCCGCTGTGCCGCCGAGAAAAGGGAGCGGTCGACGAGTTCGGTTCGCGGCAGGCGCACGCCGCGGATGCTCACGTAGTCGCTGGGCGGGAACAGCTTTTCCGGCACCTCCGGCGGCAGCGGTTGCTCAAGAACCGGCGACTCGAGCGGCAGCGAAAGTACGGCAGACATGGCGCAACACCTCCAGCAAGGCGCCGTGTCAACAAGGCGCCTTATTTGAATCCTTAGGTGTTAAATGTAACCCTAGGTCTCGGCGCTGTGACAACTTTTTTCGCATTCTTTCCGGACGTAACGTCCCGAGAAGCTATGCCTGACGTCGTAGGGCGCCTACTTTGAAAGCAGCCGCATGGCTTCTTCGAGGCCCTTGAGGGTGAGCGGATACATGCGGTGGGATACGAGTTGTTGCATGACCGCGATACTTTGGCGGTACTGCCAGACCCCCTGCGGCTCGGGGTTGATCCAGGCGAACTTCGGAAAGGTGTGGGTCAGCCGCTGGATCCACTCGGCGCCGGCCTCCTCGTTGTTGTATTCAACGCTGCCCCCCGGCTGCAGGATCTCGTAGGGACTCATGGTCGCGTCGCCGACGAAGATCAGCTTGTAGTCCTTGTTGTACTTCCGAATGATGTCCCAGGTGGCGAACTTCTCGGAGAAGCGCCGCCGGTTGTTCTTCCACATAAAGTCGTAGACGCAGTTGTGGAAGTAATAGAACTCCAGGTGCTTGAACTCGGTCTTGACGGCGGAGAACAGCTCCTCGACGCGCTGGATGTGCTCGTCCATCGTGCCCCCCACGTCCATCAGCAGCAGCACCTTCACGTTGTTGTGGCGCTCGGGCCGCATCTTGATGTCGAGGTAGCCGGCGTTGGCCGCCGTCTTGTGGATCGTCTCGTCCAGGTCCAGCTCGTCCTCGTGGCCCTCGCGCGCGAACTTGCGCAGCCGCCGCAGCGCGATCTTGATGTTGCGCGTGCCCAGCTCCTGGCTGTCGTCGTAGTCCTTGTAGGCGCGCTGGTCCCACACCTTGACCGCGCTCTTGTTCTTGCCTGCGCCGCCGATGCGGATGCCCTGCGGGTTGTAGCCGCCGTGGCCGAAGGGCGAGGTGCCGCCGGTGCCGATCCACTTGCTGCCACCTTCGTGGCGCTCCTTCTGCTCCTCGAAACGCTTCTTGAGCGTCTCCATGAGCTCGTCCCAGCCCATCTTCTCGATCTTTGCCTTCTCCTCGGCCGTGAACTCGCGCTCCAGCGTCTTTCGCAGCCAGTCGAGCGGCACTTCCTTGGTGAAGTCCGTCACCAGCTCCACGCCCTTGAAGTAGGCGGCGAAGGCGCGGTCGAACTTGTCGTAGTGCTTCTCGTCCTTCACCAGAGCGGTGCGCGAGAGGTAGTAGAAGTCGTCGAGCCCGAAGGCGTCCTCCGAGTTCGGGCCGACCACGTCGGCCTGCAACGCCTCCAGCAGGCTCAGGTATTCCTTGACGGACACCGGCAGCTTGGCCGAGCGCAGGGTGTAGAAGAAGTCGATCAGCATGGCGAATCACTCCGGTTTTCGGGACGCGGCTTGTCCAGCAGGTACAGCAGCTGGGCCCGCACTTCGGGCCACTCGCCCGAGCGCAGGCTGTACATCACGGTATCGCGGATGGTGCCGTCGCGGCGCAGCGCGTGGCCGCGGATCACGCCGTCCTTGCGTGCGCCCAGGCGCTCGATGGCGCGCTGCGAGGCGTGGTTGAAGTTGTCGGTGCGCCAGCCCACCACGTGGCAGCCCAGCGTCTCGAAGGCGTGCGTCATCATCAGCAGCTTGCAGGTGGTGTTGACGTGCGTGCGCTGGCAGCGCCGGGCGTACCAGGTGTAGCCGATCTCGACCCGCTTCACCGCGGGCAGGATGTCGTGAAAGCTGGTCGACCCGAGCACCGCGCCACTCGCCTCGTCGGTCACGGCGAAGGCGAAGCGGTGGCCCGCCTCGCGGGCTGCGAGCGCTGCCTCGATGTAGCCGCGCGTGCCCTGCGGTTCCGGCACCGAGGTGACCCGGATCTTCCAAAGCTCGCCGTCGGCGGCCGCGGCGCGCAGGCCCTCTTCGTGCGCCAGCGCCAGCGGCACCAGCGCGACGCCCCGCGACCTCAGGGTGACCGGCTCGACGAATGCCATCTTCGCTAACTCCTCGGTGAACCGTACCTTCTCGTGAACCATGCCCGCGCAAGCTGCGCGCCGGCGCCGCCGCCCAGGCCGATCAGCAGGATGCCGAAGATCGCGTTGTTGCTGTAGCCGCCGGGACCGAAGGCATCGAGCCCGAGGGCCAGGCCGAGCCAGCGACCTAGCACCGCGCCCACGACGAACAGCACAGCCTGCACGAGACCCAGCAACAGCAACTGGCGGGTGGACGGCCGGGCTTCGCTCATCGATTGTGGCGTTGCATGAACACCAGCTTCTCGAACAGAGTCACGTCCTGCTCGTTCTTGAGCAGCGCGCCCACCAGCGGCGGCACGGCGACCTTGTCGTCCTTGCTCTGCAGCGCCTCGAGCGGGATGTCCTCGGCCACCAGCAGCTTGAGCCAGTCCAGCAGTTCGGAGGTGGAAGGCTTCTTCTTCAGGCCGGGCAGGTTGCGCACGTCGTAGAAGGTCTTCATCGCCGAGGCCAGCAGCTCCTGCTTGAGGCCTGGGAAGTGCACCGCCACGATGCTCTTCATGGTCTCGGCATCGGGGAACTTGATGTAGTGGAAGAAACAGCGGCGCAGGAAGGCGTCGGGCAGCTCCTTCTCGTTGTTGGAGGTGATGAAGACGACCGGCCGGTGCCTCGCTTGGACCAGCTCGCGCGTCTCGTAGCAGTAGAACTCCATGCGGTCGAGCTCGCGCAGCAGGTCGTTCGGGAATTCGATGTCTGCCTTGTCGATCTCGTCGATCAGCAGCGCCACCGGCTCATCGGCGGTGAAGGCCTGCCACAGCACGCCCTTGACGATGTAGTTGTGGATGTCCTTCACGCGCTCGTCGCCCAGCTGCGAGTCGCGCAGGCGGCTCACCGCGTCGTACTCGTAGAGGCCCTGCTGAGCCTTGGTGGTCGACTTGATGTGCCACTGCAGCAGCGGCAGCCCGAGCGAGCCGGCCACCTCTTCCGCGAGCATCGTCTTGCCGGTGCCGGGCTCGCCCTTGACGAGCAGCGGGCGCTTGAGCGCGATGGACGCGTTGACCGCGAGCATCAGATCCTGTGTGGCGACGTAGTTGTCGGAGCCCTTGAATTTCATGGATGGCGTAGAGCAGAGAGGGGGTGGATGAAGGACCCAACATTCCATTCATCTGCGTCGCGCAACGCCCGAGTGCCTCACGCACGGGACTGCCGCGAGCCCCCGCATATAATCAAATGTTGACTTGAAAACCAGTTCTCCACGAGATTGTGCGCGCAAAATGAACAAGTTGTTGTCCACGGTATTTGCCCTCGCTGTCGCTTGCGTGACGGTCTCCGCCCAAGCCCAGAAGATCACGGGCAATGCCGAAAACGGCTCGAAGAAGGTGGCGATGTGCGTCGGCTGCCACGGCATCATTGGCTACCAAGCCAGCTTTCCTGAAGTTCACAAGGTTCCGATGATCGCGGGCCAGAGCGCCACCTACATCGTCTCGGCCCTCACGGCCTACAAGGGCGGCGACCGCAAGCACCCCACCATGCGCGCCATTGCCGACTCGCTGAGCGAGCAGGACATCGCCGATCTCGCGGCCTACTACAGCCAACTCGGCGTGCAGGAAGGCGATGCACCGCCGGCCGCGGCTGCCTCGCAGCCCAGCGAGCGCGTGCAGGCCCTCATCTCGCGCGACAAGGACAACGCCTGCACCAAGTGCCATGGTGCCAACTTCAACACGCCGAACGACGGCACCGTCGCCAAGCTGGCCGGCCAGCATGCCGACTATCTGTACGTCGCCCTCAAGTCCTACAAGACCGAGAAGAACCTGCAGATCGGCCGCTCCAACGGCGTGATGAGCCAGCAGGCCAAGAAGTTCAGCAACGCAGAGCTGAAGGAACTGGCGAGCTACATCAGTTCGCTGCCCGGCGAGCTCAAGACGGTGCCGGAATCGCGCATCCACCACGCGAAATAAGAAGCGCCCCCCACAAGAAGCAAAGCCCGCTGAACGCGGGCTTTGGTTTTTTTCTTGTCTATACGTCGAAGAACACCGTCTCGTTCGGCCCCTGCATGTGGATGTCGAGGCGGTACGTGACCTGTCCACCCGTCTCGCTGCGCTGCGCCACCAGCGTCTGCCGCCGCTGCGCCGGCACGCTGGCCAGCACCTTGTCCTCGGCGTTCGCCTTTGCCTCGTCGCTGAAGTAGATGCGCGTGAACGCGTGCAGCAGCATGCCGCGCATCAGCACGATCACGTTGACATGCGGCGCTTCGCCGGGCGATTCGGCGCCGGGCTTGACGGTATGGAACACGAAGCGCTTCTGCGCATCGGTGCCGGTGCCCACGCGGCCGAAGGCGCGGAAGCCGATGGCCTGCGCGTCCTCCACCGACTGCGGATAGGCACCGGTGCCGTCGGGCTGGCTGATCTCCACCAGCGCGTCGTCGATCGGCTTGCCGTCGCCGTCGATCACCCGGCCCTCGACGCGGATGCGCTCGCCGCGCGCGTTGTCGAGTGCGAGCACGGCGTCGAAGGGCTGGTCGAAGTCGTAGCCGTACTGGGTGGCCGCGAGGCCGTACGCGAAGTAGGGGCCGACCGTCTGCGAAGGGGTCTGGCCGAAGTTGGTTTCGAGTGCGCTCATCATGATGCGTGTCTCCTGGGCTTCAGCGGTTTTCGAAAGGCGTCTCGTCGGCGCCGCGCAGCACCATGTCGAACACGTAGCCGAGCGCATAGCCCTCTTCGGTGACGTCGAGGCTGAAATCGGCGATCAGCCGGTTGCGCACCTTCTCCGGCGTGCCAGTGATCATCGGGTCGTACTGCAGCAGCGGGTCGCCCGGGAAGTACATCTGCGTCACCAGCCGGCTGGCGAAGTGCTCACCGAACAGCGACAGGTGGATGTGCTGCGGCCGCCAGGCGTTGGGATGGTTGCCCCACGGATAGGCGCCCGGCTTGATGGTGAGGAAGCGGTAGCGGCCCTCGTTGTCGGTCAGGCAGCGGCCGGCACCGAGGAAGTTCGGGTCCAGCGGCGCATCGTGCTGGTCCACCTTGTGCACGTAGCGGCCGCAGGCGTTGGCCTGCCACAGCTCCACCAGCGTGTTGCGCACCGGGCGGCGGCGCTCGTCGAGCACCTGGCCGGTGAGGATCATGCGCTCGCCCAGCGGCTCGCCGTTCCTGCGCGCGTTGCGGGTGAGGTCGTTGTCGAACTCGCGGATGCTGCTATGGCCGTACACCGGCTGGTGCAGCTCGCCCAGCGAGGCCTTCAGCGGGATCAGCGGCTGCTGCGGCCCGCGCTTGGCGGTCGACTTGTAGCCGGAATAGACGTAGGAGGGATGGCTGGCCCAGTCGCGCGGCGTCAGGGTGGGCAGCGCGCCGGTAGGGGGAGCGGAAGAGCTCATGAACTTGTCTCCGGAGTTCGTGGGAATGGCATCCACTCTATTCATGCGCGTTGCTGATGTAAATTGACGTTCTTGCGATTTTTCATAAGCAAAGGTAATTGAATGGTCGCCACGCCAGACATCTTCCTGCGCAATGTGCAGCTGCGGCACCTGCGCTGCCTGGTGGCAGTGGCGCAGGAGCGCCATCTGGCGCGCGCGGCCGAGCGGCTGGCGCTGAGCCAGCCGGCGGTGTCCAAGACCCTGGCCGAGCTCGAAGCCCTGGCCGGCGCCCGGCTGGTGGAGCGCGGCAGCGCGGGGCGGCGCGGGATCCAGGGCTTCACCGTCGCGGGCGAGCAGTTGCTCGCGCACGCGCTGCGCGTGCTCGAGGCGCTCGAGGCCAGCGCCGAGGCCCTGATGCCGGCTTCGGGCGAGCGCCTGCAGCGCCTGCGCATCGGCGCGCTGCCCAGCGTGGCGCCCTCCCTCCTGCCGGCGGCGCTGGCCGCGCTGCGCGAGCGACTGCCCCTGGTGCAAGTGCAGGTGCAGACCGGCGCCAACGGGCCCTTGCTCGATGCGCTGCGCGCCGGCGAGCTGGACCTCGTGGCCGGCCGCATGAGCGACCCGCAGCTGATGGCCGGCCTCACCTTCGAGCTGCTCTACACCGAGCCCCTCGCCCTGGTCGTGCGCGCGGGCCATCCCTTGTCCGAGGCCGCGCCTTCGGTGCAGGACGTGCTGCGCTATCCGCTGGTGATCTACGGCGAGGGCACGATCCCGCGCCACCATACCGAGAGTTTCCTGTCGGGCCTGGGCCTGCGCCTGCCTGCGCATGGGACGCAGACGCTGGATCTCTCGGTCGCTCGGGCGCTGCTGCTGCGTTCGGACGCCGTGTGGTTCACGCCCATCGGCGCTGCCCGCGACGACCTCGCCAGTGGCCAGCTGGTGCGCCTGGCGGTCGACACTGCGGGCACCGAGGAGCCGGTAGGCCTTCTGCTGCGCACCGACGCCGAGCCCTCGGCCGCGCGCGAGGCGCTGATCCCGCTGCTGCGCGACAGCGGCGCGGCTCAGACGCGCGTGGCGCGCCGCTGAACGCAGGCCACGTAGGCCTCGCCGTCGGGTGGACGGCCGGCGCGCTGGCTCTCCCACATCATCTGACCGAGGCACTCCATCGCCTCGTGGTGCGCGTCGAGCAGCGAGTCGCGCCGCGCGGCCAACAGCTCGACCGCCTGGCGGATGCCGCGCGGCTGGTCGATGGAGCACTGCTCGCTGATCGACAGGTGCATCGAGAGATGCAGGAAGGGGTTCTCGCGTCCGTCGGCGCCGTCGTAGACGCGCGCCACCGCAGCCTCGGCGTCGACCAGTTCGGCGTGGTACTCGGGGTGCTCGTCGATCCAGCGGCTGGCGATGATCTCCAGTGCCTCCATCGGCAGGCCCTGCCGGCTCTTCGCGTAGACATCGCAGAAGAAGCGACGCACTTCCTCTTGGGTGGGATTGAACATGGGCCGAGGTTAGCACCGCCCCCAAGGCCGCACGCCGCGTGCGGCCGCTACATTGCGGGCCATGGACCGACTTGAAAACATAGAGACATTCGTCCGGGTTGCGCAGACGCAGAGCTTCGCCGAGGCCGCCCGGCAGATGCGCGTAGCCAAGTCGGTAGTCACCGCGCGGGTGAAGCAACTCGAAGAGCACGTGGGCGCGCCGCTGTTCCACCGCAGCACGCGCGTGGTGCGGCTCAGCGATGTCGGGCAGGCCTTCCTGCGCGACTGCACCGAGCTCGTGGGCCGGGCCCACGACGTCATGGACCAGATGCGCGGCGCACGTGCGGGACCGACCGGCGTCCTGCGGATCCATGCGCTCACCGGCTTCGTGCTGGGCCACCTGGCCTCGGTGCTGCGCGCCTTCCAGGCCAGCTACCCCGACATCCACCTCGAGTTGATCGTGAGCGACGCGGTGGTCGATCCGGTCAAGGCAGGCGTGGACTGCGCGTTGCAGATCTTTCCGGCCGCTTCCACCGAGCTGATCTCGCGCCCGCTGTTCCCCGTGCGCCGCGTGTTCTGCGCCACGCCCGAGTACCTGCGCGCCAACGGCGTGCCGCAGACGCCGCGCGACCTGCACAAGCATCGGCTCGGCCTCTACTCGGGCTATCCGAGCCGCGACCGGTGGACCTTCCATCACGCAGGCGAGCAGGTGACGATCTACATGACTGCGGCCCTGCTGACGAACAGCGTGCACCTGCTGCGCGAATATGCGCTGGAGCACGCCGGCATCGTGTGCCTGCCGACGCTGGTGGCGGGCGATCCGATCCTGCAGGGGCAACTGCAGGTGGTGCTGCCTGAGCACCAGCTGTCCTCGTTCTCGCTCAGCGCGGTCTACGCGGAGACTTCGCGCAACGCCTTCAAGCTCAAGCTCTTCATCGAGCACATCACGGCGGCGTTCACGCGGGTGGCGCCCTGGGACGCGGCCATGGTCGAGCAGGGACTGCTTCCCGCCGACCTGATTACCGACGCCTAGCCTCGTTCGTTTCGCGTGGCCAATCCAGGGAAAACCCTGCCGATTGACCGCATCCACCGAACAATGCGGCCCGCATCCAAGGCCTACCGCAGATGCACCCGGCTTCCTACAGTTCATCCATCGCAGCACGGCGCTGCCCGATGACCGAAGGAGACAAGCCCATGACCGCCACCGCCTACCAGACCCGCTTCGGCTCGCTCAAGAGCTACGAGAAGGGTCACGTCGAGCCCATCGACGACGACGTCAAGCACTACGCGATGTCCAACTGCTTCGACATCGCGAGCAAGAGCAAGCCCTATGAGAAGGTCGTGTTCGGCCAGAACCAGATCTACGTGCTGGAGACGCTGCGCGCCGAAGGCAGCTCGCCCTGGTACACCTGCGCGCACGACGAGTTTGCGCTCGTCATGGACGGCGAGGTCGAAGTGCACCTGGTCAAGCTGGACGCCGCCCAGGCCGTCGGCGATGAAGAGAAGAACGGCGCGGTGTTCGTCAAGGGCGAACCCAAGGGAAAGAAGATGGGCTGGATGAAGCTCACGCGCGGCCACCAGGGCCTGCTGCCGAAGAACACCGCCTACCAGTTCCGCAGCGTCGGCGAGCCCGGCGTGATCGTGCTGCAGACCTGCAAGGGCGATCTCTCCATCGAGAAGTGGGCCGACATCTGCCAGACCCACTGAACCGAACCCCGAGGAGTCCAACCATGAACGCACCCGCAGAGCTCGCCAACGTCATCGCGTCCCAGCCCGATGCCTCGCTCGGCTACAAGCAATTCACGCTAGGCAGCTTCGGCTTCCGCCGCGACGAGTACTTCGCCCACATCACCTGGAAGACCAAGGACGGCCGTCCGATGAGCCACACCATGGACGTCGGCAACTACCTGCGCGCCCTGATGCGCGACGTCGCCTGGGGCTTCTTCTACGGCTGGGTCAACTTCGACGACGTGGTCGGCACCGTCAACCACTACCAATCGGTCGACCTTTACGCCGGCAGCTACAACGGCACCATGAAGGAAGCCGGCATCGACCTGCTGGAGAACTTCCCCACTGCCCAGATCCGCGCCACCTTCGAGGCCATGCTCGACGACTGGACCAATGAGAGCTTCGACCCGTTCTCGGCACCGCAGGAAACCGGCTCGCCCTACGGCCGCAAGAAGGGCAACAACACTGCCAAGATCACCCGCGCCCGCGAACTCGCCAAGCGCTGCGTGGGCCTGAAGGACGACCTCCGGCTGCGCAGCGACGACACCGGCGCGCCGGTGAACCGTGCCTTCGCCGATGTGCCGCAGGGCCAGCCCGAGCTGCATCCCGAGCCCGGCTTCGAGAATGAAGTCCATGCCTTCAACCTGTTCGGCTTCCTGAGCCGCTCGCAGGTCACATGGAACCCGAGCTTCACCTCGGTCGTCAAGCACAGCTTCATGTGCCCGACCACCGAGGAGCACATCCTGCCGATCATCCACGGCAACGACCGCGTCGAATGGTTCTTCCAGATGACCGACGAGATCCACTGGGACTGCGGCGACAAGAACACCGGCCGCCCCATGGCCCGCGTGATCATGAAGGCCGGCGACATGGCCGCCATGCCTGCCTACTGCCGCCACCAGGGCTTCAGCCCCAAGCGCTCGATGCTGCTGGTGTGGGAGAACGGCTCGCCGAGCCTCGTCTACGAGATCCAGAAGGGCGAGAGCCCCGAGATCCCGGTGAGCTTTTAACAGGCGATAACGCGCCGCACTTGCGGGCGCGTCCTTCTGAGCTTCGCTTCCTTCTTCTTGAGGAGACAACAAATGGCAGACCGTATCCGGTCCGATGCCGGGGCCAACTCGCGCCGGCGATTCATGCAGCAAGCGGGCGCAGGCTCGGCCGCCGTCGCGGCAGCGACCCTGGGGCTCGCATCGCAAGAGGCCGACGCAGCGACGGCCCCCGCATTCGACGCCACCTACGACATCGTGGTCGCCGGCAGCGGCGCGGGCGGCCTGGCCTCGGCGCTGTTCGCGCGCTGGCAAGGCAACAGCGCGGTGATCCTGGAGAAAGCCGGCAGCATCGGCGGCACCACCGCCAAGGCCGCCTTCTGGTACTGGGTGCCGAACAACGAGGCCATGAAGAAGGCCGGCATCGCCGACCCCAAGCCCGACTTCCTGAAGTACGTGGCGCGCCTGTCCAACCCGCAGGGCTACGACCCGAACCATCCGCGGTACGGCTTCACGCAGTGGGAGTACGACATGTGCTCCGCCTTCTACGACAGCGCCTCGCCCGCGGCCGAGCTGCTGGCGTCCAGGGGCGCGCTGCCGTATCGCCACGTGGCCGACGTGCCCGACTACTTCGCCGAGCTGCCCGAGAACAAGGCGCCCAAGGGACGCGTGCTGGTGCCCAAGGACGCGATCCCCAGCATGTCCGACGGCGGCCTGGTGGCGGTGCGCACCTTGTCGACCAAGGCCAGGCAGGACGGCATCCCGATCCGCACCGGCATGCGCGTCACGAAGATCCTGCAGGACAAGAGCGGCCGCGTGATCGGCGTCGAGGCCAAGGACGAGCTCGACGCCACCGTGCGCCTGCGTGCGCGCAAGGCCGTGATCTTTGCCACCGGTGGCTTCACCCACAACGTGGAGCTGCGCAGGAACTTCCTCAATGGCCCCATCTTCGGCGGCTGCGCGGCGCCCAGCAACGAAGGCGACTTCGTGCCGATCGCCGGCGCATTGGGCGCGCAGCTGCGCAACATGAACTACGCCTGGACCTGTCCGATCCCGCTGGAGAAGGCCATCGCGAAGGACGGCTCCATCTCCGGCATGTTCTCGGTGGCGGGCGATTCCATGCTCTTCGTCAACAAGTACGGCCAGCGCAACGTCAACGAGAAGCTGCAGTACAACGAGTTGGCGCAGACCTTCTTCGAGTGGGACGGCGCCAAGGCCGAGTACCCCAATCTCGTGCGCATCGCAATATGGGACCAGCGCGCGCAGCAGCACTCGGCCAGCGCGGAGTACGGCCGGCTGATCGTGCCGCCCGGCACCGACGACCGCCACGTGATCAAGGGCGCGACGCTGGCCGAGCTGGCGCGCGGCATCGACGAGCGCTTCGCCAGGTACGCGAGCGCCATCGGTGGCGCGCGGCTCGCGCCCGAGTTCCTGCCCAACCTGCAGGCGGCCATCGCGCGCTTCAACCAGTTCGCCAAGACCGGCAAGGACCTGGACTTTCACCGCGGCGAGCGCATCGTGGAGCAACTGTTCAACGGCGACGTGAAGTCCGAGCCTGACCGCAGCAACCCCACGATGTGGCCGCTGGCCGATGCCGGCCCGTACTACGCGGCACTCGTCGTGGCCGGCACGCTGGACACCAAGGGCGGCCCCAAGACCGACACGAACGGCCGCGTGCTCGACGCCCGCGAGCAGCCGATCCCCGGCCTCTACGGCGTCGGCAATTGCGTGGCCTCGGCCTCGGGCCGCGCCTACTGGGCCGGCGGCGCGACGCTGGGCCCGATCATCGCCTTCGCCTACCGCGCGGCGAACGCGGCCCATGCCGAGGGCAGGAGCGCCGCATGAAGCGTTCGCTCCTGTTCCCGCTCGCTGCCGTCCTCGCGCTGGCCGCCAGCCTCGCGCAAGCGCAGTCCCCCGGCCAGCGCCTCGCGCAGTCGGCGTGCACGCAATGCCACAGCTTCGGCAAGGGCGAGCCGAACGGCGTCGGCCCCAATCTCTATGGCCTGCTCGGCAAGCCCGCCGCGGCCAGCCCCGGCTTCACCTACTCGAAGCAGTACCTCGACGCGATGAAGGGCAAGACCTGGGACCGCGCGCTGCTCGACAAATGGCTCGCCGACACCCAGGCCGTCGCGCCGGGCAGCACGATGGCCTATTTCCAGGACGACCCGAAGAAGCGCACCGCGCTCATCGACTACATGCAGTCACTCAAGTGAAGAAAAGGAGATTCACCATGGCCCTCACCCGTCAAACCATGACCGACGAGCAACGCAAGTCGGTGGCGCTCGAATACCTCAAGGCCTACGACAACGGCGGCGTCACTTCCACCGGCGGCTCCATCCTCGACCTGTTCGCCAGCGATGCGCAGGTCTACTTCCCGAAGTGGGGCCTGGCGAATGGCAAGGACGAGATCGGCAAGCTCTTCGGCGAAGTCGGCAGCCGCGGCAAGTCCATCCGCCACGACTACGCAGGCTTCAACTGGATCTTCACCGGCACCGACCTGTTCGCCTGCGAAGGCACAAGCTACGGAGAGCACGCCGACGGTCCTTGGCGTGCCGGCGTGCCCGAGTGGGGCGCGGGCCGCTGGTGCGACGTGTTCGAGGTGCGCGACTTCCTGATCCAGCGCTGCTTCATCTACCTCGATCCCGACTACGCCGGCAAGGACACTGCGCGCTACCCCTGGCTGGCCGGCAAGGCCGCTAACAGCTGAACCTTGCACAGGGAGTGCTTCTCATCATGAATCTTGCAGACATCCAGCAGGCTGCCGGCCTCAAGACGCCGATCCGCCACCAGCTCTTCATCGATGGCCGCTTCGTCGATGCCGAGTCCGGCGAGACACTCGCCACCCTCAACCCGCACGACAACTCGACCATCGCCGAGGTGGCGTTGGCGGGCAAGGCCGACGTCGACAAGGCGGTCGCCGCGGCCAAGCGCGCCTTCCCTGCCTGGAGCCGCGTGGCCGCGGCCGATCGGGGCCGCATCCTGCTGAAGCTCGCCGACCTGATCGAAGCCAACACCGAGGAGCTGGCGCGGCTGGAGTCGCTGGACACCGGCCACCCCGTGCGCGACTCGCGCCGCCTCGACGTGCCGCGCACCGCAGCCTGCTTCCGCTACTTCGGCGGCATGGCCGACAAGTTCCAGGGCGAGACCATTCCGGTGGAGGCGGGCTTCCTCAACTACACCTTGCGCGAGCCGGTCGGCATCGTCGGCCAGGTGGTGCCGTGGAACTTCCCGCTGATGTTCACCAGCTGGAAAATGGCGCCCGCGCTCGCGGCCGGCAACTGCATCGTGATGAAGCCGGCCGAGATCACGCCACTCTCCTCGCTCAAGATCGTCGAGCTGATGGCCGAGGCCGGCATGCCCGAAGGCGTGGTCAACATGCTGCCGGGCCTGGGCAGTGTCGCGGGCCAGTACATCGCCGAGCATCCGGAGATCGCCAAGATCGCCTTCACCGGCAGCACTGCCACGGGAAGGCGCATCGTCCAGGCCAGCGCCGGCAACCTCAAGAAGGTGCAGCTGGAGCTCGGCGGCAAGGGGCCCAACATCGTGTTCGAGGACGCCCACCTGCAGGCCGCCATCAACGGCAGCGCGTGGGCCATCTTCCACAACCAGGGGCAGGCCTGCATCGCGGGCTCGCGCCTGATGCTGCACGAGAGGATTGCGGAGGCCTTCCTCGACAAGTTCATCCCGCTGGCGCAATCGATCCGCCTGGGCAACCCGCTCGACGACGCCACCGAGATGGGCCCGCTGACCAGTGCCCAGCATCGCGAGCGCGTGCTGAGCTACGTCGAGGTCGCGAAAGGCGAGGGCGGCGAGGTGCTCGCCGGCGGCAAGTCGCCCGGCGGCGACCTGGGCGGTGGCTGCTATGTCGAGCCGACGGTGGTGCGTGCCAAGTCCTTCCGGGACCGCGTGGCACAGGAAGAGGTCTTCGGTCCCTTCGTCACCGTGCTCACCTTCAAGGACGACGAGGAGGCGCTGCGGATCGCCAACGGCACCGACTATGGCCTCGGCAGCGGCTTGTGGACCACCGATCTCCAGCGCGCCCACAAGCTTGCACGCGACCTGCACGCAGGCATGGTCTGGATCAACAGCTACAAACGCGTGAACCCGGGCTCGCCCTTCGGCGGCGTTGGCCAGAGCGGCTACGGCCGCGAGATGGGCTTCGACGCGATGCGCGAGTACACCCAGGTCAAGAGCGTCTGGGTCAATGTCGACGCGCAGATTCCGCCGCACTTCGTGCGCTGAACAGCCAACCCTGGAAAGAAGAATGAACGTGACTTCACTTGCAGTTCGAGTCCTCGCCGCGTGCAGCCTGGCCCTTGCGGCCGCAGGCGCTGCACAGGCCCAGCAGCCCTGGCCCAGCAAGCCGGTGCGCGTGGTCGTGGCCTTCCCGCCCGGCGGCATCGTCGACACCGTGGCAAGGCAGCTGCAGCCGCGGCTGCAGGCCGCACTGGGGCAGCCGGTCATCATCGACAACCGCGGCGGCGCCGGCGGCACCGTGGCTTCGGCAGAAGTCGCCAAGGCCGCGCCCGACGGCCATACGCTGCTGATGGTGTTCGACAGCTATGCCACTTATCCGCTGGTCTATCCCAAGCTCAGCTTCGACATTGCGAAGGACCTCCAGCCCGTGACGCAGATCGCGAGCAATCCGCTGGTGCTGGTGGTCAATCCCAAGGTGTCGGCCAGCGACTTCAAGAGCTTCGTCGGCCTGCTCAAGAACAAGCCCGGCCAGCTCAACTACGCGAGCGTCGGGCCCGGCTCGAGCAACCACCTGACCGCCGAGCTCTTCAAGGCGCAGACCGGCACCTTCGTCACCCACATTCCCTACCGCGGCGGCGGCCCCGCGCAGCAGGACCTGCTGGGCGGGCAGGTCGAGATGATGTTCCTCTCTGCGGTTCTGGCGCGGCCCCATGTGAAGGCCGGCAAGCTGCGCGCGCTGGCGCAGACCGGCGCGCAGCGCGTGCCCGCCTATGCCGATACGCCCACCGTGGCCGAGAGCGGCTATCGCGACTTCCAGGTCAACTCCTGGGTCGGCATGCTGGCCCCGGCGGGCACCCCCCGCGCGGTGGTCGACCGGCTGCAGGCCGAGATACGCAAGATCGTGACCGATCCTGCCTTCGACCAGCGGCTGCGCGAGCAGGGCCTGACCGGCATCGCGAGCACGCCCGAGCAGTTCGCCTCCGCGCTGCGGACGGAGCAGGACAAGTGGACAAGGCTCGTGCGCCAGCGCAACCTGAGCCTGGAATAGCCAATCGCAAGCAAACAGAGGCCAGGACGATGCGAGACTTCATCTACACCAGCCAGCCGCAGCGCGTGGTCTTCGGCGCCGGCAGCCTCGCCCATCTGGGCCGCGAGATCGAGTCGCTGGGGGCGCGGCGTGCGCTGGTGCTGTCCACGCCCGAGCAGCGCGGGCAGGCCGAACGCGTGGCCGAGCTGCTCGGCGCGCAGGCCGCGGGCATCTTCGACCGCGCCGTGATGCATGTGCCGATCGAGACCGCGCGCGAGGCCCGCGAGGTCGCGCGCCAGCTCGGCGCCGACTGCGCCGTGGCCATCGGCGGGGGCTCCACCACCGGCCTGGGCAAGGCCATTGCGCTCGACTCGGGCCTGCCGATCCTCGCCATCCCCACCACCTACGCCGGCAGCGAGATGACACCCATCTACGGCCTGACCGAGGCCGGCCTCAAGAAGACCGGCAAGGACCCGCGGGTGCTGCCGCGCACCGTGATCTATGACCCCGAGCTCTCGCGCAGCCTGCCCGTGGGCCTTTCCGTCACCAGCGGCATCAACGCCATCGCGCACGCCGCCGAAGGCCTTTACGCGCAGGACAGCAATCCGGTGATGGACCTGATGGCCGAGGAGGGCATCGCGGCGATCGCGCGGGCGCTGCCGGCGATCCGGCGCAGCCCCGAGGACATCGAGGCGAGGTCCGATGCGCTGTACGGCGCCTGGCTGTGCGGCACCGTGCTGGGCAATGTGGGCATGGCGTTGCACCACAAGCTGTGCCACACGCTCGGCGGCAGCTTCAACCTGCCGCATGCGGAGGTGCACACGGTGGTGCTGCCGCATGCGATCGCCTTCAATGCCGAAGCGGCGCCGCACGCGATGCAGCGCATCGCAGGCGCGCTCGGCACTGCGAACGCAGCCGAAGGCCTGCATGCCCTGGCACGCGACAACGGCGCGCCCATCGCGCTGAAGGACATCGGCATGAAGGAAGCCGACCTGGACCGCGCCGCCGAGCTCGCGGTGAGCAACCCTTACTGGAACCCGCGCCCCTTCGGCCCGGCCGAGCGCGATGCGATCCGTGCGCTGCTGCAGCGCGCCTACGTGGGCGCTCCACCCGGCTGACATCCACCTTGGTTTTGTGCAGGCAGACAACGAAGAAGGAGACCACCATGACCCTCAATCGCAGACAGTTCACCCAGGCCGCGGCCGCCCTGGCCGCCGGCGGCGCCGCGCCGCTGGTGTTCGCCGCCGACACGCTCAAGATCGGCTATGTCTCGCCGCAGACCGGCCCGCTCGCGCCCTTCGGCGAGGCCGACAGGTGGGTCATCGAGCAGATGAAGACCGCCTTCAAGGACGGCATCGGCGTCGGCGGCAAGAAGTACGCGGTGCAGATCGTGCTCAAGGACAGCCAGTCCAACCCCAACCGCGCGGGCGAGGTGGCCAACGACCTGATCCTCAAGGACAAGGTGGCGCTGGTGCTGACCGCCGGCACGCCCGAGACCGCCAACCCGGTGAGCGACGCCTGCGAACTCAACGAGGTGCCGTGCGTATCGAGCGTGGTGCCGTGGCAGCCCTGGTTCTTCGGCCGCAAGGGCGATCCGGCCAAGGGCTTTGCCTGGACCTACCACCTCTTCTGGGGGCTGGAAGACGTCATCGCCAACTTCACCAATGGCTGGAAGACCGTCAGCACCAACAAGAAGGTGGGCGGGCTCTTTCCCAACGACGGCGACGGCAACGCCTGGGGCGACAAGGAACTCGGCTTCCCGAAGCCGTTGTCGCAGATGGGCTTCACGCTCACCGACCCGGGCCGCTTCCAGAACGGCACGCAGGACTTCAGCGCGCAGATCGCGGCCTTCAAGCGCGACAACGTCGAGATCGTGACCGGCGTGGTGATCCCGCCGGATGCCAAGACTTTCCTCACGCAGGCGCGGCAGCAGGGTTTCAGGCCCAAGGTGATCACGCTGGGCAAGGCGCTGCTGTTCCCCGGCGCGATCGAGGCGCTGGGCGAACTGGGCCATGGCCTGTCCACCGAGGTGTGGTGGAGTCCTTCCCATCCCTTCACGTCGAGCCTGACCAAGCAGAGCGCCAAGTCGCTCGCCGAGGCCTACGAGGCCGGCACGAAGAAGCAGTGGACGCAGCCGATCGGCTTTGCGCATGCGCTGTTCGAGGTGGCGGCGAATGCGCTCTCGCGCGCCAGGTCGATCAAGGCGGGCGACGTGCGCGACGCGGTCGCGGCGACTTCGCTCGACACGGTGGTCGGCCCGGTGAAGTGGGGCGGGCAGGGCCCGTTCAAGAACGTGAGCAAGACGCCGCTGGTGCTCGGCCAGTGGAACAAGGGCCAGAAGTACAAAGTCGAGCTGACCATCGTCAACAACGAGGCCGCGACGAACATCCCGGCCCCCGGCAAGCTGCAGCTGCTGTCATGAGCCTTCTCGCGCTGCATGGCGTGCGCAAGTCCTATGGCGCGCTCAAGGTCACGGATGACATCACGCTCTCGGTGGCCGAGGGCGAGACGCTGGGCATCCTCGGACCGAACGGCGCAGGCAAGACCACGCTGTTCAACCTGATCTCTGGCGACGTGCGTGTCGATGCCGGGCGGGTGGAGTACGAAGGGCGCGACGTCACCGGCCTCGAGCCGCACCAGCGCTGCCATGCCGGCATCGGCCGCAGCTACCAGGTGCCGCAGCCCTTCGGGAACATGAGCGTGTTCGAGAACCTGGTCACGGCCGCGTGCTTCGGCGGCGGACAGCGCGAGCGCGAAGCGTGGCAGACCGCGCACGAGGTCCTGGCCGAGACGGGGCTGATGGCGCATGCCAACAAGCCGGCCGGCGGGCTGACGCTGCTGGACCGCAAGCGCCTCGAGCTGGCGCGCGCGCTCGCGACGCGGCCGAAGCTGCTGCTGCTGGACGAGATCGCAGGCGGCTTGACCGAGCCCGAGGCCAGGCAGTTGGTGGATGAGCTGAAGCGGATCAAGGCACGCGGCGTGACCATGATCTGGATCGAGCACGTGGTGCATGCGCTGCTGTCGCTGGCTGATCGGCTGTTCGTCATCAACTTCGGGCAGAAGCTGGCGGAGGGGGAGCCGCGGGCGGTGATGAGCGATGCGGAGGTGCGGCGGGTGTACATGGGGATGGAAGCATGATGGGCGCGCTGCTCGAAGCCCACGCCCTCCAGGCCTTTTACGGCGACGCCCAGGCCCTCTTCGGCGTCGACGTCTCCCTCGCCCAGGGCGAGCTGGTCGCGATCATCGGCGCCAACGGCGCGGGCAAGTCCACGCTGCTCAAGTGCCTGACGGGCCTGGTGCGCGCCCCGCGCGAGGCGGTGCGCTTCAAGGGCGAGGCGATCGGCAGCCTGCCGCCCGGCGAGATCGTCAAGCGCGGCCTCGCGATGGTGCCCGAGGGCCGCCGCCTCTTTCCCAGCCTCAGCGTCGAGGAGAACCTGCTGATCGGCGGCCTCGCCGGCCGCAAGGGCCCGTGGAACCTGCAGCGCCTCTATGGGCTCTTTCCCATCCTCGCCCAGAAGCGCCACGATCCCGGCACCGCGCTGTCGGGCGGGCAGCAGCAGATGGTCGCGCTCGGCCGCGCGCTGATGAGCAACCCCGAACTGCTCCTGTGCGACGAGCTCTCGCTGGGCCTGGCGCCGATCGTGATCCGCGAGATCTACGCCGCCATGCCCGCGATCACCGCCGAGGGCATGACGGTGGCCATCGTCGAGCAGGACGTGACCATGGCCCAGCGCGTGTCGCACCGCATCTACTGCCTGCAGGAGGGCCGCGTCTCGCTCACCGGCCGCTCCGACGTGCTGTCGCGCGAGCAGATCTCGCAGGCCTATTTCGGCGTCTAGCATCCAGGAGCGGCACCATGATCGAAACCGTCCTCCAGGGCGTCCTCCTCGGCGGCCTCTACACGCTCTTCGCGCTGGGCCAGTCGCTGATGTTCGGCGTCATGCGCCTGACCAATACCGCGCAGGGCGACTTCATCATCCTCGGCGCCTTTGCCGTGGTCGCCGGCACCACGCTGGCGGGTGGCGCGCCCTTCGCGGTGGCGCTGGCGGTGCTGCCGCTGGCCTTCGGCTTCGGCTACGCGCTGCAGCGCTACGTGCTCAACGGCACGCTGGGCAAGGACCCGCTGCCCTCGCTGGTCGTGACCTTCGGGCTCTCGATCGTGATCCAGAACCTCCTGCTGGAGCTGTTCTCGGCCGACCCGCGATCGATCGAGACCGACGGCCTCAACACGCTGGGCCTGGCCCTCGGCGACTCGCTCTCGCTGGGCGTGCTGCCGCTGGTGATCCTCGCCATCGCGGTCGCCGCAACCGCGGGCCTGCAATGGCTGTTCGCGCGCACCGCGCTCGGGCGCTCCTTCCGTGCCGTGTCGGACGACCGAGAGATCGCCGAGCTGATGGGGCTGGACGCGAAGAAGGTCTACGCTTTCGCCACCGCGATCGCCTTCGTGCTGATCGCCGTTGCCGGCGCGCTTCAGGGCATGCGCACCACGGTCTCGCCCTCGGACGGGCCGCTGCTGCTTCTGTTCGCCTTCGAGGCCGTGATCATCGGCGGCATGGGCTCCTTCTGGGGCACGCTGGCCGGCGCAATGATCCTTGGCATCACGCAGCAGATCGGCTTCCGGCTCGACCCGGGCTGGGGCATCTGGGTCGGCCACATCGTGTTCCTGATCGTGCTGGTGTTCCGGCCGCAGGGGCTGTTCCCCAAGACGCGAGGTTGATGCCATGAGACGCACGGCCGTTCCGAAGGCGAATAGCACCGTAGCCGAAGGCGAAGGTAGTCCATTGACCCGGAACCCACCCCACGCTGCGAGCGCCACGCCCGCGGCATTCGATGTGGTGCGCAGCACCGCCGCGAGCCGCGCCGCGCTGGGCGCGGCAGTCGCACTCGCCCTGCTCGCCGCCACGCTGCCCTTCTGGGGCGAATCGAGCTGGATGCGCGAGTTCGTCGAGATCGCCTGCTACCTCATCTTCGCGATCATGTGGAACCTGCTGGCTGGCTATGGCGGCATGGTCAGCATCGGGCAGCAGGCCTTCTTCGGCTTCGGCGGCTACGTGATGCTCATGCTGGGCAACTTCGCGGGCGTGAATCCCTTCATTGCCATTCCGCTGGGCGCACTGGCCGCGGCCCTGGTCGCGGTGCCGGTTTCCTTCGTCGCGTTCCGGCTTTCGGGCGGCTACTTCGCCATCGGCACCTGGGTCATCGCGGAGGTGTTCCGCCTCAGCTTCGCCAACGTGTCGGCTGTCGGCGGCGGATCGGGCACGACGCTGACCGCGCTGCGCGGCATCGAGAAGGCAACGCGCGAGAGCGTCACCTACTGGATGGCCCTGGCCTGCGTGGTGGCGGCCGTCGCGCTGGTCTACCTGTTCCTGCGCAGCAAGCGCGGCCTGGCACTGCTCGCGATCCGCGACAACGAGGTGGCGGCAGAATCGCAGGGCATCCCTGTGCTGCGGATGAAACTGGCCGTGTATGTCGTCGCGGCCTTCGGCGCGGGGCTGGCCGGCGCGCTCTATTTCGTCGGCAACCTGCGCATCAGCCCCGATGCGGCCTTCAGCGTCAACTGGACCGCCTTCGCGATCTTCATGGTGGTGATCGGCGGCATCGGCCGCATCGAGGGGCCGCTGGTGGGGGCGCTGATCTTCTGGGCGCTCAACAAGTTCCTGAGCGACTATGGGACCTGGTATCTGCTCGGACTCGGGTTGCTGGCGATCGTCGTGACGATCTTCTTCAAGCAAGGGCTGTGGGGGTATGCGCAGCAGCGCTGGGGGTGGTCGCTGTTTCCGACGCAGAGGGTGCTGGTGGGGGGCATGCGCACATCGGCGCATTGAGGGCATCTTTGCGCTCGGAGCGTGTTCGTCAAACGCTCCAGGCCGCATGACGAACCGCGGCAGCCCGCTGCGGACGAGGCGGCTTTCCAGCGAGAGCGGCCGAGCTGATGCCAGCCCGGCTAGCGCCGCCGCTGCCAGGTGCGCGAAGCCCTTGTCGAGCGCGACCTCGGTGACGGAGGTGGTGCCGGACGGATCGGAGAGCTCGGCCTTCGCCGCCTCGCGTCCAGGTTTCACCTCTACGTTGCCGCGGCTTGCCCGGCGATGGAGTCGTAGAACTCCATGAAGTCCACGACCTTGCCATCGCGAAGGCGATGCACGTCGGCCTTGGGCGACTTCATGATCTTGCCGGTGCCGCGGTGCTTCCATTCGCAGCTGCCCAGCATCACGACGCGATCGCCCTGCGCGATGAATTCGTCCGCGCTGTAGCTGAGCAATTCCCAGTCCTTGCCCAGCTCCTCGAAATAGCGCTGCACCTCGTCCTTCGAGCGGCAGGCCCGGGTGAATTCCATGCCGGGAGCGCCTGCAGCCAGCGAGCGCCACTGCACGTCATCCGAGAGCAGCGTCATCCAGCATGAGACGCCCTCGCAGCTGGCCTTGGACTGGTTCCAGAGCGCATAGCCCCTCTTGAGCAGCGCCACGTTGTTGGTTTCTTCCTCGGTCATGAGTGCCTCCGGTTCTACGGTCTTCTTCGACGGAAAGGCGGTCCCCGCGCGGACCCGCCGGCGACTGACGATCCGCGCATCTTGCGCCGGCTTCGTCGGCAACCGCAATCGGCCATTGGACAGATGCCACGATGCTGCGCGTCGCCGGATGCGGCGCGCCAGGCGCTCGACTCCCCGGTTCAGGGGCGGAGCGTGATGCTGGCGACCCACCAGTTCATGTTGACCGTCGCGCTCGTGTTCCCGGGGTTCGCCTTCTTCGTCTGGCGGGCGCCCCGGCCGACGCGCGCGGTGGACATGTCGCAGGCAGGCCACTGAATGCCGTGCTTTTTGCACGCTTTGCCGGCTTCCATGCGTTCAGGGGGCGTGGCGTGACTTCCGGCACTTCCGCGCACCGGCTCGCGGGCGTTCAATGGCCTTACCGCCCCTCCCCGAGGCCCGTCATGATCACCACCCTGTTGAGCTCCTGCTTCCGCATCTGGCGCCGGCCCGCGAGACGGCGCCAGCGCCTTGCCGTCTTCGCGCACGCGCACGGCCAGACCATGCTGCTGGATTGCGAGCGGCACCAGCGGGGCTGGTCGGGCGTGGTGAAGATCCGCGAGGCCTCGCAGGAGCGCGTCGTCCACGTCTGCGCCGAACTGCGCAGCACGGCCGACGACGCGCTGGGCGATGCGGAGCATGCCGCACAGCGGCTGGCCCTGATGTTCGTGCAATGAGGCGGCGCCTCGACGCCTGATTCCGGCGCCTTGTGCGTCAGCCCAGCAGGCCCAGCATGGCCGCCCGCACCGTGGCAGCGGTCTTGTTGGCCGATCTCAGCTTGGAGATGGCGTTCTTCACGTGATAGTTCACGGTGTCGATCGAGATCCGGAGGATGCGCGAGGTTTCCTGGGTGGTCTTTCCGTCGGCCGTCCATCTGAGAATCTCGATCTCGCGCTCCGTCAGCGGTGTCTCGGGCGACTGGTTCATTCGCGGGACGAGCACACGGGAGAACGCCAGGTGGGAGGCATGGGCCAGCCATCGCATGCGTACCTCTTTCGCGTGCAGTTCATTCGCGGTGAGCGGCGGTGTCGATCGCGACAGTGTGAGCATGCCGCCGACGCCGTGGCTGTCCAGGCTCGACTGGGCCCACCCATGGCACAGACCGAATGAGCGCGCTTCCGCCCACATGGCGGGGACGTCGGCGAACAGCGCATCGCTCCAGATGATCGGCGTGCGGCTGTGTCGCGCGTGCCGCACCGTGGGGTCGAGGGCCAGGTAGCCGGCTTCCTCGTAGCGGCGGCGCCATGCCGGCGGATGGTTGTCGAGCTTGACGACCTTGGGATTGGTGAGGGGCAGCGGCGCGCGCAGGCCGTAGGCGCAATGCTCGAATCCCAGTTGGTTCGCCTCGGCGAGCACCAGCGCGAATATCTGTTCCTCGTCGCGGGAGCGATCGAAGGCCGCCAGGAGGTCTTCAGCCCATGTCTGCACGCCTGGCCTCATGCACTCGCGGATCGATGGAAGGAAGCGGGGCAGCTTGCCCGGCTGATGGTGCGCCCGTCAAGGCGATGTGCCACGTCTTCGTGGCCTGTGCGTGCAAGCGATTTCGCATGACAAGGAACGACAGCGGGCCGGAGCCAGCCATCGTTCAGGTCCTCCCTGTTTTTTGGTGGCGCGAAGATACCGAGGCGGGAGCGTCCATGCAATTCAGACGGAAGTTTTATCGGTATCGACTACCGATCCGGGAGTCCGTCCGCGAGTGATCGCGCATGAAGATTGCGCGACAAAAAGCGAGTTTTTGTTTGCGCTCGGCTCGACTACAGTTCGGCCGCATCAAAAGCAGGGAGTCCCCCATGAATAAAAATCCCGCTGCATTGCCAGCGTGTGCATCGCGCGCATCGATGCCACCCGATCGCCATGTGTCGACTCGGACCCTGTGCCGCACAGTCCTTGCCGCTTGCCTGTGCGCCGCCGCGCTCGCAGGCCTTCCCGCTCATGCGGGTTCCGTGAGCTACAGCTACGACGCACTGGGCCGCCTGGCCAGTGCTGTCTACAGCGACGGCAGCGCCACCACCACCATCACCTACAGCTACGACGCCGCAGGCAATCGCACCTCGGTCGCGGCCACCTCGTCTTAGCCGGCCGGTTCCCCGCTGCACGCCCAGGTGCGTGCAGCCAGTTCTCCAATAAGAAGCCCCAGGGAGTTCCCATGTCCAAGCTCGCGCGCGCGTGCGCCGTTGCCGTGGCCGTTGCCACATCGCTTGCGGGCGGCATCGCTGCTGCACAGATCCAGGGCGGCGTTGCACGCAAGGCTGCGCCGCCTTCCGTTGCCCTCGGCGTTCCCGTTGCCAAGGCCACGATCAGCCAGCGCTCTTCCTCCGGCAATACATCAGGCTCGGGGAGCTCGTTGAGCTTCGCCAGCGGCCAGCCCGCGCTGCGCTACCAGCCGATCGACCTGCCCACCGCCAAGGACCCCGTGCGGCGCGAAGCCGTCAAGGACGGCGCCAAAGAGGCCAATGTCTCTGCCCGCGGTGCCGGCGCTGCAGGCACCACCAGCGAATTCGCCCCCGCCCCCGGCGTGCTGCGCGCCAACATGCCCCCGGTCACCTTCGCCACCGTCGGCTTCCGTTTCAGTTCTCGACACAATCATTACCAAGCTACGCTTTCTGGGGAAGTGATATGCAGAGTGTAACAACAGACAAATCGGCAGATAAACTAATCGACGTAATCGTTCAAGCGGCAAAGCTTCCAGAACAGATCCTGGTCAAGCGATTCAAAAAATATCTATTTTTCGACGCGGACATCAGCTCGTCTAAGCCGATGATTTCCGCAATCCGGGAAGTCGCTGTTGCATGCTTCGGCGAAGAGCTTGAAGTGGAGGTATTCGCTAGTTCGAGTCGATCTCTCTTGGCGCGCTTGGACCCGAGCGCAGACTGGCCCGTTGAGATCAGTGGGCTTGGTAAAGCCCTTCGCGATGGAGGTGATGTTGATGGGATGGCATTTTTGGATGCAAAACAGAGATGGATCGTTTATCAAAGTCGTCCTGTTGATGTTGGCGTTTTCGCCATCGATTCCCCCCAGGCCTTAGATAGCATAAAAGCTGTAAGAGATAGTTTTTTCAGCAAAGAAGACATTTCTAGCTGGCTCTTGCGGCGAACTGCACGGGACGTCGAGTTAGTGGAAAGCTTTGGCGCAGAATTTCTCACGATTTTGCTAAGCAACTACTCATTCACGTGAAGATGGCTCTGCTGTTTTTATTTTGACGGCAAATTTTTAGGCTGCGCCATACTGAATGCACATGTGTGAACTGACAATTCGATGTTCATGTGACACCCGACATCTGGCGATTTTTTTGGCCCTCAGGGGGAGAGCGGTCGGCAACTATCTGGGGAATTTACGAATTCCCGGTGATGCCATCAATGCGTGCGACGCTTGTGTGCATTCCTTCAAATAAATATGAAAATATTCATTATTATTGCCATGTCAGCCGCAGCTGCAGTGAGCGCAGATGCAGCCGAATTGAATGCTGCACTTCGCGCTGCTTCCGACGCCACGGTATCGATCTCCGCTGGCGCTGCCGCGAGTTTTCAGGGTGTCATTGTTGGCCCCCGCCAGATCGCTACGGTCTGCCACCGTCTTGCTGGCGCGAATTCGTACTCGGTGAGCTACAGCCAAGGAACGACGCTGGCCTCGTTGGTGGCTGCAGACGAAGACAGGAACGTTTGCCTGCTCCAGACCGCAGGTGCACTTCCCGAGCCAGTGGCGACTTCCGGCAGCACGTCTTCCATCCGGCAGGGCGCTCGAGTGACCGCGTTGGATAGGCGTGGCATGGAGGTATGGGCTAGCGATCTCTTCGTAAGTGCGTGTTCAACTACGCCAGCGCCGTGCAGCCCAACCTCGTGGGATGCAGTGCCCACCTGGCCAACTTCAGCAGCTATCTTTCCTCAGGCCTGCGCCTGATCCTGCCAGCGCGCTGCGACATCGCCGAGAACAGCTGGGCGGGTGCGGGTTACTTCACCGTGGGCTCGGGCCTCTACCTGGGCGCGATCATCAGCAATGGCCTGTCGGGCGGCTACTCCACGTACGAGCAGTCAGCGGGGACCCTCGCAGAGATCCTGGTCCCCGCATCCCGAGAACCTCTCAGCCTCATCCAGGCAGGTCTGCAACTCCTCGGCGACCCCATCGACATGGTCCAGGGCCACTTCCTCTACAACCACGAGGACCTCAACGTCGGCATCGGCGCCTTCCCCCAGAGCCTGGGCTTCCAGCGCCTGTACAGCTCCGGCCTGCGCAACCAGAACGGCCCTCTCGGCGAGGGCTGGACCCACAACTTCAACGCCACCACAGCCGTCAACTCCGATGGCTTCCAGGCCATGGGCGAGGACTCCGCCCTGGATGCCGACGGCACCATCGTCGAGCACAAGGCCTCCTTCGACCTCCTGATGGATCCGGCACGCCCGCTCGCCAAGCTCGTGGCGGCCACCCTCGGCCAGCGCTGGTTCGGCGACCAGCTCATCGACAACACCGTCGTCGTCACCCAGGGGCGCGCCCACAAAGCTTCACGCCGCAGGGAGCAGGTCGAAGTGGCGCCTTCAATGAAGCCAAGAGACAGGCGGGCGTTCCCACAAGTCAGCAGCCGAGTCAAGTCCTGCCCAATGTGAATAGGAGTAACGCTGCTCAGCCAGGCCGGATCTACGAGTACCAAGTTCCTGCCCAAGGTGGAGGTACAACAACGGTAAGAATCCGAGACGACGCTGGCGGCCACAATTTCGGAGTCGGAAATCCGCAGAATCGTGGTCCTCATTTCAATGGTCCGGAGGGAAATCACTATGACTACTAATATTAGAGTGAGTAGGACGGAAGATCTCTTCACGGAGAACAACGTCATGAATCTGACTCAAACTCGCCCGTCAACTGCTTTGGCCGGCGCGAGTTGGGTTGCTGACGAGGCCCCACCCCATAAAGCGCTTCTGGCAGTGTTGAACCATGTGCTCGCTTTGGTGAAAAAGGAGCTTCCCTGCAGCGAACTTTGGTTGCTCGCAGGGACGCGGGTTTGGCAGCCAGATACGAGAGTTGTCCGCTACTACAAGCTTTGGGGCGCATTGCGCGCCAGAGGGTTGAAAGTACCAGATGACATTCAATCGAGTGAAGAAGTGATGATGCAGTCTGAAGGGAAATTGAAGTTCTTTGGAGCGGCAAGACTGTCCGAGTTGGCTGCCGAAGATGTTGCCCAATTTCTGCTAAAAGAGCACTGCGCCTATCTGGTTGCTTTGCCCAGAGATCTTCCTCGTCATACTTTGCTTGAGCTTGGCTGGACTGGAGACCTATCGTCTGACTCCGAGATCATCAACCACTTAGTTGCAGCTGATGCATTGTTGCTCAAGCGAATTGGTGAATTCGATGATCTTGAGCGGGGGCTTTTAGCTCTGGGTTGCCCGCCTGTTGTCAATGCACTTTTTCGAAAGAGCCCATCGTAGCCGCGTTCTCGCGTATCCACCGTGCAGCGATGCCGCTAACAATGCTCGCGTGATCGCGAGCTCTGGGGAAAGGGTGGATTGCGACGGCAATTTGAGGAGCGAGCCGAGTACGAAGTGGAATATCGTGCTCGCCTGCTGCCTAGCTGCACAGTAAACGTCGGAACACTCTTTCCGGTGAAATGAACATGCGCTCACTGACTGATGATGAGAGAACGCTGATAGCCAACTTGGCTAGCGGGCTTGGCAAAAGTGAACGCGCGCAACTCCTTCAGGATCTACAAAAGGCCTCTGCAGCCCCCGCTACTCCCGACGGATCTCGCGTCGTGCTCAACATCGCCGGATACGACCGACCTCCGTACCGTGGACAGCATCCCTTCGGCGTTGAGGGAAGAATGCTTGACAGTGACAACACCGAGCTGTCTGGTGCTGCTTCACGCCGACGAGAACGGCCGTTTGCTTGAACTGGAATTCATACGCTGGGATTGCGGAGATCTGCTCGGGCCGCGTTGGGAAACGCTCAGTTTGCGGTAATCCATTGCTCAACACGGGACGTGCTTGCGTGCAGTTGCCTACATCACCCATAAATCTGTGCAAACCCGCATGAGACTTTCTCTCTTGTCGTCTCTACTTTCGTTCTGTTTGGCTGTGCAACCAAGCCTCCGACGTATTCGATAGGAGGTTCGCCGAGCCTGAGCTACGAACAAGCTGTAGCAGCCCTTATGAAGGACTCCACCTCGGAGGAGGGTGCGCTTGGACTGGATCAGCCAACTCGAGTCCTGCACGCCGTACCATCCCCGTACCCACGCGAGGCAAGGCAAGCAGGCGTTCAAGGACGAGTCCTTGTCGAAATGGAAGTCGACGAGCGCGGAAACGTTGCGCGCACAACCATCATCGGAGAGTCCCCCAAGCTGCTGGCAGACGCGGCAGTCAGTGCCCTCAATCAATGGAAATTCCGACCGCACACCTATCGTGGCGTACCGGTCAAGGTGCGGCTTCGTCAGCCAATTACTTTCAAACTGGAGCCTCCGGAGGTCCCGGCACCTTCGCAGTAAACAAGGGCGGACAGGTCCACGCCCGGCGTTTCCCTGCCTCGCCGGCGCCGTCAGCGCAGCATCGCCGACATCGCCGAGCAGCAATTGAGCATGCGCACCGCCGCTTCCACCGAAGGCGCGGCGAAGCGAAGCTCGGTCGGCGCGCTGCGCTCGAAGGCAGGCCACTGGCAGAACAAGTCGGCCATTGCGGGCGTCTGGGTCCGCAGGGTGACGGCCAATGGCTTGGCGAGCAGCAGCGGACTCGGCTGCGCGCGCGCGGCCAGCGCCGCCGCCACGCCTTCGCGTATCGCAGCGCAGGACTGCGCCGGCGAGAGCGAGACGCCGCTGGTCTGCCCCGTGGCGCGCTTGGTCTGCACGAAGGTGGCGTGCGGGAAGAGCGCCCGGTTCTCCGCGATGAAGACGTCGTCGCCGCTCGCCATCAGCACCGGCACCCCGTACTCGCCGGCCAACGCGCCGTACAGGCCGGCTTCGCCGAGCGCCTGGCCGCCGATCTCGACGCCCGCGAAGGCAAAGCTGTTGATGGTGTGGGCCAGGATGCCACTGCCGCCGGCGCGCGAGTGGTAGCCGATCATGCAGACCCCCTCCATGCCGAGCTCCACGCCCGCCACCATGCTCAGGTAGCGCGGCTTGCCCTGGATCACCTGGGCGCGCGCATCGAGCAAGTCCGGCGGCATGTTGCGGAAGTCGCCGTGCGAGTCGTTCACCCAGACCTCGGTGGCCCCGCCGTCGAAGGCGCCCGCGATCGCGGCGTTAGCCTCCTCGGTCATCAGCCGGCGCGCACGCTCGTACTCGGGATTGCCGGCCCGCGTCTGCTGGGAATGGAAGACGCCGGCCACGCCTTCGATGTCGACGGAGATCAGGATTTTCATGAGTGCGGGTCGTGGGGGCCGTGCGGATCGTCGGATGGGGCGAACGCGTCGGACGGCCAGTCGCGCAGCAGTTCGGTGAGCGCCGGGCGCACATGGCCGTCGCGCCCGGTGATGGACTCGGCGTGCCACAGCGCATGCAGAATCGCCTGCTCCACGCTATCGGCCGTGGCCTGGAACAGGCCGTCGAGCAGCGCGTCGTGCAGCAGGGCGACCGCGGGCATCGGCTGCTCGCGGCGCTGCGGCAGCGTGTAGGCGGTCGAGAAAGCCAGCGCGATGTCGCCGCTGCCATGGCCGAAAACCGAGCCGGTGCGCGCCAGGCCCGCGCCGGCGCGCAGCGCCAGGCGGCGCAGCTGGCGGGCGTCGAGCGGCGCGTCGGTGGCGATCAGCATGATGATCGAGCCCTTCTCGGGGTCGGCCGCCGGCATAGCTCCGGCCAGCTGGGTCGCCACCTGCGTCGCCAGCCGCGCACCGACCGCGCGGCCGGCGATCACCAGGTTGGGCAGCAGGCCATAGTTGGCCAGCACCAGCGCGCCCACCGTGTGCAACCCGGCACCGGGCGCCGACACGCGGCGCGACGCCGTGCCGATGCCGCCCTTGAGCGCGAAGCACGACATGCCCCGGCCCGCGCCGACCGAGCCCTGAGGGACCTCCTCGCCGGCCGCGGCCCGGGCCTGCAGGTAGTGATGCCCGCGCACGGCCATGCGTTGCATGTCATTGAGGAAGCCGTCGTTGCACTCGAAGACCAGCGGATTGACACTGGGCAGGCTGCGCCCGCATTCCGGATCCATCGCGATGCAGTCGCGAATCTGCGCCTCGGCCACGGTCGGCGCCGAGAAGGTGTTGGTCAGCGCGATCGGCGTCTCGAGCACGCCGAGCTCCTCCACCTGCACCAACCCCACGCTCTTGCCGAAGCCGTTGATCACCGCGACACCCGCCGGCACGCGCTGCAGGTAAGGGTCGCCCGCATGCGGGCACACCACCGTCACGCCGGTCTGCACGTCTCCCTCGTCGAGCGTGCAATGGCCCACCGTGACGCCGGCCACATCGGTGATGGCGTCGCGGCGGCCGGAGGGCAGGGCGCCGATGCGCGGAATGGCAGGCGCCATGGCTACGGCCCCTACAGGCGGTCGATCTTGGGATCGAGTGCGTCGCGCAGCCCATCCCCCAGCAGGTTGAAGGCCAGCACCGTGAAGAAGATCGCCAGCGACGGAAACAGCGCCACGTGCGGCGCGTTGACCATGTCCGCGCGCGCCTCGTTCAGCATCGCGCCCCATTCGGGCATCGGCGGCTGTGCGCCCATGCCCAGAAAGCTGAGGCTGGCCGCCGTGATGATCGAAGTGCCCAGCCGCATCGTGAAGTACACGACGATGGACGAGATGGTGCCCGGCAGGATGTGGCGCAGCAGGATGGTGCTGTCGCTCGCGCCGATGCTGCGCGTGGCCTCGATATAGGTGAGGTTCTTCAGTGCCAGCGTGTTGCCGCGCACCAGCCGCGCGAAGGCCGGCACGCTGAACACCGACACCGCCACCACCACGTTCGTCATGCTGCTGCCGAGGATGGCGACCACGCCCAGCGCCAGCAGGATGCCGGGGAAGGCGAAGAGCACGTCGGAAATTCGCATCACGATGCGGTCCCACCAGCCGCCGTAGTAGCCGGCCAGCAGGCCCAGCGCGGTCCCCACGATGGCGCCCAGCACCACCGAGAGGAAGCCCGTGGCCAGCGAGATGCGTGCGCCCATCAGGATGCGGCTGAAGATGTCGCGCCCCAGCGGATCGACCCCGAACCAGTGGGCCGCCGAGGGGCCGGTGTTGAGCTTGTCGTAGTCGAAGAAGTTCTCGGCGTCGTACGGCACGATCCAGGGCGCGAGGATGGCCACGGCCACCAGCAGCAGCACGAAGATGCCCGCGCCCATCGCGACATGCTGCATGCGGAACTTGCGCCAGAACTCCGTCCAGGGCGTGCGCACGCGCGAGGACGCGGCGACTGCGGCAGTGGCGTCGATCGGCTGCTCGGCCACGGCGGGGATGGGTTCAGCGGGAGGGGTGCTCATCGTCTGTCACGTGCGTCACGTGCGTCACTTGTAGCGAATGGTGGGGTTGATGAAGCCGTACATCACATCCACCACCAGGTTGATCAGGATGAACTCCAGCGAGAACAGCAGCACCAGCGTCTGGATCACCGGGTAGTCGCGCATGTCGACCGCATCCACCAGCAGGCGCCCGAGGCCCGGCCAGTTGAACACCGCCTCGACCACGATCGAGCCGCCCAGCAGGAAGCCGAACTGCAGCCCCATCATCGTGACCACCGGGATCAGCGCGTTGCGCAGGCAGTGCTTGAGCACCACCCACTTCTCCGACACGCCCTTGGCGCGCGCGGTGCGCACGAAATCCTCCTGGATCACCTCGACGAAGGAGGCGCGGGTGAAGCGCGCCATCACCGCCGCCACCGCGGCGCCCAGCGTGATCGAGGGCAGGATGTAGTGGCGCCACGAATCGGCGCCCACCGTGGGCAGCCAGCCGAGCTGCACCGAGAAGATCTGCATCAGCAGCATCCCCAGCGCAAAGGCCGGGAAGGAAATGCCCGAGACCGCCAGCGTCATGCCGATCCGGTCGGGCCACTGGTTGCGGTACACGGCCGAGGTGATGCCGATCGCCATGCCGAAGACCACCGCCCAGGCCATGCTGGTAAGGGTGAGCAGCAGCGTGGGCATGAAGCGCTCGGCGATCTCGGTGGACACCGGCCGCTTCGAACGCAGCGAGCGGCCGAAGTCGCCCTGCAGCATGTTGGTGAAGAAGTTGAGGAACTGCTGCGGCATCGGCTTGTCGAGGCCGAGGTCCGCGCGCACCAGCGCCACCGTCTCGGGGCTGGCGTCCGGCCCGGCCGCCAGCCGCGCCGGGTCGCCGGGCAGCATGTGGACGAACAGGAACACCAGCACCGCCACGATCAGCAGTGTCGGCAAGAGGCCCAGCAGGCGCTTGAGGACGTACTGGGTCATGAACGTGCCGCGTGCAGGATCACTTCAGCTCGACGTCGTCGAAGTTGAAGCTGCCGTCCGGAATCACGTAGAAGCCCGTCAGGTTGCGCGCCCGCACCGACAACAGCTGCTCCGTCACGAGGAAGGCCCACGGCGCGTCGTCCCAGATGCGCTTTTGCGCGTCGGCGTAGATCTTGGCCTTGGCGGCCGGGTCGGTGGTGACCAGCGCCTTCTTGATGTCGGCATCGACCTCGTCGTTCTTGTAGTACGCGGTGTTGAAGAGGCGCGGCGGGAACGATTCGGACGCCAGCAGCGGGCGCATCGCCCAGTCGGCCTCGCCGGTGGACGAGGACCAGCCCACGTAGTACATGCGCACCGGCGCGGTGGCCGGGTCTTGCGCGCTCTCGACGCGCTCCACGCGCTGCCCGGCCTCCAGCGCCTGCACCTGTACCTTGATGCCGACCTGCGCCAGCTGCTGCTGCACGAACTGGATCACCTTCTGCGCCGTCGTGTAGTTGTAGGCCGACCAGAGCGTGCTCTCGAAGCCGTTCGGGTAGCCGGCCTCCTTCAGCAGCTCGCGCGCCTTGGCCGGGTCGTAGGGCCAGGGGCCGAGCTTCGACGCGCCATCGATGCCCTTGGGCAGCACGCCCTCCGCCGGGATGGCATAGCCCGAGAACGCCACCTTGACCAGTGCTTCCTTGTTGATCGCATAGTTGATGGCCTGGCGCACCTTCGGGTTGTCGAAAGGCTTCTGCTGCGTGTTCATCGAGATGTATCGATGAATGATCGAGGGCGAGCTGGTCACCTCCAGGCTGGGCTTGCCCTTCAGGGTCTCGGCGGCTTCCGGCGGCATCGGGAAGGCGAAGTGCGCCTCGTTGGTCTGCATCATCGCGGCGCGCGTGTTGTTGTCGACCACCGGCCGGAAGGTGATCGTGTCGACCTTCGGATAGCCCTTCTTCCAGTAGCCGTCGAACTTGGCGACCTTCAGGTAGTCGGTGGACTTCCACTCGACGAACTTGAACGGGCCGGTGCCCACGGGGTTCTGCGCGATGCCCTTGCTGCCGAACTTGGCCAGCGCGGCCGGCGAGATGATCACGCCCGACGGGTGGGCGAGCGTGTTGATGAAGGGCGAGAAGGGCTCGGTCAGCGTGAAGCGCACCGTGCTCGCATCGACCGCCTCGGTCTTGGCGATGTTCTTGTAGAGGTTGTAGCGCTTGAGCTTGTTGTCCGGGTTGGTCACGCGGTCGAAGGTCGCCTTCACGGCTTCGGCGTTGAAGGGCGTGCCGTCGTGGAACTGGACACCGGTGCGCAGCTTGACGGTGTACACCAGCCCGTCCTTGCTCACGGTGTGGCCGGTGGCCAGCACCGGCACCATCTTCATGTCCTTGTCGAAGCCGTAGAGCCCCTGGTAGAAGGACTTGGCCACTGCCTGCGAGAGCGTGTCGTTGGCGTCGTAGGGATCGGTGGTGGTGAAGTTGGACTGCACGGCCACGACCACGTCCTTGGCCGCCTGCGCCGACAGGGCGAGACCGGCCAGCGCGAGGGCGGCTGCGATTCGGGTAAGACGCTTGTTCATGCGAAGACTCCTTTGAAAAAACTAAAAATCGCCGGCAATCGGATGCCGCGCCACGAAATGCCCCGGGCCCACCTCGACCAGCGGCGCTACCGAAGGCTCGTAGCCCACCGGGTGCACCGGGCTCGGCACCTCGCCCTGCAGCAGCGGGCGCTTCTGCGTGCGCCGCGTCGGGTCGGCCACCGGCACCGCGGCCATCAGCCGCTTCGTGTAGGCATGCTGCGGGTTCTCGAAGATGGCGCGGCGTGGACCCATCTCGACGATCTGGCCCAGGTACATCACCGCCACGCGGTGGCTGATGCGCTCCACCACCGCCATGTCGTGCGAGATGAAGAGAAAAGCTACGCCCAGCTCGCGCTGCAGGTCGAGCATCAGGTTGACGATCTGCGCCTGGATCGACACATCCAGCGCCGAGACCGACTCGTCCGCCACCACCACCTTCGGGTCGAGCGCGAGCGCGCGCGCGATCGCGATGCGCTGGCGCTGGCCGCCGGAGAACTCGTGCGGGTAGCGCTGCGCGTAGTCGGCCGGCAGCCCCACCTTCTCCAGCAGCCAGCGCACCCGCGCCTGTGCCTCGGCGCCCTTGGCGACGCGGTGCACCAGCAGCGGCTCCATGATCGAGAAGCCCACCGTGAGGCGCGGGTCCAGCGACGCGAAGGGGTCCTGGAAGATGAACTGGATGTCGCGCCGCAGCGCCTGCAGCTCGCCCTGTGGCAGCGCCAGCACGTTGCGGCCCTTGAACTCGATCTCGCCGCCCTGGCTGTCGACCAGGCGCAGCAGCGAGCGGCCGGTGGTCGACTTGCCGCAGCCCGACTCGCCCACCAGCGCCAGCGTCTCGCCCGCACGCAGGTCGAAGCTGATGCCTTCCACCGCATGCACCCGGCGCGTGACGCGGCCGAACAGCCCGCTCTTGAGGTCGAAGCGCGTCACCAGGTTCTTCACCCGCAGGATCGGCGGCACGTCGTAGCGCACCGTGTCCTGCGGGCTGCGGTCGCTCACGCTGACGCCCGCCGCATCCACCTGCAGCAGCTCGAAGCGCGCCGGCAGCTCGGTGCCGCGCATCGCGCCCAGCTGCGGCACGGCGGAGAGCAGGGCGCGCGTGTACGGGTGCTGCGGCGCCGCGAAGATCTGCTCCGACTGCCCGGCCTCGGCCTTGTCGCCGCGGTACATCACGAGCACGCGGTCGGCCACCTCGGCCACCACGCCCATGTCATGCGTGATGAAGACCACGCCCATGTGCATCTCGGCCTGCAGCTCGCGGATGAGCTGCAGGATCTGCGCCTGGATGGTGACGTCGAGCGCGGTGGTGGGCTCGTCCGCGATCAGCAGCGAGGGCCGGCACGACAGCGCCATCGCGATCATCACGCGCTGGCGCATGCCGCCGGAGAGCTGGTGCGGGTAGCGCTGCAGCACGCTGCGCGCCTCGGGGATGCGCACCAGCTCCAGCATGCGCAGCGCCTCCGCGCGCGATGCGGCGCGGTCCTTGCCCTGGTGGATGGCGATGGCTTCCGCGATCTGGTCGCTGGCGGTGAACACCGGGTTCAGCGATGTCATCGGCTCCTGGAAGATCATCGCGATGTCGGCGCCGCGGATGCCGCGCATGGTGGCATCCGTTGCCTTGGCCAGGTCGAGCACGCGGCCGTCGCGGCGCCTGAACCTCATGCGGCCCTCGAGGATGTGGCCGCCGCCGTATTCGACCAGCCGCATCAGCGCGAGCGAGGTGACCGACTTGCCCGAACCCGATTCGCCGACGATGGCGAGCGTCTCGCCGCGGTCGACGTGGAAGCTCAGCTTGCGCACCGCATCGACGGTGCGTTCGGAGGTCGCGAAGCGCACGGTGAGCCCGTCGACCTCGAGCACGCGCTGCTCGGGCATCTGCATGGCAGTGCCGGCCGCGGAAGAAGGCGAAACGATCGCGCTCATCGGTGGATGGCGGTCTGCGGCGCCTCAGTGCCGCGCGCATGGCCGCGGTACATGCCATCGGTGTTGAAGGGCATGCAGACGTTGCCGTTGCGATCGACCGCGATCAGCCCGCCGCTGCCGCCGATCGACGGCAGCGACTGCATCACCACCGCCTGCGCCGCCTGCGCCAGCGACTGGCCCGCATAGCGCATGCGCGCGCAGACGTCATACGCTGCGGCCGCGCGGATGAACATCTCGCCGCTGCCGGTGCACGACACGGCGGCGCGCTTGTCATCGGCATAGGTGCCGGCGCCGATCAGCGGCGAATCGCCGACGCGGCCGACGCGCTTGTTGGTCATGCCGCCGGTGGACGTGGCGGCCGCGAGGTGGCCTTGCATGTCGAGCGCGACGGCGCCGACGGTGCCGAACTTGCGGCCCTCGTCCAGCGGCGCGCCGGTGTTCGCCGTGCCGTCGTGGTCGAGCGCGACGCGGCCGGCGGCCTGCGCGCGTTCCAGCTGGGCGCGCCGCGCCTCGGTGGAGAACCAGGCCGGGTCCACCATCTCCAGCCCGCGCTCGCGCGCGAAGTCCTCGGCGCCTGCGCCGACCAGCAGCACGTGGGCGCCGTCCTCCATCACCGCACGCGCGGCGCGCACCGGGCGGCGGATGCGGCTCACGCAGGCGATCGCGCCGGCGCGCAGGTCGGCACCGTTCATCACGGCCGCGTCGAGCTCGTGCGTGCCCGCGTGGGTGAACACCGCGCCGCGGCCGGCATTGAAGAGCGGGCATTCCTCCAGCATCTCGACCGCGAGGCAGACCGCGTCGAGCGCGGAGGCGCCACCCAGCAGCAGCGCCTGGCCGGCTTGCACGATGGCGCGCAGCGCCTCGTGGTAGGCCTGCGCTGCGCCGGCGTCCAGCGCTGCGGCGCTGATCGTGCCGGCGCCGCCGTGGATGGCAATGACGGGTGTCGTTCTCATCGGGGCTTCTTCTTTCCGGCTGGCGCGCGCGGCGCCGGCCTCTGCTTCATTCTCGGCGTGTTCGCGGTCCGCAGGCCCTGCGCGCCGTGCAGCCAGGGCATCACGGCATGCACCACCTTGCTTGCGGCCTGGTAGGCCTGCGGGGCGCGCAGGGCCACTGCACTGGTCAGGGCCTCGATCAGCGCCAGCACGCTGGTCTCGCAATTGGGACGATACCGGGTTTCGGTCTGCGCGTAGAGGGTGACATCGGCCAGCGGCGCGATCGGCGAGCTGGGCCGGTCGGTCAGTGCCAGCACGCCGACGCCCTGGCTGCGCGCGAGGCCGGTCAGCGCCACGGTATCGGTCAGGTAGCGCGGGAAGGTCAGCGCCACCAGCAGGTCCTGCGGCCCGCCGCGCGACAGGGCGCGCGCGCCATGCGTGACGCCGCTGACCGAGGACAGCAGGCGCACGTCGGCGCAGTAGGCATCCAGCCCATGATGCAGCAGCCCGGCCAGCCAGGCGCTGGCGCCGAAGCCGGCGATGAAGACCGTGCGGGCGCCCAGCACGCGAGCTACCGCGGCCTCGCAGGAGGCGGGGTCCAGGGCCTGGCGTGTTGCGCCGATGTTGTCCTGGCTTTCTTCCAGGGCCATCGCGAACACCTCGGCCACCGTCGAGGGGCGGGCCAGGTTGCCGCGCAGGCGCTCGACGGGGGCCACCAGCGGCTCGAAGCCGCGCACCAGCTCGGCGCGGAAACTGGCGTAGCCGTCGAAGCCCAGCGCGCGGGCGAAGCGGTTGGCGGTGGCTACCGAGACGCCGACGGCAGCGGCCAGCTCGTCGATGGGCAAGGTGGCGACCTGCAGCGGGCGCTCGAGCACGTAGTCGGCCACCTGGCGGTGCGAGGGGGTCAGCTGCGGCAAGGCCTGGGCGATGCGCTGGGCGACGGTGGTGGCTGCGGGGGTAGCCGGCATGCGGTGGGTTGTGGGGTACTCGCCCGTTCAGGGTGCGGGGGATGTAAAGAAAATTACATTGTGGTGCAAGGGAAGAAAATTTTCGATCATTGGCTTGGGTTTAGCAAGCTGCGGGCCATGTCTGATCGGCGGCGCTGACTTCGTGCGTCGCGAGTCGGCGCCCCAACTCGGCGTAGAGCGATAGCAGGGCGCGGGTTTCGGTCACCATCGCGTTGAACTCGGCGCTGTTTGCGATGCAGTTCCTCCAGACATTGGCGCTGAATGTCCGCCGGGTGAAGGTCAACCTCCCCAAATCGCCCCGCCCCCCGCGGAAGAATCTCGCGGCCTGTCGTGATCACCGTCGGCGCAGACTGAAGCTTCAATCCCATATAGGCGCTCATCATGGAAGCAACTACGAGTCATCGAGAGCCGTGGAACAAGGGCAAGCTTGTCGGGCACAAGACTCCCTTCAGGCTCAAGGAAATTTGGGCCATCCGACTACGTTAGTGAGCCAGCACCCGGCGAAGGTCGGCCAAAAAAAACGGCTCAAGAGAGCCGTTTTGTTTTAGAAGATGTTACTGGCCTCAGTAGCGACCACCGCCGTAACCACCCGTGCCATAGCCAATGTCCGAGCGCCTTGCTGTACTGTAACCAGCCGCGCTGTAGCCACCTGCGCCGCCACGCTCTTCGCGGGGGCGGGCGAGGTTCACGACAATCGAGCGTCCATCGACGGTCATGCCGTTCAGACCGTTGATCGCGGCTTGGGCGACTTCGGCAGAAGCCATTTCCACAAAGCCGAAGCCCTTGGAGCGGCCGGTTTCACGGTCCATCATGACCTTGGCCGAAGAGACATTGCCAAACTCGGCAAAGTTGCTTTCAAGGCTGGAATCGGTCACGGAGTAGGGCAGGTTGCCCACGTAGATTTTGGTGCTCATGGAAAGAGCCTTTCTGAAAGAAGTGCGCAACGGGTGTCGCGCCGTTGGGAGTCGGCTGTGCGGAGCGGGAGTCCGCAGCAACTGGCAAGGGAAAATGGGATCTGCGGCAGCAGATCATCAGCACGTAGGAGGGTGGGGCATGCACGTTTGAAGCCAACCCTGTGTGACTGCGAAAAGCCGGGCGGCTTCGCGCGAGGCAAAGGGTTTGTCAAAACGGAATACTCGACAGTAGCTGCCGTTACCCTGAGAACGATGGAGCGAGAAGGAGGCGCGAAAGCGGCCACAATCGGTCTGCTGTGTCGCGGGCGAAACGACGTACTTGCCCATGGCAATGGCGGTTTTTGGAATCTAATTCATTCAGGATCGCAGGCTTGAATCAACCTGCGCGAGCCATCTAGGAACTCAGTTGGCTGCAGCTCTACAGACCAACAGGGCGACAAAGGTCGCAAAACGCGGACCTGCATGGGGCGGATTCCCGCCCCTGAGCAGGCGCTGCGGCAACTGACGATCAAGCGCCGTGACTGCAACAACCCCATTATATCATTGCCCGTTATTTAGGGATTCACTGACATTCTTTTTGGTCTTAAGGGGTGCCACTCCGGAGGCGCCACGACCTACAGAGCGCTTCCTCGGATCGAGCTCGCGTTTGCCAACGGCGGGCTGTCCGGTTGTGGAATCGTGCTACGGACGGGCCGCCCTGACCCGATGCTCGAACGGACTACAGCTGGCCTAACCTAGGGACGGCTGCCCGCCACATCATCAGCGGCGCGTCGCAGAAGGCGGAAACCAAGGGCAGCGGCTTCTAGCGCCCGGTATTTAGTGCCCGCCTGCGCAACGCCGGGGAGCGGGGACGGGTGGACGTCCTAGCCAGCAATCAAGTCGCATTCGGCGGCCCGCCGGCCAATCGCCTGCTGCAAGCCCTTGCCCAGCGCGACGATTCGCGGCACGCTAGTTCCCATGGCGTCGCCCATCATCATTAGCGTTCCACATGAGCTCGGTCGCGCAGAGGCCCGACGCCGCATCGAGGCCGGTTTCGCTAAGATCATCAACCCGTTGCCGGGCAGCAGCGGGGCCCGCAGCGAGCGCTGGGATGGTGACCGGCTCATTTTCAGCGTCGCGGCGCTGGGTCAGACGGTCTCCGGTGTCATCGACGTGCTCGACGCCGCCGTAGTGATGGAAATCGAGTTGCCTGGTGTCCTCCGCGTGATCGCAGGCGGCCTCAAGGAAAGACTGCAAAAAGTGGGTCAACTGCTGCTGACGAGGAAATAGTTCCTGCAACGGCCACCTGGCATCTGAAGGCAACTATGGCGGTGCCGCTAGGTCGGGACTAGCGCTTCTAGGGCCGTGACGGTGGCGAGCAGCTCCGACGAAGCACAATCCTGGCCACTCCCGAAGCAGTGCGCCAACCACACGGCGGGCAACAGTCGGCCAACACCGGACCTTCCAGACCGCCCGCCAAACCGCCCTGTCAACGCCAAGGCATGAGCATCGAAGCCGACCTCACCATCGCCGGGATTCCCTACGAGTCGGGAGCCATCAACTTCCGCTAGGCGGTTTCCGAAGGTCAGTACAGCCACGGCAAGGAGGATGGACTTTGGCGTGTCAGGAGCCGGAGAAGGACGATGCCTGAACGCGGCAGGACAACATCGGAGCGCATGCCGCAATCTCATGCGACGCGCACTGCGAGGCGCGCCCCACGCGAGACGGCTCCTCAAACTTGAGGATGGCAAGCGGCTGCTACGCGCACGGCATCCAGTCCGCAACCTGAGGCGCAGGTGCCGCTTTGCACAACCGCCCGCGCGGAGCGTCCCGGCACGATGGCGATGCCCAACGGCGAGCGCGTGTTCAATATCTCGCGCGAGACGCTCACTAGACCTTGAATTCCTTGTCCAGGACGAATATTTTGACGGTCTCTCTCTTTACGCCATCGAAGGCCATGGCTTCCGCCGTCGCGGGGGAATCCATGCCCTTCATGAACGCGTCCAAGTCATCGGGCTCGGCGCACACCGCGACTTGATTGCCTGCGATGGTCGCGAAACTAATTGGCTTGGTTACGGTTTGGCTCCTGAAAAGCGGACCGTGGGTCCGGAAGCCCTTCTCCCACTTGTCCGGGTCTTCAATCTGCGCTGTGATTACTACTTTGGGCATGTCATCTCTCCTTTGAGCAGGCACCCGCTCAGATTGGAACTTTGAAAGTCTGATTGCTACGCGCCAAAGTTGCCAGTCTGGCTTGGAGGTTCACACACCAGTCGACGAAGTTCATGCGGGTCTCATTGGTGGTTTCAGGCCAGGGCGAGGTGGGTGGCCTTGGCCATTTAACGGCCGCGATATTGAACTAGTCAATTTGTATTACATTTTGACGTTCATGGATGCTCGCAGGGCTTGACGCAGGCGCGGCAGGAGCCGGTCTGGCCTTCCGAGTTCGTGGCCTCGGTGGTCATGTCCAAAGTTGTCGACCGTTATCTCGAGCTTCCGTCAAGGCGCGTTGCGTGTTTGCAAAGACCGACCTTGACCGTTCGACTTCCGAGTTCTTCGGCGCTGTGTCGTTTGAAGCTGGCAGAGCTCCTTTGAGCGTGGAGCGCAACGCTGAACTTGGACGACCTACGACAAGAATGACGCGGTGTACAAGGTCGCGGCCATTAGGGCAGACGGCAAGTGACGGCCGAGCCTGTGTGAAAACGGGTTGAATAGGTGACGGTGCTCGCCTAGATTGTGGCAACGCTACTGAAGGGCAGCCACATGAAGCGATTCATCGAAGGCGAGGATCGACAGCAGGTCACTCTGCTGCCAGAGTGCCTTGACGACTATATAGGCGAAGACAACCCGGTGCGGGTTGTCGATGCCTTCGTCGAGGAACTGGATCTGCATGCACTGGGTTTTGAAGGCGTCGATCCGGCAGCCACCGGCCGACCTTCGTACCACCCCTCGGTCCTGCTGAAGCTCTACATCTACGGCTACCTGAACCGTATCCAATCGAGCCGGCGCCTGGAGCGCGAGGCGCAGCGCAACGTCGAGCTGATGTGGCTCACCGGCCGGCTCGCCCCGGACTTCAAGACCATCGCCGACTTCCGCCACGATAACGGAACCGGTATTCGCAACGTTTGCCGCCGCTTCGTCGGTCTGTGCCGCGACCTCAAGTTGTTCTCTCATGCCATCGTGGCCATCGACGGCAGCAAGTTCAAAGCGGTCAACAGCCGCGATCGCAACTTCACCGCGGGCAAGATCGACGCGCGTCAGCGGCAGATCGAGCAGAGCATCCAGCGCTACCTCGATGCACTGGAGACAGCCGACCGCACGCAGCCGGCGGAGGTAGAGGCCAAGACCGAGCGGTTGACGGAGAAGATCAAGAAGCTGCGCGAGCAGATGAAGCAGCTCGATCGCACCAAGGAAGAATTGAAGAAGGAGCCTGATGGGCAACGCTCGCTCACCGATCCTGATGCGCGTTCGATGAACTCGCAAGCCAAGGGCTCCGGCCTGGTGGGCTACAACGTTCAGGCGGCGGTCGACGCCAGGCACCACCTGATAGTGGCGCACGAGGTCACCAACGAGGGCAACGACCGCGCGCAGCTCAGCAACATGGCCAAGGCTGCACGCGAGGCGATGGGCAAGACCAGGCTACAGGCCCTTGCCGACCGCGGCTACTTCAACGGCACGGAGCTCAAGGCCTGCGAGGACGCAGGCATCACGACCTACGTGCCAAAGCCGATGACCTCGGGCGCCAAGGCCGAAGGCCGCTTCGACAAGAGCGACTTCATCTACATCGCGAAGGCCGACGAGTATCAGTGCCCTGCGGGCGAACGGGCCATCTACAGGTTCAGCACGCTCGAGCGAAATGGCCTCCAAGCGCGTCTCTATTGGACCAGTGCCTGTCCCTCATGCCCATTGAAAAAGCAGTGTACGACCGGCGACTATCGCCGCATCCGTCGCTGGGAGCACGAAGAGGTGCTTGAGCGCGTCCAGCAACGCCTGGACCGCAAGCCTGTCGCGATGACGCTGAGAAGGTGCACCGTGGAGCACGTGTTCGGAACACTCAAGCACTGGATGGGCTGGACGCACTTCCTGACGAAGAAGCTGGAGCACGTGAACACTGAGATGAGTCTGCACGTGCTGGCATACAACCTGAAGCGGGTGATCGCGATCCTGGGTATTGCCAGAACGATGAAGGCGGTCAGGCTGGTGGGGGCGTGAGCCTCTTCAAGTGCCCTTCGCAGTTTGCGCAGCGACTCTGCCCCGAGGCAAACCGCTGTCTGTGCGACGGGACCACTCGATGACTCCGTGGCGCCGATGACGACCACAGCGCCGCATGGCCGGCATACTCGCGAGTCAAGAGCCGTTTGCACACGACCTCGGCCAGCAGCAGTCCTTCGCGCGACCTCTTTCGAATGTCGGATCCTAAAGCACGTAGCAGTCATTCAACCGCGGCGGTCGAATCACGGAGGAGTGCCAGAGAAACGAGAACTTCAGCGATCCACAGCGGGCCGCTCATCTCGGCGCGCCCGTTCATGGTCAGCATGCCAGTGGAGAGCACCTTGAGTGACGTTTGCCAATGCACCTGCTAGTCGGGGACACCCCCGCGCGCCGGGCGCCCGCAGGGATGCGGGGTCATCCTCGGAAAGCGTGGCTAACGGCGACTGACCAAAGGCCCGTTAACGTGGCCAACAGGCACGCCCCCATTACCGCCTTCGCCGCGGTCGCACTTACGGGGTGCGGCGGACTGTCCCGCAATCAACAGAAGTCGCCGGCGCCGACCGAGTCCGAAGGTCGCGGCCGCCGCGATCAGCAGCATGCATGACATGACAGACTCACGATAGGCGCCGACTCACTCACATAGCCCGCGCGGAGGTTGAGCACCCCGTTGAGCAACAAACCCGAAGCAGTGCCCGTCCAGGACAGTGTCGTGCGTTCCGGCTGCAGGCCGGGATCCCTGGGTGGAGGGGCTCTCACGATCAGAACCCGATGGTCGAGGCCGTGATAAGCGCCGCGAGCGCGGTGCATGTGGCGAGGATCGTCCCGGTCAGCCAAGCAAGGATGCTCGAGTGCGGCAACGGCGACTTGTGGCGCATCGAGATCTCGTTGTGTCGCCAGCGCTGATAGGCCATCGTGCTCAGCATGGCCGCGAGCACGCAGAGCGCACCGGCCACGAGCGCGACCACCAGGTGAGGGTGCAGCTTCGTGGAGAACTGGTCCAGCAGAACGCCAGCCGCCAGGACTGCAAGCGTCGTCCGGATCCTCGCGAGGAAGGTGCGTTCGTTGGCGAGGGTGAACCGGTAGTCCGGCTCTTCGCCCGTCGTTCGCCATGCAGCAGGTTCCCGCGCATGCTGGGCATGCAGTTGATTGTCGGAATGATCGTGGTTCATGGCTCGCGCGTGTTGGTCATGCCGAATTTCGGAGCGTGAGGGGCTGTCGCACGTGTCTTGTCGATCACGAGGGTTCGAGCAAATGTTCAGCGTGCGGTTCTGTAGGCGTCGATTGCCCGGGATTGAGATTGTTCCCACTCATTCCGTCTCAGTGACGGTTCCCCCGGCTGCGGCGTCCCTCATCGTCAAGATGACACAGATGATTGTTTGCAGATCCGACACGATGGCAACTCAGGCGGGGGGCGTGATCTTGGGGTTCGCTCCATGCGTCGATCGCACTTTGGGCACCAAGCAGTCACCCATGCAACGCTTTCATCCACCATCGAACCGGTCCCGGATGAGAATCGCGTGTTCGCGGCAACGGTGTTTCGCATGCGGGTGATGATGTATCTCAGCCCGGGCTACTGGTCCGCGGTGATCCCGGTCCGCTCCACGATCCCCTTGTACTTCGTCATCTCCTCGGTGATGAACGTACGAAACTGCTTCCCTTGCATCGGACGCGCTGTCAGCCCCTGGTCCTCGAGGTGCTTGATAAGCTTGTCGTCGCTAAGGGCCGTTAGGACGTCTTTGGCGACCTTGTCCTGCAAGGCGGCTGACATCCCTTTCGGGCCGAATACGCCAAACCAATTGATAAGCTGCAGTTCCGGCAGTCCCAGCTCGACGGCTGTAGGTGTATCGGGCAAGAGCCGCTCGCGCTTCTCGCCCGCCACCAGAATGGGTTTGAGCCTCCCGGACTTGATCTGCTGCAACAGCGGTGGCGTAGTGGCGAAGAAGAGGTCGATCTGACCGCCCACCAAGTCGGTCACCGCGAGCGAGGTGCCGCGGTACGGAACGTGGAGCACGGGCAGGCCCGTCGCCTTTCCCAGCATCTCGCCTGCCATGTGCTGCTGGCCGCCGACGCCCGGCGATCCGTAGCTCAGAGGCGTGGCCCGGCCCTTGGAGGTCATCAGTGTTTTGAAGTCGCTGATGGGATTCTTGGGGCCGGCGACTAGGACCAGTGGCGCGACGGCGACGAGGGCGACGGGCGTGAGGTCCGTAAGCGGGTCGTAGCGCATGGAGCGGAAAACCAACTTGTTGATGGATACCTCTGGCGTGTAGCCGAGCAGCAGCGTATACCCGTCGGCAGGCGCATGTACCGTCTGTTCGCCCGCTAGCATGCCGCTCGCACCCGGCTTGTTCTCAACGATGACCGACTGTCCCCATGCTTTGGACAGGCTGGCTCCCAGCACACGCGCGACGATGTCCGTGGCTCCACCGGGCGCATAGCCCACCAGCATCTTCACTGGCTTGTCTGGGTAGTCGGCGTGAGCTGCTGTGGCGAGAACGGTCATGCTTGCCAGGACAATCTGGGATACGAAAGGACGGAATTGCATCGGGCTCTCCATGGGGTTTGGGTTAGTGGATCGTCAAAAGAAGCGCCTCGGACTGCGGTGGCAGTTGTGCCAGAAGGCCAAGGGCATCGTCGCGCGACGCGCGGCTACCCCCGAGCAGGTCGTGCACCCGTGCGGATGGAGGCAGCTCACGCAGCTGGGGTTCGAGCGCCTTACGGGGGGCGTGCAAGAGCGAGACGTATTGGCCACCCGTGGTGCCGAGAAGCCCGTGGCTGCACGCGGACAGATCCACTGAGCGCAGATGCGAAAGCGTAGCGTTCAGCGCGGTATAGACCTGCGCGCCCGGCCGCGGGTCATACCGGCGGTCGATGAACGCCTGACGCGGGAAGTAGCCGCGATCCACATCCATGAACGTGTCGAACACGAAGCGCAGCCGGCTCGACCCCTTGGAAAGCAGCATTGCCTGGGCGACTCTGGCCGCGAAATCGTGATCATCGGCGCGGGCAGTCGCCAGGTTCGGGCCACTGGTTTTGAGGGACACGAGGATCGGCATCTGTAGCTCCTCTGCCAGGGTGATCAGGGCAAGTCCGGTGCCCACCAAATCCTCGGTGGCCTCCACGCGCACCGTGATCCCGTCGATCGTTGATGCGGCAAGCGCGGCGCGGATACGTCCGAGTTCGTCGGGAAGCTCTCGGAGGACGAAGCCTGCCTTGACGAAGTGGTTGAAGTGCTTACCGTCGAAGTGAGTCTCGTCGAACGTATGGATCTTTGAGAAAAACAGTTGTGCGCCGCTCTCTTGCCTGCTACTGGCAAGCGCCAACTGGTTTTTCGCAAGGGTCTGCCAAGTGGCGTTGACCTCGAGCGCGCAGACCCCCGCTTCCTCGGCATCGGCGCGGCTGAGAGCCGGCGGTCGGCCGAGGCTCGTCAGTACGTAGCGATGGCCCATGCGCGCGAGCAGTTGCATGCGCGAGCGCGCCTGTAGATCCTGGAAGTCCAAGTCGGGGACTTTGGAGAGCCTTGCGCCCATCTCCCACAGCGCCAGGAAAGGGTAGTCATTGCGCGCCCATTTGCGCCCAAACTCCTGAACACCGCCGGTTGCCGCAATTTGCTGACACTCCGTCCAGGGATGCCTTAGTTCTGCGCCCACCGCGTCGAAGCTCGACATGGCAGGATGCGATGAGAAGCTGGGCGCGGGCGTCGGCGCGGAGTCGGCCGAGCCCATGCGCCTGCCATGGGTGCGGATCGAATGGGCGACATGGCCGCGCGGGTAGACATCTACGACGAAATATCCAAACTTCTCGGCATCCCCTCGCCCGTACTCCACCGCGGGGCCCACCCGGTAGAACTCCGTAAGGTCGTGCCGCAGGAACGCCGTCGACGGCAGCATGTAGTAATCGGCGGTGCCAACACGGTCGTACCAGAAGTTGTGCACATGGCCAGCGAACACGGCCTCGACGCTCGGGTGCTTCATCTGCTCAACCAGCCATGTGCGGCCTGGCTCGTCGATGTTGTCGTAGCTGCCCCGCTCGTCCTCGGCGAGGACATAGGGCGGGTAGTGCATGAAGAGAAAGACTCGCTGGCCGCCGGCCGAATCGATCTGCTCTTGCACCCATTCGCGCTGCCGCGCTTCGTCGTCCAGGCCGGAATTGACGAGCAGTGAGTTAATGGCGATGAAACGCGTACCCTGGTGGTCGAAGCAGTAGAAGTCCGGCCCGAACGCCTCGCGATACGTGGCGAGGTAGTCGTCGCAGACTTGGTCCGCCGGCATCCAGTCGATCTTCTTGTCTCCGACATCATGATTTCCCGGCGCCACGTGCAGGGGCACTTGCAGTGGGGAGGCGATTTCCTTGAAGCACTCCACGGCTTGCGCAAAAGTGGGCAGCGAGGGCACCGGATGCACGATGTCCCCGAGGTGAAGTACGAACGCTGGGGGAGGGTCCATTGCGGAGATGTCGTGAAAGACGAAGCGAGCGCGGTCATTGGCCAGCCGATTGGTCTCGCAAGGCGAACTCGACACGCCGTCGGCCTCATTTACGTGCGTGTCTGCTACGACGACGAACGAGAAGAGTGGCTTCGCACCCGTTGCAGGGTTTTCCAACAGGCGAATGGGATGCTTTGCGGTCAACATAATGGAACATCAATCAAAATAACGGTCCGGCATAGTCGCCGCACAATCCGCACCTGTCAATCCTTTTCTGGAAACCGAAACTGAGATGCCCAACGAAAACCACCTTGACCCCGGCGCGCTGGACAGCGGCGCGTTGGAGTCGCATCCGTCCTTTGCCTCGACCCTCGCAAACGGCTTGGCGGTGCTTGGGTGCTTCAGCGCCGGCGAGCCGTGGCTGAGCAACAGGGACATCGCGCTGAGGCTGGGCCTGACGAAACCGACGGTCTCGAGGCTGGCTTTCACGCTGATCGGCCTCGGCTACTTGCGCAGGGACAAGCTCACGGGCAAGTACCTACTAGGCCCTGCTGTTCTGTCCTTGGGCTACCCGCTGCTGTCCCAGTTGACCATTCGACAAGCTGCGGCGGATGACATGCTCGAACTTGCAAAGTACGCCCGAGGACCAATCTCCGTGGGTGCGCGCGATCGCTTGCAAGTGGTCTACGTGGAGACTTCCCAATGGAAGGAAACGAACTCCACGAACCCCGGAATCGGATCGACTCGCCCGCTGCTTCGCACCGCTATGGGGCGGGCGCTGCTGTATGCGCACCCCATCGAGGAACGGCGGCTCTTGGAGCAGCATCTTTCGCAGGCCTTGCCGGAGGAGTGGCGCAACTACAGTTCCGGCCTGTCTGCAGCCTATGAGGAAATCGTCACCAAGGGCTTCTGTACGGTGGCGGGGGAATGGCGGTCCACCCTCGCGGCCGTCGCAGTACCGCTACGCCACCCGGTCGGCGGTCTCTGGTTGGCAGTCAATCTGACTGTGCCGAGCTATTCAACGACCCGGGAGCAGCTTGATCAGGATCTTGGTCCCCGGCTGCTCGAGCTCGTGAGGCGCATGGAGCAGCGCATGGGGCACTAGGCCCTACGTCGTGCCTGCCTCTAAGCGCCGATAACAGCGTAGGCACCCGGCTGAACTTCGATCTGACCACCACGCACGCCGCGCGTGCGCAAGGCCAGGCATCTGCTCTACGGCGCTACGCCGTTGAACGACGACGTCGACGCCGGACTGTTTCGGTGATGTCGCTCGAGAGCGAGGTGTTGGCGGTGCGCGATCTTCCCGCGGGCGAGTTCGTCGGCTACGGCGGTCGATTCGTGACCGACGCGCCTTTCCGGATTGAAATGGTGGCGGTCGGCTATGCGGACGGCTACCTGCGCGGGATCGCCGAGCACGCCGGTCACGGTCGGCAGCATCGCTCGCGCATCGTCGGAAGGGCCTCCATGAACATGATGTCGGTGGACCTGTCCACCTCCCTTCCGAGGGGATCGGAAGCCGCGTCGAGTTGCTGGGCAAGTCGATACCGGTGAATCAGGTCGCCACCGCCTCGAAGACCATCGCGTAGGAATTGCTTTGTCGAGTGCAGCGGATCCCGAAGGTCTATGTCGGCTGAGCCGTCGCGAACCTTCGAAGCCCTCATGCCTCGCGCGCTCGCAGCAACTGATCTGCGTGGGACCGGGCCAGCACCTCGAGAAAGGTCGACGCCAGCCGCCCTTCGGACTGCGAGCGCCGCGAGATCGCCACGAAGCGGACCGTGTACGTGCATTCGGGATGTGCGACGCGCTTGATCGATCCATCGGCGACGAAGGTCCGGGCGTAGTGGTCGGGCAGGAAGCCCAGGTAGCACCCCGACAGGACCAGGGTGGCGATGGCTTCCTGGTCGCTGACGGTGGCCTTCCGCCGCAGCGCGAATCGGTGGGATGCCTCCATGTTCGGCGAATGGAAGCCAAGCCCGGCGTAGTCGTAGTCTTGGAGCTCGCTCCAGTCGAGGTCCTCGTGCCGCACATCCCACAAGGGATGCTGCCGCCCGCAATAGAGGTACATGGTCTCGTCGAACAGCGGGAGATAGTTCAGGCTCTCGGACTCGCGATGCGCCGGAATCACGCCGGCGTGGAGCCGGCCGTCGATCACGCCGGTCTCGATGTCGCCGAGCGTTCCGACCATCACGTCCAACATCACGTCGGGCGCCTGTCTCCTGAAGCCGCGGATCGCCTCGCCGATGCGGGCCTGCGGATTCGAGACGGTCTTGTCGAAGAGGCCGATCGACAGAGTGCCGGTGAGTTCGGCGTGCATCTCCTGCACATCCGTGCGGAACGACTCGATGGCGCCCAGCACTTCCACCGCCCCGGCGTAGACGCGCTTGCCATCCGGCGTCAGGGCGAACCCCGCGCGACCGCGCCGACACAGGATGAGCGCCAGCCGCTCCTCCAGGTCCTTGATGTGGCGGCTGATGGTCGAGCGACCGATGTTGAGTTCGAGTTCGGCCGCCGCCAGGCCGCCGCAGTCCACGACGGCCTTGAAGATCCTGAGCAGCCGGATCTCGGAGTCGCTGACCTGGCCGAGGAGCGCCTTCTTGACCATATAAAGTTTCAATCCTTAGCACGTGAAGCGGCTCACGTGGCAGTTTACTGGAACGAAGTAGCTCAGGATCATCGTGGCTGTTTCAACTCCACTGCGGCCCTGCCATGAAGCTCAACGACATTCCGAACAAATTCCAGCCCCTGACCCAGGCGCAGCTCGATGCACATTGGATGCCGTTCAGCGCGAACCGGGAATTCAAGAAAGACCCGCGGCTGCTGGTCGAGGCGCAGGGCTGCTACTACACCGATGCCGACGGTCGCAGGATCTTCGACGGCCTTTCCGGCCTCTGGACGTGCGGGTTGGGTCACGGGCGTCCGGAGATCGTCGCCGCCGTGAGCCAGCAGGTCGCTCGCTTGGACTACGCGCCGCCATTCCACTTCGGCCAGCCGCTCGCCTTCCAACTGGCCGAACGAATCGTCGAGAAGATGCCTGCCGGCCTGGACCACGTGTTCTTCGTCGGCTCCGGCTCCGAGGCTGCCGACACCTCGCTCAAGATGGCCCGCGCCTACTGGCGGGCCAAGGGCCAGGCCAGCAAGACGCGCCTGATCGGTCGCGAGAAGGGCTACCACGGCGTGAACTTCGGAGGCATCTCCGTCGGGGGCATCGGCGGCAACCGGAAGACCTTCGGCCAAGCCGTGGAGGCCGACCACCTGCCGCACACCCAGCCCGCAGCGGGCTCCTTCCACAAGGGAATGCCGCAGGAAGGCGGCGAAGCGCTGGCCAACCGCTTGCTGGACCTGATCGCGCTGCACGACGCGTCGAACATCGCCGCGGTCATCGTCGAGCCCTTCTCCGGTTCCGCCGGTGTCGTCGTGCCGCCCGTCGGCTACCTGAAGCGCCTTCGGGACATCTGCACCCAGAACAACATCCTGCTCATCTTCGACGAGGTCATCACGGGCTTCGGCCGTGTTGGGGCGTGGTCCGGCGCGGAGGCCTTCGGAGTCACACCCGACATAGTCAACTTCGCCAAGCAGGTGACCAACGGTGTCGTCCCCATGGGTGGTGTGGTGGTCAACTCCGAGATCTACGACACCTTCATGGAGACGGCCGGCGCGAAATACAACGTGGAGCTTCCGCACGGATACACCTACTCCGCGCATCCCCTCGCATGCGCCGCGGCGCTGGCCACGATCGACGTGCTCCAGCAGGAAGGCATGCTGGCGAGGGTGCGCACGCTTTCGTCGCACTTCGAGCGAGCCGTCCACAGCCTCAAGGGCTCGAAGCACGTCGTCGACATCCGCAACATCGGCCTGGCCGCCGGCCTGACCATCTCACCCTATCCGGGTGAACCGGCGCGCCGGCCGTATGAAATCGCCATGCGCTGCTGGCGGAAGGGCTTCTACGTGCGCTTCGGCGGGGACACGATCCAGCTCGCTCCGCCATTCGTCTCCGAGCCGGCGCAGATCGATGCGCTGGTCAACGCTTTGGCGGATGCGCTCGCAGAGCAGCCCTGATCAAGCTTCCCATCCATTTCATCCCGCCTCGACAGAGGCACGGAGTCATCATGAAAAACACGCCAGTCGCCATCGATCATTTCATCCAGGGCAGTGTCGTCGCCAACACCTCGGGACGCACCCAGGACGTCTTCAATCCGGCGTCGGGAACGCTCACCGGCCGCGCCGGCCTGGCCGGCGTCGAGCAGGTCGATGCCGCCGTCGTCGCGGCACAGAAAGCCTTTCCCGCCTGGGCGGACACGCCGCCGATCCGCCGCGCGCGGGTGCTCTTCAAATTCCTCGAACTCCTGAACCGGCACCGCGACGAGCTGGCACACCTCATCACGGCCGAGCACGGCAAGGTCTTCACCGACGCGCAGGGCGAAGTCTCGCGCGGCATCGACATCGTCGAATTCGCCTGCGGCATCCCGCAACTGCTCAAGGGCGACTACACCGACCAGGTCTCCACCGGCATCGACAACTGGACGATGCGCCAGCCGCTCGGCGTGGTCGCCGGCATCACGCCGTTCAACTTCCCGGTGATGGTGCCGATGTGGATGTTCCCGGTGGCCATCGCCGCGGGCAACACCTTCATCCTCAAGCCCAGCCCGACCGACCCGAGCCCGGCGCTGCGCATGGCCGAACTGCTCAAGCAGGCCGGCCTGCCGGACGGCGTGTTCAACGTGGTGCAGGGCGACAAGGAAGCGGTCGGCGCGCTGCTGGTGCATCCCGACGTCAAGGCCATCAGCTTCGTCGGCTCGACACCGATCGCCAACTACATCTACGAGACGGGCGCGCGCCACGGCAAGCGCGTGCAGGCCCTGGGCGGCGCGAAGAACCACATGGTGGTGATGCCGGACGCGGACATCGACCAGGCCGTCGACGCGTTGATCGGCGCCGGCTACGGCTCCGCTGGCGAACGCTGCATGGCCATCAGCGTCGCCGTCCTGGTCGGTGACGTGGCCGACCGGCTGTTGCCCAAGCTGGTCGAGCGAACCCGGACGCTCAAGGTGCTGGATGGCGAGAACCTGGCCGCCGAGATGGGACCCATCGTCACGCGCGCCGCGCACCAGCGGATCACGGGCTGCATCGAGCAAGGCGTGACGGATGGCGCGCATCTCCTGGTCGACGGCCGGGCGTTCGAGAGCCACCGGGCTGGCGAGGGTTGCGACGACGGGTTCTGGCTCGGCGGCACGCTGTTCGACCACGTGACGCCGGAGATGCGCATCTACAAGGAGGAAATCTTCGGCCCGGTGCTCTCGTGCGTGCGCGTGCACGACCTCAAGGAGGCGGTGGACCTCGTCAACGCCCACGAGTTCGGCAACGGCGTGGCCTGCTTCACCCGCGATGGCAACGTGGCGCGTGAGTTCTCGCGGCGCATCCAGGTCGGCATGGTTGGCATCAACGTGCCCATCCCGGTGCCCATGGCCTGGCACGGCTTCGGTGGCTGGAAGCGTTCACTGTTCGGCGACATGCACGCCTACGGCGAGGAAGGCGTGCGCTTCTACACCAAGCAGAAATCGATCATGCAGCGGTGGCCCGAGAGCATCGGCAAGGGTGCGGAGTTCGTGATGCCGACGGCGAAGTAAGGCGAGTCGACGCGGTTGGTTTAGCGCTCTGCGCGAGACAGCGCGCCACCCATCGCACGGGCGCTGACAGCTAAGCCGCCCAAGGGCTAGAACGTAGGTGTGATCGTGCTGAACAAGAAATTGTCAGGCGCCCAAGGAATCGCGTGAGATGGCGCCTCACTCGCCCCGGTTACGACCGAAGAACAATGGAATCTTCTAGACCAGTCCCAAACGAGTTTGGCGAACGTTCGAAACAACAACTCCTGCAATTTCTACTATGAAAGTTCTTGTTCTCGGCGGCGGCGTCATCGGCACCACCACGGCCTACTACCTTGCACGCTCAGGCGCCGAGGTCACCGTGCTTGACCGCCAGGAGGGCGTGGGGCAGGAGACCAGCTTTGGCAACGCTGGGCAGGTGTCGCCCGGCTACTCGACGCCTTGGGCCGCTCCTGGCATTCCGCTGAAGGCGATGAAGTGGATGCTGCAGCCTGAGCATGCGCCGCTTGCCATTCGCCCCGACGGCACGCTCTTCCAGTTACGTTGGATGGCACAGATGCTGCGCAACTGCTCGCCCAATCGCTATGCAGTGAACAAGGAGCGGATGATGCGGGTGGCCGAGTACAGCCGCGACTGCCTGCGCGCGCTCCGGGCCGAGACAGGCATCCAGTACGAGCAGCGCACGGGCGGCACGCTGCAACTTTTTCGCAAGCAGCAGCAGCTCAACGCCGTCGAGCGTGACATCGCCGTGCTTCAGGAATGCGGCGTTCCTTACGAGCTGTTGGACCGGGGTGGCCTCGCTCGCGTCGAGCCTGCCCTCGCCAAGACCGGAAAGGGCTTGGTTGGTGGGCTGCATCTGCCCAACGACGAAACGGGCGATTGCCACCTGTTCACGAACCGGTTGGGAGACCTTGCGCGGGGTCTTGGCGTCAACTTCCGATTCGGCGCGATAGTCGAGCAGTTGCTGAAGAAGGGCGGTCGTATCGTTGGCGTTCGTATGGACGGCAAGGTGATGACCGCGGACCGCTATGTGCTCGCATTCGGAAGCTATTCGCGTTCCGCACTGGCACAGCTGGAGCTGGACATTCCGGTTTACCCAGTCAAGGGCTACTCACTCACGGTGCCGCTGCTTGACCCCAGTCTGGCGCCGCAGTCGACCGTACTGGACGAGACATACAAGATCGCGGTGACGCGCTTCGACAACCGCATCCGCGTCGGCGGAATGGCCGAACTGGGTGGCTTCGATCTGCGACTCAACCCGCGCCGCCGCGCCACGCTCGAGAAGGTGGTGGGCGAGCTGTTTCCGGGTGGCGACCTTCCGGCAGCCAGCTTCTGGACCGGCCTTCGCCCGATGACGCCGGACAGCACGCCGATCATTGGCGCCACGCCGCTGGCCAACCTTTTCCTCAACACCGGACACGGCACCTTGGGTTGGACCATGGCCTGTGGCAGTGGCAAGCTGGTATCGGACCTGGTGATGGGGCGTAGGCCCGAGATCAGCACCCACGGGCTGGCGATGGATCGCTACGCAAGCGCCGCGCGCTTGCCCGCGCGACAGCCTGCCGGTGTCCCGTCATGAGCCGCCCAAGCCGTGCGCTGATCGATGTTCAGGCGCTGCGAAGGAACTACCGCTTGGCCCGGGAGCTTCATGGTGGCCGAGCCCTCGCGGTGCTCAAGGCGAACGCCTATGGGCACGGTGCCGTCGCGTGCGCACGAGCGCTCGAGTCGGCGGCGGATGGGTTTGCAGTCGCATTTCTGGACGAAGCGATTCAACTGCGGCACGCCGGCATCGGAGGCCCGATTCTGGTCCTCGAAGGCTGCTTCACGCGCGCAGAGCTCGTCGAAGCGCATGCACACCACTGCTGGGTTGCGGTTCACCAAGAAGAGCAGCTGAGTGCCCTGGAACAAGCGCCTTCGCAGATCCAGGGCATCCATGCATGGCTCAAGTTCGACAGCGGCATGCGTCGGGCTGGATTCCCGCTCACACAAGCCAAAGCGCTCGCACAGCGCCTGCAAAGCTGCGAGGCGGTGTCGCGCATGACGCTCATGACGCACTTTGCCAGGGCGGACGAACCTGAGTCACAAGCCACGACAAGACAAATCGCAGCTTTCGACAGCGCGACTGCCGGGATCTCGGCCGAACGAAGTCTTGCCAACTCTGCCGGTCTTCTTGCCTGGCCTGCGGCCCGTCGCGACTGGTCCCGACCCGGGATCCTGCTCTACGGCGCCGATCCGCTTCCAGGGAATCCGAGCGCACTTTCGCCAGTCATGACGTTGGAAAGCGAGGTCTTCGCCGTGCGCGAGCTTGAAGAGGGTGATGCGCTCGGCTACGGCGCGCACTACGTCGCCGCCACGCGGCGGAGAATTGGCCTGGTGGCAATCGGCTACGCAGATGGATACCCACGCACGGTGCCGCCGGGAACGCCGGTGATGGCCGGGACACACCGGGCTCAGATCGTCGGCCGGGTCTCGATGGACATGCTGACCATCGATCTGACGGACTTTCCGAGCGAGGGAGTGGGGAGCAAGGTCGAGCTCTGGGGCAGGAACATTCCGGTCAATGACGTCGCATCCGCGGTCGGAACGATCGGGTACGAATTGCTGTGCCACGTCCAACGGGTGCCGAGGATCTATGACAACGCGAGCGCGACGACTTAGCGACTTGATCAACGCCCGCAGTGGCGATGTCCGTCCAGGGCGCTCAGCGGCAGCGGGACCCGTCGCAATAACATGACTGTTCGCGCTACAACAAGCAGTCGTTTCCAGTCGCGCGCCCGAACCGCCGGATCGGGCCCATACCGGTGTACAGATTTCTCCGAAGCAGCCGTTGGTGCCTAACCGAGGTTGCCCCGGGAAGGCGAGTTCTTCGAACTCTTGCAACAGGTGTGCGCCGCTGACGTTGTCGCCCTGGTCGTAGGCCGCCTTCGCCGAAGCCAGCAAGGCGCGAAGCGCGACTGCATCGGTTGTCCCTTCGGCCTCCAGTGGTTCGAGGCCGTGCTGGAGTTCGGCAAAAGCCGGGGTAGGGTCATCTGGTCAGCTTCAGCCAGAAAGTCAAAACGGACGAACTCTGGGGCAGTCACGATGACAACCGACAGGAAGCTCAAGGGGTCCCCTGTGGTTTTACACGCTGCATGCGCTACTCCATTTGTTAAGGCTCAATGACGTAACGGAACATCGCGGCGGATGCCCGGTACTGGCCGAATTCTGCCCAGACCGCCCCACCCGCGCTGCCATTACTACGATCCTCGGAGCCGCATGTTGTCATAAACATCGCCGCGAACGATCCGATCTTCGCGGCGACGGTACTCAAAGCCATCTTTCTGCTACCGTTGGCGTGGTGCCCACATTTCGTCCGACACGCAGGTGCTTCGGCGCCTGGGGCGCGATCGCCGCCGCCCTCGGCGCATCCGGCCTGCCAGGCTGCGGCTACATCCCGCGCGACGCTGTCGTCCCGATGCCGACACGGCTGTTCAAGAGCCCGTGCGCCGCGCAAGTCCGTACGCTGCTGGTCATTCTTCCTGGCCGCGGCATGACGATTCGCGAGCTGAACCAGCAAGGGTTCGTGGCCGCTGTCCAAGCGACCGGCCTCGCCGTCGACGTGCTATTGGTAGACGCGCATGTGGGCTATTACAAGGGCAGCGGCATTCTCGAGCGGCTGCGCATCGATGTCGTCGCTCCCGCGCAGGAGGCGGTCTTTTCGTCGATCTGGATGGCCGGCATTTCACTGGGCGGTTTGGGCGCGCTGTTGTATGCCGATGCGCATCCGGGCGAGATCGCAGGCGTGCTGGCGCTCGCGCCCTACCTTGGCGAACTTGAGGCCATGCCGGCGGTCATTCGGGACGGCGGCCTGCTGCATTGGCAGGCACCGCAGGGGCCGCTGCCCGACAGCGAGATCGGTCCGCAAGCCTGGCGCAGCGTGCAGCAGCTTGTGCGCGTCGGCGAGGCGCCACCGCGGCCGCCGGTCTACCTGGGCTACGGTCTCTCGGATCGCTTCGCCCCCGAACAACGCGCGCTGGCTGAGGCGTTGCCGCCGGCCCGGGTGTTCACCGCTCCAGGCGGTCATGACTGGGATCCGTGGCTGGGCCTATGGCAACGCATGCTGGCAGCCTCGGACCTGCCGCGCTGCTCGACCGCTCCGCCCTAAACGTCAATCCGCTCCGAAGGCCTGCCGAAGTTCGTCGAGCGCCGCTACGCGCCAGTGCATCTTTCGTATGGACTCAAAGCGTCGGAGGAAACGCCGCTGTCAAGGGCTCGAAGCGAAGGTCCGGTCCTGCCGCCTCGACTGGTCCAGCGCAATCTATGCTCGGTTCAGCTCGCTTGAAACACGCACCCGAAGAGGTGGTTCGACAAGCTTCGGCTCGGCTAGCACGTCTTCTCGTCGTCCGTGAGCGTCCTGCGAACCCTTGAACGGCTCGCCCGCGGCGGCCAGGGCGACGGCTGTGCATGGCTTCGTCCGCGCCGGCACGACGTCCCGTCAGCCCGCCGGTAAGGGGGTGGCGTTGATCGCCAGTTGCGCCGCGAACGCCCGCTGTTAGGCCGCCCGCGCTTCTCCGCGAGCGACTTAGGCGGCCAAGGCGGAAGGACACCAGACGCACCTCGTAGGGCAGGCCGACTTGCTCCAGCGCCTAGCGGACGCGCGTGTCGCGCGCCAGACCCTTGCCGCCGCCGGGCGACCGTTCAAAAGCGGTGATGGTGATGGTCATCGTGAGTGTCCTTTCGTCGCCGCGGATCATCGCTCTGCAGGAAGGGGCTGTGCGCTAGTGCAATCAGGATTGGACTCGTTAGTCGAAAGACCGGTCCTGGCCGCTGGCGAGCAGTGAGGCTCTCGAGCCCAATGTTCGACATCTGTCTCGACCTGAAAGTTGGTTCCGAAGGAAGTCCCGAGACCGTCGGTGGCATCCGGTGAAGCCCCGTGGCCGCGCTTCAAGAGCTGTGGCCCAGGAGACCACGCGTGAGCCTCGCGGTCATGCCTTGGCACTGGGCTTGAAGATGTGGATGGTCTCGCCGCGCGCGAGCTTCTCCACCAATTGGGCGATGCGTCTGGCGCGCGTCTCGGCCTTCACGGCCGTCTGTATTCGCCACAGCACCGCGTAGCGATTGGCCGCGTTGATCGTTGCAAAGAAGGCCTTGGCCCTCGGCTCGGCTTCAAGCGCCGCCAACAGGTCCTCCGGCACCGCCGACGTGCGCGCTCCGTCGTAGGCCTGCGCCCAGCGTCCGTCGGCCTTGGCGGCCTCGATCTGCGCGTAGCCCGGCGCCTGCATGCGGCCCGCCTCGATGAGCGCCGCGACCTTGTCGACGTTGATCTTCGACCAAATGCTGCGCGCGCGCCGCGGCGTGAAGCGCTGGAGAAAGTGCTGGTCGTCGAAGCCTTTCTTCTGGCCGTCGATCCAGCCCCAACAGAGCGCGATCTCCACCGCCTCGGGGTAGGTGACGCTGGGTTCATTGGCGCCCCGCTTGGCGATCTTGAGCCAGAGGCCGTCGGAGGTGGCGTGATTCTTCTTCAGCCAGGTCTCGAAAGCCTTGGCACTCTTGAACAAGGTCGGGGAGGAGTCGGGTTGGATGGCGGATTTGGCGGCAGGCATCGCATGGAGTGTGCCGCAGCGAGCCAGCGCAATTCGCTGCACCGCGGCATGGGCCTTGGTGCATTGTCACGGCCTAGAAAGGCCGGCCTGGCCAGAGCCCGCGCGGCAATCGCGCAGCTCACACGACGGCGTTCGATCGCGCTACCCTACGCGCCTGCGCCTCGGCATCGGCCGCGGTGCCAGCGAGGAGTCGGCCATAACCGGCTGGTCTTGGCCGCATTCTGCCTTCGGGGGCTCGTGCGATTTGGCCGGGCAGCGGAACTGATGTGTTGCTAACATGGGTCGTTTGAATGGTCGACCGATAGAGAGAGCACAAGCCGCATGCCGAATGAGTTCAATCGAAGAGACGAACTAAAAAAGATGGTGCTCTGCGCGTCGTGCGCCGGAATCCAGCGCAACTGGCGCCGCGCGCCCGGGCACGCCGAACTTGTTCAGATGTCCAGTCGCAAGGTGGAGCGCAGCGATGGTGACAGGGGGGGCACACAGTCACCGTCACCAGCTACCGCTGCGACGCCTGCGGCACGCGGTGGGAGTACGAAAACGATAAGTCGAACCAACAGGCAGGCTGGTCGGTCGTGGGGCAGTAGGCTCGCTGCGGACAGGGTCGAAGGACTGCTGTTGGTCGAAGGCAGTCAATCCGCTGATCGGGTCGATCAGGCGGCGCGGCCCTTTGCAAGCACTAGGCCTCTCTGCTCCATAGCATCCAAATAGTTCATGGCTCCAGTGGGCAGCCGCGGGTGGCTGCGGCCTCATTGGAGGGATGGCCAATGTCGTCCTTTCGAGAAGGAGTGCATCATGGAAACGCACGTCAGTACCAGTGGGCCATCGAACAAGGGAAAGCTGATTGGCCAGAAGGCGCCGCTCAAAGCGAAGGAAGTTTGGTCCATACGTACGCACTTGCAGATGGCGAAGCGCATTCGGGACCTTGCATTGTTCAATCTTGGGTTCGACAGCAAGCTGCGCGACTGTGACCTTGTCGCTTTGCGCGTTCGGGACGTTTGCCACGGGGATCGGGTTTCGAATCGTGCGATGGTCATGCAGCGGAAGACCACCCAAAGACCGGTTCAGTTCGAGATCACGCAAGTGCCTGAGCCGCTATCTGGCAAGAACCCTGAGGTCATTGCTTGCCCGATCCAGACCCGCACTCTAGACTGGCCGCATGCTGACCACCACCCTCATCCTGGCCCACGCCGCAGCGGCGGCACTGCTCGTTGCCGCCGCAACCGTTCGGGCGCGCAGGCTCGCAGCGGTGCGTCGCAAGCAGACGCCCGCAGATCACTGAGCCCGGCGGTCCGCTCCTTCCCTCTTCAGCGCAACCATTCACCGCCGGGCACAAGTCCCGCGCGTCCGCGGTCGCCTTCATGCACAGGCGCCGCACGAATGGAGTGCGTCAATGCATGCAACGATTCACGGCGAGCGCACGCTCACCGACCTTGACTCGATTCTCGCCATCACCGATTTCTCAGTCGGCACGGATGCCGTCCTCTCCCGCGCGGCGCAACTGGCCGCCGAGCATGGCGCGACGCTGAAGCTCATGTATGTGGCCCCGGCCGGCGAACTTCCTTGCCCCGATGCCGCATGCCGGCTGTCCCACCACGCACTGCAACTGCGCCAGCGCCACGGGATCGACGTGCGCACCGTGAGCCGGACCTTCAACACCGACGACGATGTTGCGAATGCGGCGCGGTGTGCCGACCTGGTCGTCGCGGGCGCGAGCCGCGAACGTTCGCTGCGGTCCTTCCTGCGCGGCCAGCCCGTGGAGCGGCTCCTGCGGGCGGCGCGCCGGGCCGTCCTGGTGGTGAGCCAGGCAGCCGGACCGGCACAGGCGGCCTATCGGCGCTTGCTCGTCGCGGTGGACTTCTCGGAGGCATCGCGCCGTTTGATCGGGGCGGCCTTCGCGCTCGGCAAGTCTGCGCAGGTGGAACTGTTCCACGCCATCAGCACGGCCAACGAGGGCAAGCTCCGGTATGCGGAGGTCTCGGACCAGGCCATCAAGGCGTACCGGCAGGAATGCAGGCGCTATGCCCAGGGCAGGATGTTCCGGCTGACGGATTCGACCGACGCGCGCCGCAACCGCGTGTACTCGGCCATCGGGCATGGCGACCCCGCGCGCCAGGCCATCGTGCAGCAGCAGCACAGTGGCGCCGATCTCATTGTGGTGGGCAAGCATCCGGCCTCCGCGCTGTCGGACTTCTTGTTCGGAAGCGTGGCGCAGCGCGTCCTGCGCCATGCCTCCATCGACGTTCTGGTGGTGCCTCACGACGTCGAGGCTGCAACGCGGGCCGCCGCCGTGCGCCGGCTCGAACAGCGCCCGCGGACGATGCGACCCCTGGGTGGGTGATGTCGCTTCACGGCCGGTGGGTTGGCGCGAAATGCCAAACGGGCGGCGCGATCCGGCAAGCGGCCTTCTGCCTGCCCGTCCTACAGTGAATGCGCCCTCGGAATCCTCACGCCGCCCACGCGGGATGTCCTTGGTGGTCCACTACTCACCGGAGACTGAGCAATGAATTTCCTCGACGGACACCTGTTCCCCGAGAACCAGCAGCCGCTCATCATCACGGCTGCTCCCTATGCGCCGGGCTGGCTGCCCTCCGACTTCCCGGAAGACATTCCCGTCACGATGGAAGCGCAGATCCAGAAGGCGGTGGACTGCTACAACGCCGGCGCGACAGTGCTGCACCTGCACGTGCGCGAGCTCGACGGCAAGGGCTCCAAGCGCCTGTCCAAGTTCAACGAACTGATCGCCGGCGTGCGCAAGGCCGTGCCCGAGATGGTGATCCAGGTGGGCGGCTCGATCAGCTTTGCGCCGGAATCGGAGGGCGCCGCCGCGAAGTGGCTGAGCGACGACACGCGCCACATGCTGGCCGAGCTCGACCCCAAGCCCGACCAGGTCACGGTGACGGTGAACACCTCGCAGATGAACGTGACCGAGCATGCGGAGCTGGCCGACTTCCAGGGCACCTCCCGGGAGATCCCCGCCATCTTCAATGCCTACAAGGAAATGACGGTGCCCTCCCAGCCCGGCTGGGTCGAGGAGCACATCCGCCGGCTGACCGCGGCGGGCATCCAGAGCGCCTTCCAGTGCTACAACATCAACAGCTTCGAGTCGGTGGAGCGCCTGATGCGCCGTGGCGTCTACAAGGGTCCGCTGGTCATGAACTGGGTCGCCATCAGTGGCGGCATGGATGCGCCCAACATCTACAACCTGGCCAATATCGTGCGTGCCGTGCCCGACGGTGCGGTGCTGACGGTCGAAAGCTCGGTTCGCAACGTGCTGCCGATCAACATGATGGGCATTGCGATGGGCCTGCATGTGCGCTGCGGCACCGAAGACGTCCTGTGGAACCAGTCGCGCACGGCCAAGGCGAGCACGGTGTCGCAGATCGAGCAGCTGGTGCGCATCTCGCGCGAGTTCGGCCGCGAGATCGCCACGGCCCGGCAGGCGCGCGAAATCAGCAAGATCGGCGTGTTCTACGATACCGTGGATGAAAGCCTGCAGGCCAACGGCTTCGCCCCCAACCGCAACGGCGGCAACCAGGGCTTCCTGCGCAAGGCCGCCTGAACTTCAAAAGGATTTCCAGTGAACGGTGCCGAGCAGCTTGTACACACGCTCATCGACAACAAGGTCGATGTGTGCTTTACGAACCCCGGCACCTCGGAGATGCACTTCGTCGCCGCGCTCGACAAGATCGAGGGCATGCGCTGCGTACTGGGCCTGCACGAGACCGTGGTCACCGGGGCAGCCGATGGCTACTACCGGATCGCGGATCGCCCGGCGGCCACATTGCTCCATCTGGGTCCCGGGCTGGGCAACGGACTTGCCAATCTCCACAACGCGAAGAAGGCGCGATCCGGCATCGTCAATATCGTCGGCGACCATGCCGTCGACCACCTGAAGCTGGACGCGCCGCTCACGTCCGACATCCACGCCATTGCGGACTCGATGTCCCAGTGGGTCCGCACGAGCCCGACCGTCGATGACATCGCGTCCGATGGCGCCGAGGCGGTGCGCCAGGCGAATGCGCGCCCCGGGCGGATCGCCACGCTCATTCTTCCGGCGAATGTGGGGTGGTCCGAAGTCACCAGTGGCCAGCGGACGGCCAGGGAGGCACCGCCCCAGCCGGCCCCGCAGGACCCGCATGATCTGGACCGGATCGTCAAGGCACTGCGTGACGATCCTCGGTCCACCCTGCTGCTTCTCGGCGATCGCGCGCTGCGCACGTCATGCACGAACCTCGCAGGCCGGATCGCCGCGGCCACGGGCTGCGCGCTGCGTGCGGAGTTCTATGCCGCGCGGCTGGAGCGTGGCGCCGGACGCGTCGTCGTGCCGCGCCTGCCTTACGCCGTCGATGCCGGCCTGGCGGCGCTGGCGAAGTTCAAGCGAATCGTCCTCGTCGGCGCCAAGGCGCCGGTCGCGTTCTTCGCATATCCGAACAAGCCAGGGCGGCTGTCGGCGCCGGCGTGTGAATTCCTGACGCTCTCGACGCCCGAAGACATCCCGGAGGACGCGCTCTCGGCCCTGTGCGACGCGCTGGGGGCAAGTCGTCTTGCGCCGGCCAACGTGGCCGAGCAAGACACGCAGGCGCCCCTCGCCGGCGCGTTGAGCCCCGAAGGGATCGGCCGGACGCTGGCGGCAACGCTGCCTGCGCAGGCGATCGTCGTCGAGGAGGCGATGACCACCGGGCGGGGCTTCGATGCGCTGACCGCGCAGGCCGCCCCGCATGATTGGTTGACCAGCTGCGGCGGCGCGATCGGCTTTGCCCTGTCCGCCGCGGTGGGGGCGGCGATGGCCGCTCCGGAGCGCCGGGTGCTTGCGCTCGAAGGCGACGGCAGCGGGATGTACACGCTGCAATCGCTCTGGACCATGGCGCGCGAAAACCTGAAGGTCACGGTCGTGATCTTCGTGAACCGCGCCTACGGCATCCTGCGGGGCGAGCTTGCGGCGGTCGGCGCTGGAACGCCGGGCGTTCGGGCGCGCGACATGCTGTCGCTCGAGCGGCCCGCACTGGACTGGTCGAGCCTGGCCAGGGGCATGGGTGTGAACGCCACCAGGGCCGGCGACCTCGAATCGCTGGCCCAGGCGCTCGTGCGCTCCTACGGCACGCCGGGGCCGACGCTCATCGAAGCAATTCTCTAGCCTCTAGCGGCCACGGAAAGGTGCTGCTGGCGCCAACCGCTCGGGCTTTGTTCGAAATGCTTGCTGAACCACCGGGTGAAGGAGCTGTTTTCCGCAAAGCCGGCAAGCGCGGCGGCCTCGCTGACCGAGAGCTGCGGGTTCTTCAGTGCGCGGACGGCGACCTGCCTGCGCACGTCGTCCAGGGTCTCCTGAAAGCTGGTGCTGCTGTTCTCCAGCTGGCGCTGGAGCGAGCGCGATGTGCAGCCCAGCGCGCTGGCCACCTGGGCGATGCTGTGGCGCCCGTGCGGCAACAGTGACTGGATGGCGCTTCGCGCCTGCTGCTCGATGGACTTGGGCGATCTGTCGGGCGCGTGCATGTCGATCAAATGCCGCGCGTGCCCCTCCATGTTGCTGTCGTGCTCCGGGTCGAGCGCCTGCAGGTCTTGCGTTGTCAGCACGATGCCGTCGAAGTCCGAGGCAAACACGATGTCGTTGCCGAGCACGCGGCGGTGATGGGCCGTGCTCGCGGGCGGCGCGTGCGAGAAATGCACGCCGACGGGCTTCCAGCCCTTCCCCAGCTGATGGCGGCAAAGGCTCAGCAAGGCCGTGATGCCCAGCTCCATGGGGTGGCGCCCAGGCGTCTCCCGCTCGGTGTCCAGGTGGAGCTGGATGACGGAGATTCCCCCTTGCGTCACCGTCTGCGTGGTGATGGTGGTGCTGAGCAGGTGGTGATAGTCCTTGAGCGTCTGCAGAAGCGTGGCGAGGCTCGCCTGGTGCTGCAGAAGCAGGCTGATCTGCCCGAAGTCCGACAGCCGCCAGCACGAACCCATGAGCAAGCCGAGCGATGCGTTGCCGGCTTGCGCCGAAGAGGCCTCCAGCAGCTGGGCGAAGGCGGTCTCGGGCACCAGCAGGTCGGGCGAGTTCAGGCAGCCGTGGTCCAGGCCTGCCTGCCGGAGCATGCGCAGCGGATCGATGCCGAGTTCTTGCGCGACCTTGGAGTACTTGTTCAGGCTGATGCTTCGGATGCGGGGCGTCATGGTGGCGAGTCCAGGCCCTGACGTATAGCCACGCTGCGCAGGGTGGTCAATGGCGTTAGTACCAGGCGTGACTGGGTAAGTGGGTGTCGTGATCGGTCAAGCCGCTTGCACCGTGTCGTCCGAGAATTCCTCCAGCCGACACGCGCCGCATGATGCATTGAATCTCGAGAGCCGCGGGGACATCGGTCTTCACCATCCAAGGAACAGGCAATGAAAGTCGAGCCATTGACGTGCACCATCGGTGCGGAAGTGTCGGGCGTGCACCTGGGCGATGCGTCGCGCGACGCGGGCCTGGCCAACGAGATCCATGCCTTGCTGCTGCGGCACAAGGTGCTGTTCTTCCGCGACCAGGAAATCACGCGGGCCGAGCACGTGGCCTTTGCCCGCCACTTCGGGGAGCTGGAGGACCATCCCGTGGCCGGCAGCGATCCGGACTATCCGGGGCTGGTTCAGATCTACCGCAGCGACAAGCGCGAGAACTACGAGAACAGCTTTCACACCGATGGCCAGTGGCGCGAGGCACCGCCCATGGGGTGCGTGCTGCGCTGCATCGAATGCCCGCCGGTAGGGGGCGACACCATCTGGGTCAACATGGTGGAGGCTTACAGCCACCTGCCGGACGACATCAAGAAGAAGATCGATGGCCTGAAGGTGAAGTGCAGCATCGAGCACTCGTTCGGTGCCGCCATGCCGGACGAAAAGCGCCGGGCACTCGGGATGGAGCATCCGATGGTGGAGCACCCCGTGGTGCGCACCCATCCGGAGACCGGAGAAAAGATCCTGTACGCCTGTGGGTTCGCAACCCACTTCGCCAACTACCACACGCCGGACAACGTGCGCTACGGCCAGGACAAGACACCGGGCGCCAGCCTGCTGCTCAACTACCTGACCAGCCAGGCGGCCATTCCCGAGTACCAGGTCCGGTTCCGCTGGAAGCCCAACAGCGTGGCCATGTGGGACAACCGCTGCACGCAGCACTACGCGGTCCAGGACTACTGGCCGGCGCCCCGAAAAATGGAGCGCACGGCCATCATCGGCGACAAGCCTTTCTAAGCGCGCAAGCGCAGCAATCGAGGAGACAGAGATGAACGTGAAGAAGCAGGACTACTTGTGGTGGCGTGGACTCGCCCTGGCGGTCGGCATGGGTGTGCTGGGGTGGACGGCAGAGGTCCAGGCCCAGCAGGCCTGGCCCACCAAGCCGATTCGCCTGGTGGTGGCCGGGCCTGCCGGCGGCAGTGCCGACGCGTTGGCGCGGCTGCTGATGGAGGGCATGCAGGACCTGGGCAAGCCCGTCATCGTCGAATCCAAGCCCGGTGCCGCCGGCGCGCTGGCGATCAGCGATCTGATGGCCAACGGCAAGGACGGCCACACCCTCCTGGTCATCCAGGGCGGTGCCGTGAGCGAAACGCCGCTGGCCTACAAGGTTCACTACAAGCCTTTTGCGGACCTGAAGCCGCTGGCCCAGCTCAGCCGCACCGGGCTGATTCTGGTCGCCAACAAGAACCTTCCCATCTCCAACCTGCAGCAGGTCGTGGAGTACGGCAAGTCTCGAAAGGACGGCGTCAGCTTCGCCTCCTACGCGACGGGAATGAAGGGCCACACCTCGGGCATGCTGCTCGGGAAGCTCACGCACATGCAGATGAATCATGTGGGCTACAAGGGGTCTCCCCCGGCGCTGACCGATGTCATGGGCGGCCACGTGCCGTTGATGTTCGATGGGGTGACCACCTCGCTGCCGCTGATCAAGGCCGGAAAGATCAAGGCGATCGCGGTGAACTATCCGACGCGGATCGCCGCGTTGCCCGAGGTGCCCACTTTCAAGGAGCTGGGCTACCCGCAGCTGGCACAAGCAGGCTGGTTCGCCGTGTGGTCTCGCCCCGATGTTCCTGCGGCGGTCCAGCAGAAGGTCCGCGAGTTGACGCTGGCCTATTTCAAGCGGGACACGGTGAAGAGCCGAATCAAGGAAATGGGCATGGAGCAGGGCAGTTCCGAGACTTCGGAAGAGATGATGGCGGAGCTGAAGCAGGCCTATGAGCAGCAGGCTGCGCTGTTGAAATCCATCGACTACCAGCCGGAGTAAAGGCTGCAGGCCTGGGCTTCTGCCGGTGCGCCTGATGGCGGCCGGCATTCCCTATGGCGAGACCGTCAGCTCAAGCGTTCTGCCGTGATTCGATTCTCGACGAAGCCGATACCCTCGATCTCGCAGCGCACGGTCTGGCCCGGCTTCAGAAACTGGGGGGGATTCATGAAGCACGCCACGCCGGCCGGCGACCCCGTGGCAATGACATCACCTGGAAAGAGCGTCATGAACTGCGTGATGTACGACACCAGCTGCTCGACGCCGTAGACAAGGTCGCGCGTGTCGTTTTCCTGGCGGATCTGACCATCAACGGACGTCTTCATCCGCAACGGCTTGTTCCATTCGAACTCGTCCACTGTCACCAGGTGCGGCCCCATGGGATTGAACGTGTCGAAGCTCTTCCCCATGAAATGCACCCGGAAGAAGGGGTTGGACTCGTGCTCCGCAAGTTGTTGGTCGCGCGCCGACATCTCATTGATGACGCTGAAGCCCGCCACGTAGCTCTTGACGTCCGGCTCCTTGATGCGCCGTGCGGTCCTGCCGATGACGACGCCCAGTTCGACCTCGTAGTCGAGTTTCGTCGTCTCTGGAGGATGGATGACATCGTCGGCGCACCCGCAGAGGCTTGACGTAGCTTTCGCGAGAATCATCGGTTTGCGTGGGGGATTGGGGTCCTTCAGCACCGCCCCGGCCTCTGCAATGTGCGTGTACGTGTTGGCGCCGGCAATCAGGAGCTTGCGCGGCACGGGCACAGGCGCTCCGAGCCGGACGTTGTCGATTGCGACCGACGGTATCGAGGCGCGTGCGTCCCAGGCGCGTTCGAGAGTTGCACGCCATTCCTGCTGTTCCAGGAATAGCCGCGTGTCACTGACCGGCCTCATGCAGCCGATGCGCGCCATCGCTGCTTCCAGGTCGAAGACGCGGTCCCCGTCCAGGAAGCCCGCGCGCTCGCGGCCGAAGTCGCCGTAGCTCAAGAGTCGCATGTTTCGTGCCTTTCAGTGGTATTGCTCAGTCGAGCGAGATGTTGCTGGCTTTGATGACAGAAGCCCAGCGGGAGGTCTCCGCCGCCATGTAGCTGGCGAACTGCTCCGGGGTTCCCGTCAACGGATCAACTGCGGCCTCGGCCAGCTTGCGACGGATGTCGGCGTCCTGCATGGCCGTGGCGAAGGCAGTGTTCAGCTTCGCTATGACGTCCGCAGGTGTGCCGGCGGGTGCGACAAATCCTTGCCAGGCGTAGGCCACGTAGCCTGGCACGCCGCTCTCCGCAATCGTGGGTATATCGGGCATCGCGGGATTGCGGCGGTCGCTTGCGATGCCGAGAGCGCGAATGCGCCCGCCCTTCAACTGCGCTTGTGCGGTGGCAATGTCCAGGAACATCGCCTGCACCTGGCCACTGAGCAAGTCGTTGATGGCGTCGCCTCCGCCCTTGTACGGGACCGCCACGAGGTTCAAACCCGCACGCTGTTTGAACAGGTCCATGGCGACATGCAATGGACTGCCCGGGCCTGGCGCGGCGTAGTTGACCTTGCCCGGGTTGGCGCGCGCGTAGGCCAGGAACTCTGCGAGGGTGCTGGCTGGCATGGTGGCCTTGTTGACCACCAGCAGCATCTGGAAGCGTCCCGTGAGGCTGACAGGCGCAAAGCTCTTCTGCGGGTCGAACTTCAGGTTCTTGTACAGGGAAGCGTTCAGGGCGTAGGTACCCATGTCTCCAATGAGCAGGGTGTACCCATCCGGTGGGCTTTTTGCCACCAGCTCGGAGCCGATGGTTGTTCCGGCACCTGGCCTGTTCTCGATCACGATGGGCTGGCCGAGGACCTCGCCCACTTTGCCAAAGACGGTCCGTGCGAAGAAGTCGGTGGCTCCGCCGGCGGGATACGGCACGATGAGTCGAACCGGCTTCGTCGGAAATGACTGTGCAAGGGCCAGGGTCAGGCTGCCTGCCGTGACGACAAGCGCAGCGACGGCGCGCAGTAGCAGTTTCATGATGTCTCCGTCTCGTTGGTTTGAATTGCTCAGGCGAGTCGGATGCTACGAGTGCGACCTAGAATCAAGCGAATTTATTTCGACTTTGTCCGGCTACCGGACAGCAATGCGAGGCACATGTGCGGGGAACCGAAAGAACACTGCTGGTGCTGCGCACCTTGAACCAACGCAACGGCTCGAGCGTTGCCGAGATCGCTGCCGCTACGCGCATCTCTCGACAGGCGATCTACCGGATCTTCGAGTCGCTGGTCGCGGACGGATACGTGCGCCGCCGCGAGAATCCCGAACGCTACGACCTCACCGCGCTCGTTCGCTCTCTCAGCGAGGGTTACAAGGAAGAGGATTGGATGCTGCAGGTGGCCAGTCCGGTCCTTGAGCGACTCCAGCAGCAGGTGGTCTGGCCAACCGACCTGGCCGTGTTTCAGGACAACGCGATGTACCTGCGCGAGACCACGCGACGCCGGAGCCCGATGACTATCGATGGCATCACTGTGGGAACAAGGCTGCCTATGCTTCTCACCGCGACGGGCAAGGCGTATCTTGCGTATTGCCCCGCAGGCGAGCGTGACCTCATTCTGAGCAACCTGCGTGCGTCCTCGGCACCGGAAGATGCCCAAGCCAAGCAGCCGCGCATCATCAACGGTGTTCTTGCATTCACGCGGCGGCAAGGTTATGGCGAGCGACGGAACGAATTTGTCGCGAAGACTTCGGCGATTGCTGTGCCGCTCATGCTCGATGAGCGTGTCATCGCGTGTCTCAACATCACCTTCATCGCGTCGGTGATGACGCCAAAGGAAGCAGCGTCGCGCTATCTCAAGCTGATGAAGGCCGCGGCCGCCGAAATCTCGAGCGCGGCCCAGACCACCAAGCTTGCCGGTTCGACAGGCTGAGCGGTCACGATTCGCATTCGGATGCGGAAGCCTCACTCAGGCGCGATCTTGAGCTGGAGCTTCCTGATGATGGCCTGGTTGTGCGCCGTGGTCGAATCCAAGGTCTGCCGAAGCTGGTCCAACGAGGCATCCTGCGGAAAGTCCAGGCCTTGGGCGGCCAGCGCTGCGCGGAACTTCGGTGTGCGTACGACTTTTGCCATCTCGCTCTGGATTCGATCGACGATCGGCCTGGGCGTGCTGCTCAAGACGAAGACACCGACGCTCGCGTGAGGAAGGACGAAATCGGGCAACCCCAGTTCGCCGAAACTCGGCACGTCGGGCAGGTGCTGGGAGCGCGTCGACGAGGCGACCGCATAGGCCTTGAGCTTGCCGCTCCTGATGTGCGGCACGACGTTGCTCACGACTTCGAAGGTCATCTGAACCTGGTTTCCCAGCAGGTCGACCAGGATGGGCGCCGAGCCCTTGTACGGAACGATCAGCATGTCGTTGCCGCTCTTTTCCCTCAGCATTTCGCCCATGAGGTTGGAGCGTGTGCCGGCACCGTGGTTCGCTACGCTGACCGATCGGGGGTTGTGCTTGGCGTAGTCGAGCACTTCCTTGATGGTGTTGGGCGGAAAGCCCGCGTTGGCGACCAGCACGTGGATCATGCTGCTGGCTTCTGCGACGTAGGTGAAGGTCTTGAACACGTCGTACGGCGTCTTCACGACCAGGGGGATGTCGGACATGATGCTCGACGGCCCCACCATCCAGGTGTGGCCGTCGGCGGGGGCCGCCATCACGGCCCGCTCGGCCACCACGGCCGAGCCGCCTGGCTTGTTCTCCACCAGCACGGTCTGGCCCAGGTTCGGCCGCAGCTGTTCGGCGAGCAATCGAGCCACCAGGTCGGAGACGCCGCCGGGCGGCGCGGGCACGATGAGCCGGATGGGCTTGTCGGGCCATTGCTGTGCCAGCGCAGGCGGAAGTGCTGCCGCCCAGGACAGGGCAGCGATCGTGAGAGTTCGCCGTGTCAGGAACTTTGAAACCATGTCAATTCCCCCAGGGGTTCAGATCGGCTTGCGCAGGAAGCCCTGGGTGCCCCCGTTGCGGTTGGGCGCGAAGCCGTTTTCCCGAAGCGTCTCGTCCGCAGTCTCGTAGAAGACGTCGAGCTTCAAGATGTCCCGTGCCTGCTGCGCTGTCGCGATAGGGCGGCCGAGTTCGCCGGCGATGCGCACCAGTTGCCTGATCTGCTCGACGGAGCTCATCTTGCCGGTGCGGGTCTGGTTCCAGAGCACGTCCTCGATGCCGCAGCGCACATGCAGGCCCAGGGCCATGCCGATCATGTTCACGGGCAGCACGTTGAGCACCGAGCTCTCCACCGTGATCACCGAACCATCGGGCGCGGCGCGCAGGAAGTTGGCCAGGTTGTAGATGTTCGCCTGGTCCATGCCGCCGCTGATGGCCACCCAGTTCATCACCAGCGGTCCCTTGTAGACGCCGCGGCGAATCATCCGCTCGATCGTCTCGAAGCTGTTGATGTTGTAGCACTGGAACGCACTCTGGATTCCCGCGGCCGACAGGCGCCGGATGTGTTCCTCGGCCCAGCTGGGGTTCGAGGGAACGATCATGTCCCTGTAGGTGCTGTAGAGGTGCGGGAAGCCGCGCGAAACGCCCTTGAAGTCGTCGATGCCTGCATGCTCCGTCACGTTCATCTGCGTCGTGTTGACGGTGACCGTCACCTGGTCGGGCTTGGGCGTGAGTTCGGCCAGCATGTGCCGCGTGTCGTCGCTCAGCCACTTGGCAGCCGCGCCATCGTCTTCCGGCGCGAAGCTGATGGAACCCCCCACCTGGATGACCATTTCCGGCACGCGGGCGCGCACCCCGGCGATCAGCTCGTTGAACATGGACAGGCGCTTGCTGCCCTTGCCGTCGGCTTCCCGCACATGCAGATGCAGCACGGTGGCGCCGGCTTCGTAGCAGTCCACCGCCTTCTGGATCTGGTCTTCCATCGTGACCGGGATATCTTCCGGGAAGTCTGAGGGAATCCAGCCCGGTGCATAGGGAGCGGCCGTAATGATCAGCGGCTGCTGGTTCTCGGGATACAGGTGGCCGTCGAGGAAGTTCATGTTGATGGGTCTCCAAGTTGAAATGCGAGCACGGGGGCGAACCGACGCGGCAAATCATCTCCCCGTCATCGCGCCCATGCTTGACATTGCATGCCTCGTACTTGGCTTTTCATGACATCGGTCCGCCCCTTCCGGGCGGTGCCGGCCGGCTACGCCTGCGCGACGCGCAAAGTCATCGCGCTTCGCGTTGCCCGCGCTGCCGGGCGGCGCGGGCAGCCCGGCTCTCCTTGGCGCTGCAACCGAACTGCGCCTGGTACCAGCGCGAGAGTGCGCTCGGCGCGGAAAAGCCGAGGAGCATCGCCACCTCGGTCAACGGACGGTCGCTCTCGATGACATGGCGCGTGGCGAGCTCCTTGCGGATCCCGTTCACCATCGAGGAGAAGTCCTGCCCCTGTTCCGCGAGCCTGCGCTGGACCGTGCGGCCCGCCACGCCCAGGTGCTCGGCCACCTGTTCGATGGTGCAGCGCCCACTGGGCAGCAGCAGCAGGATCGTCCGCCGCACGTCCTCGAGCATGGTGGATCTCTGCGGCATGGCAGAGGCGTCGAGCAGCTGCTGCGCGTAGCGCGCCATCGCCGGATCGGCGGACGGGTTGCGGGCATCGAGGTCGGTCTTCGCGCAGACGATGCAGTTGAAGTCGGAGTCGAACTCGACGCAATGGCCGAACAGCCGGTGATGCACGCTGGCATCGCGCGGTGCCGGGTGCTCGAAGCACACGCGCCGCGGCTGCCAGTCGGCCCCGAGAAACTGGCGCATCAACCGCAGCATCACGCCGAGGGCCAGCTCGATTCTCTGGCGCGTGGGCTGCTGCGCGTTGCCGGCCTTGACCTCCTCACGGAGAACGACCACGCCGGCGCGCTCCTCGATCATCAGCGACAGCGAGCCATTGAGCAGGAGCTGGTAGCGCATCAGCACGTCGAGCGAGTCGCGCAACGTGGCCTGGTCGCGGATCAGCATCCCGACCGCGCCGAGGTTGGACAGCCGTCGCGATTCGGCCATGCACAGACCGAAGCTCTCGTTGCCCGACATGATCGCGGACGCCTGCAGCAGTTGCCCGGCGCACTCGACCGGGATCATGAGGTCCGGCTCGTGCAGCACGCTCGGGCTGAGGCCCGCGTCAAGAAGCATCCGGGCGGGGTCCAGGCCACCGGCACGCGCGACCTCGCTGTAGTTGGTGAGGCACGCAGCGCGGACCAGTGACGACATCGGAGAAGCGGGATGGGAATTGGCATCGAAGGATAAGTGCCAGTCATGCATTGTCAAGCGAGAGAAGCCCGACACAACCACACTCCGAGGCATCAACGCGCATTCGACAACAGGAGACAAGCCTCATGACGCAAGAGATCAAACCGGCGCCCGCCGTGGTCCGCGCGACCTCCCTGGGCAACTCGATCCACGTCGAGCCACTCACCTGTTCGATCGGCGCCGAGCTCGGCAACGTCAACCTGGGCGCGGCGGCGGAGGATGACCTGCTGATGGCCGAGATCCGGGCGCTGCTGCTGGAGCATCGCGTCGTGTTCTTTCGCGACCAGGACATCACGCGCGCCCAGCACGTGGCCTTTGCGCGCCGCTTCGGCGAGCTGGAGGACCACCCGGTGGTGGGCAGCCATCCCGACCATCCGGGGCTGGTCCAGATCTACAAGACTCCCGAGAGTCCGCCCGAACGTCACGAGAATTCCTGGCACACCGATGCCACCTGGCGCGAGAAGCCACCGCTGGGCTGCGTGCTGCGCTGTGTCGAATGCCCGCCTGTGGGCGGCGACACCATGTGGGTCAACATGGTGGAGGCGTATCGGCAGCTGCCCGAGGACGTCAAGGCGAAGATCGCGCCGCTGCGCGCGCGGCACAGCATCGAGTCGAGCTTTGGCGCGGCCATGCCGATCGATAAGCGCCTTGCGCTGAAGGCGCAGTACCCGGACGCCGAGCACCCGGTGGTCCGCACCCATCCCGAAACCGGCGAGAAGGTGCTGTTCGTCAATGGCAGCTTCACCACGCATTTCACCAATTTCAATACGCCGGACAACGTGCGCTTCGGCCTGGACAAGTCGCCGGGCGCCAGTCACCTGCTCAACTTCCTTGTCAGCCAGGCCCTCATCCCCGAGTACCAGGTGCGCTTTCGTTGGAAGAAGAACAGCGTGGCGTTCTGGGACAACCGCTCCACGCAGCACTACGCAGTGATGGACTACCCGCCGTGCCACCGCAAGATGGAGCGCACGGCCATCGTCGGTGACGCGCCGTACTGAAACGGCCGACACGAACGACACGAACTTCGAGGAAAGAACCCACCCGATGAACGCCACGCGACAAGCAACGATCCTGATCGTTCCCGGCCTGCGCGACCATGTCGAGGACCACTGGCAAACGTGCCTGGAGCGCAAGCTGTCTTCCGTGCGCAAGGTCGTCTCCGTGCCGCCGCTGGAGACCGACAAGCTGAGTTGCACGGCGCGCGTTTCGGCGGTCCAGCAGGCCATCGAGGCCATCGAAGGCCCCCTCATGGTCGTCGCGCACAGCGCCGGCGTCATCATGATGGTGCATTGGGCGCAAAAGCACACCCGGAAGCTCGAGGGCGCGTTGTTGGCAGCGCCGCCGGATTTCGAGTCGCCGCTTCCGGCGGGCTATCCGACCCTGGATGTCCTGCAGGCGAATGGCTGGCTGCCGGTACCCCGGCGCCCGCTGCCCTTCCGCAGCATCGTGGCCGCCAGCACCAACGATCCGCTCGGCACCCTCGACCGCGTCACCCAGATGGCGAAGGACTGGGGCAGCGAACTGGTCAACGTGGGAGCGGTGGGCCATATCAATCCGGCGTCGGGCTATGGCGAGTGGCCGTTGGCGGAGCGATTCATGCAGTCCCTGGAGTCCTGATCTTTCGTGGCGAGGGCGGGAGTTCCGCAAGGCGTCGGCGGCTCCCGCTGGTGCCCCCAGGAGTGGACACCCGGTAAACTCCGCCGGCGCCGGCATCGGCCGGGGTCGCCGCAGGCAACGCGGCGCATCTCTAAATCCAAGGAATCTGAATGAATCGCATCGAACTGGTCGAGAAGATCGCCACCGCCCACAACCTGAGCAAGGCCGAGGCCGCGCGCGTGCTCGAAACAGTCACCAGCTCCATCGTCAATGCCGTGAAGAAGGACGACCCTGTCCAGCTCGTCGGCTTCGGCACTTTCAAGCAGGTCGCCCGCGCGGCGCGCTCCGGCTTCAACCCCCAGGCAGGCACGAAGATCAAGATCGCGGCGACCAAGGTGCCGAAGTTCGTGGCCGGCGCCGCCTTCAAGGCCGCCATCGACCCGAAGGCCGCCAAGCGCAAGGCCGAGAAGGCTGCAGCGAAACCTGCGGTGAAGAAGGCTGCGCCGGCGAAGAAGGCGGCAGCCAAGAAGAAGTAAGCCACGGCGATGGCCGGTCCTGCGCAGGGCAGGCCATGCTGTACCGGAGCCGCCCACCGGGCGGCTTTTTTCTGGGGCGCGTGCAATGGTCACTGATGTATTGGTACTGGGTGCGGGCATGGTCGGCGCGAGCACCGCCCTGCAACTGGCCCTGCGTGGGCATTCCGTCGCATTGGTCGACCGGCGAGCGCCTGGCCGCGAGACGTCCTACGGCAACGCGGGGATCATCCAGCGCGAGGCCGTCGAACCCTACGCATTTCCTCGCGACTGGTTGGCGGTTCTCAACGTCGCCTTCAAGCGAGGCATGGATGTCAACTACCACCTTGGCGCCCTGCCATCGGTCATGTCGCCACTGGCGCGGTACTGGCATGCCTCGGCCACACCGCGCTACGCGCCCATCGCCCGCGACTACAGCCGCCTGATCGAACACTGCCTGACCGAGCACCAGGCGCTCATCACCGAGTCTGGCGCGGGCGCCCTCGTGCGCAAGGAAGGCTTTCGGATGGCCTTTCACAGCCAGGCGGCGATGGACGGCGCTGCGTCGCGGGCCGTCCAACTTCAAGAGCGCTACGGTGTGCGGCACGCACTGCTGGACGGTGAGGCGTTGTCGCGGGCGGAGCCCGGTCTTCGCGCACGGCTGGCCGGCGCGCTGCACTGGCTGGACCCGTGGTCGGTGAGCGATCCCGGAGCGCTGGTGGAACACTACGTCAATAGATTCATCGCGCTCGGCGGCCACCTGGCCGAAGGCAACGCCGCGAGCCTGACGCGCATTGCGGGCGGATGGCAAGTGCAGTCCGCGGCCGGTCCGCTGGTCGCACGCCACGCCGTCGTCGCGCTGGGCCCCTGGGCTGGCGAGTTGACCTCCACGCTCGGGTACAAGCTGCCGCTTTTCGTCAAGCGCGGATACCACCGCCACTACCGGGGCGGTCCGGGCTTGCGGCTCCCGCTGCTGGACGCAGAACGCGGCTTCGTGATCGTGCCGATGTCGCGCGGCATGCGCCTCACGACGGGGGCGGAGTTTGCCCGCATCGGGGCGCCTTCGACGCCGGTGCAGCTCGACAAGGCCGAGCGGGCAGCGCGCGAGCTGATCGACCTGCCGGAGCCGGTCGAGGCCGAGCCGTGGCTGGGCAACCGCCCCTGCACGGCGGACATGAAGCCGGTGATCGGGCCGGCGCCGAAGCATCCGGGGCTGTGGTTCAACTTCGGTCATGGGCACCAAGGCTTCACCCTGGGCCCGGTCAGTGGTCGCCTGATTGCCGAGATGATCGAGGGGACGACGCCTCTCGTCGACCCGGCTGCATTCCTGCCATCGCGGTTCTGATCAGGGGCTCGTCGATCTGCCGGGTGCGCAGCAGCAGCAGGTGTCCTTATCGCGCCGAGTCCCGTTTGCAGCGCTCGGCCGGGCCCGGGCAGTCGTGCCCACCGGACGGCCCCGCCTTCGGCATCGCGCCGCGATCCACTGGCTTCCTGGCCGTTGGCGGCTTCTCGATCATCCCGGGGTCCACTCGCGGCGGTGGCCGATTGATGGATTCGGGGTCGACATGAGCCGGGGGTGTTTTCACAATGCCGGGGTCCCCTGAGGGAGCGGAAGCGGGAGCGGGAGCAGATGCCACCGGCGCCGGCGGCGCAGGGTCATGAGCCCGCGGCACGGGTTGAGCAGCCAAGCCGGGACACAGCGCGACGAGGGTGGCGGCCCTGACGAGTTGTACTGTCTTCATGGTGTTCCGTCCTCTGGTACGGCAATAGTCTGAAGTGGTTCCATCCGCCTTCCGGCGCGGCACGCCCCGGTCGTGCAGGCGCTGGTCGCCTGCATGGTCGGAGGCGGAGCCCGCTCCAAAGACCGCGCCGCGCCCGATTGCTTTGTCGCGCACGCGCGGCGTTGATGGTTAGACGCCGGAGGCAGGCACCGCTCAAGGCGAGCCCGTGTTCAGCGCTCCATCTTGTAGTTGGAGGTGAACTCGCTGCGGCTGACCTTGCCGTCGCTGTTCTTGTCCAACTGCGTCCACGCGCTGCGCACGCCGGTGTTGCCCTTGGCTTCGGTCTCGCTCAGGACCCCGTTCTTGTCGTCGTCCAGGCGGGCAAACACTGTCGCGGGCGAATCGGCCGTGCCGGTGACCGTGATCAGGTAGTGATCCACGTCGGCCACCCACACGCGATCGTTCAGGTTGGCCCAGCGCTGGGCATCGAACTTCTTCATGGCCTGGATCTTCGACTTGTCCACATCGAGCACCAGTTCGTCCTTGTCGGCGGTCAGGTTGAAGGCCTTCAGCGGAAACGCATAGAGTTCTTCGGGAGCCGCCCAAGACGGGTCGAAGGCGAGCGCGGCGTAGTGCACCTTGCCTGTCGCCATGTTGATGACAAGGTCCTTGATGTCGCCGATGTCCTTGCCGTCGCGGCTCATGACGTCCTTGCCGATCAGCTCGCTGGCGCGAAACGCCCGGGCATCGCGCGACGGCTGCATGACGCCGTAGGCTTTGTCGACCCGGTCGATGTAGCGGCGATCCTTGAGCGCGGTGTTCCAGTCAGCCTTGTTGACGCTGGCGCGCTCCAGGCGCTCCTTGGACATGTTGTAGCTCAGGTCGTCGCCGTCGGCCGCCAGTCGCAACTCCTTGGTCGGCACTGCGAACAACTGCTCGGCCTTGAAGATGCCGGGGTCGAATTCCAGCATGGCGTAGCGCACGTCGCCTGTGTTCATGTTGACGATCAGATCGCGGATCTGGCCGATGTTCTTGCCATCGACACCGCGAACGCTCTTGTCAATCAGCTTGCTGGCGCGCAATGCGCGGTAGCCTTGCGTCGCCTGGGTCGAACCGGCGGCGCTCGCCGAGGGCGCGTCGCTCTTGCCGCTCTGGGCAGATGCAGGGGCCGCCAGCCCGACGGCGAGTGCCGGCACCAGCGCGGCGTGAAGGAGGGCAAGAGAGAAGCGGTTCATCTGAGTCTCCTTGGAGTGGGTGGATGGTCTTGTTGGAGGTTTGCGCTCAACGCCAGTTCGTCGGCATTTCGAGCCTGGGTCTGTAGGACAGATCACGCCTCCTCGGCACCAGTCACCGGTTGTGGCGCTGCGGCGTTTGCGCGTGGTGTTCAATGCCGTGGAAGCACACTTCCGGCCAATCGTGGTGACAGGACGAAGAGGAGCCGCGGGAGATTGCCTGCGCGCACCGCGTCGCCACAGCAGGTTAAACCCACCCCTGAATCATGACTTGCATGCGATGCGTGCTGAATGGATGTCCTCGAACTGGCCGAGCTTGCGGTCGTCGAGATCAGGGACCTGTCGGCCAGGACGCAGCACGGCGGTGCGGTTCTGGAAATGCTCGTAGTCGAAGGTGGTTGCCGTCGCATTCGGGCCCACCGCCGCGCTGCTCCAGTTGATCCAGAGGCCCCCGGGAATGTTGATTTTCAGCATCTCCACCGGCCCGATCAGGGTGAGGCTGCTCGCCTCAGCACCAGCACCAGCACCAGCACCAGCACCAGCACCAGCACTGCCGCCGGTCGCCGGGCCAGGTGCCTGCGCCCAGGATGTCCTCAAGCTACTTGGAGGCTTGCGCGCCCGACAGTCTCTCTGCCGGCGCATCGAAATGGAAGACCATCTGGTGCCGGTCCCGATCCGAATCGATCGTGGTGGTCTTGCGCTGCGCTTGATTCTGGAAGCGTGCTTCTACGGTATAGCTGCCGCGCGGAAGGTCCACCATCAGCCAGGGGCCGTCAAGCGTGCCGGTGTAAACCGTCCGACCGGTCCGGTCGGTGATCTGGATGCGGACATCCGACAAGTAGGCGCCCGAGCCGCGCGCAGCCGTGACGGCCCACAGGCTGTATTGATTGCGCTCGTCCTTGAGCCTGCTTTGCTCGAGATCACCAACGCCGCCGGAGACGGCGGCTCGTCCCTCGCCGAAGCTCGTGCGGGTCAGCGCCGATGCCGATGCGCAGGCCAGCGCAACGCAGGCCATGCTGCAGAGTTTCGTCACGGAAAGCGCTTTCATGATCAACTCCTTTCTGCCGTGAAAAAGAGTTGGAGGCGCGGCGGCGTCGGCGGTTCTGGCTATCTGCGCATGCGGCGATCGGGGTATTCCCGAGGCGTTCGGGAATCAGGAGCGGCGACAGCCGCGTGGCGAGGTCGCGGAACGCAATGCCGAGAGAAGTCTCGGGCGCGAACGAGGGCGCCAACTACTTCTCTGCGGCGCGTGCTTCGCCTCACGAACGGAATCGTCCGCGCCTCCTGGCGCGAAAGGGTCAGCGCTGGCGCGGGTTCACCCGAGGGGCGGAGTCCGTGCCCGACTAGAGCAGCCGCGAGATTTCCTGCGCCGCCCCCATCAGCGCCGGCAGCATCGTCTCCTGCATCACCTTCGGGCTCGTGCGATTGGCCTGCCCGCTGATGTTGAGCGCGGCCACCATGCGTCCGCCGCGGTCGACGATGGGCGCGGCGATGGAGACCAGTCCTTCCTCCAGCTCCTGGTTCACCAGGCACCAGCGCTGGCGCCGGGCCTGCTGCACCTTGGCGAAGAGCGCGTCGATGTCGGTCAGCGTGTGGCGCGTGAGCGGGGCGATGCTCGACGCCTCGAGGCGCGCGCGCAGCGCGTCGTCGTCCAGGTCGGCCAGCAGCAGCCGGCCCATGGAGGTGCACCACGCCGGCAGGCGCGAGCCGATGCCCAGGCTGATGCGCATGATCTTGTGCGTGGGCACGCGCAGCACGTAGACGATGTCGGTGTCGTCGAGCACCGCCGCCGAGCACGACTCCTGCACCTGCTGCACCAGCGCCTCCATCACCGGCTCGGCGCGGTTCCAGATCGGCATGGACGACAGGTAGGCGAAGCCCAGGTCGAGGATGCGCGGCGTCAGCGCGAACTGCTTGCCGTCGGACTGGACGTAGCCCAGGGTCTGCAGCGTGAGCAGGATGCGGCGAGCGCCGGCGCGGGTGAGGCCGGTGGCGGCCGCGACCTCGCTGAGCGTCTGGCGCGGCGCACGCTCGCTGAAGGAGCGGATGACCTGCAGCCCGCGGGCGAAGGACTGCACGTAGCTGTCGCCGGGCGTGGGGGCGGCGGGCTTCTTCCGGGTTGCCATGTGGGTTGTCGTGCGGGTTGCCATGTGGAGCGATCTTCTCTAGAATTCATTATACGAACACATGTTCGATATGCGAACAATCGGGAACATTGTGCTCCATGCCTGAAGCCGAGGCTTTCGGCTTTTCCCTTACCCCGGAGACAGATTCAATGATCAACAAGATCGCCCGCTCGATCGCCGATGCCATGGCCGGCATCCCCGACGGCGCCACGGTCCTCATCGGCGGCTTCGGCACCGCCGGCATTCCCAACGAGCTGATCGACGGCCTGATCGAGCAGGGCGCCAAGGAGCTCACCGTCGTCAACAACAACGCCGGCAACGGCGACACCGGGCTGGCCGCGCTGCTCAAGGCCGGGCGGGTGCGCAAGATCATCTGCAGCTTCCCGCGCCAGGCCGACAGCTATGTGTTCGACGAGCTCTACCGCTCCGGCAAGCTGGAGCTGGAGCTGGTGCCGCAGGGCAACCTGGCCGAGCGCATCCGCGCGGCCGGCGCGGGCGTCGGTGCCTTCTTCTGCCCCACGGGCTATGGCACAGAGCTGGCCGGCGAGCGCGAGACGCGCATGATCGACGGCAAGCAGTACGTGCTGGAGTACCCGATCCGCGGCGATGTGGCGCTGATCAAGGCCGAGCAGGGCGACCGCTGGGGCAACCTGGTGTACCGCAAGGCGGCGCGCAACTTCGGGCCCGTGATGGCGATGGCTTCCGAACGCACCATTGCCACGGTGCACGAGATCGTGGAGCTCGGCGAGATGGACCCCGAGGCTATCGTCACCCCGGGCATCTTCGTCAGCAGCATCGTCAAGATCGACCGCGTGGCAACCCAGGCCGGCGGTTTCAAGAAGGCAGCATGACCATGAGCAATTACCAACGCCGCACCAAGGACCAGCTCGCAGCGCGGGTCGCGCAGGACATCTTCGACGGCGCCGTCGTCAACCTCGGCATCGGCCAGCCCACGCTGGTGGCCAACCACCTGCCGGCCGGCCGCGAGGTCATCCTGCACAGCGAGAACGGCATCCTCGGCATGGGCCCCGCGCCGGCCGCGGGCGAGGAGGACTACGACCTCATCAACGCCGGGAAGCAGCCGGTCACGCTCCTTCCGGGCGGCGCGTACTTCCACCACGCCGACAGCTTCGCCATGATGCGCGGCGGGCACCTGGACATCTGCGTGCTGGGCGCCTTCCAGGTCTCCGCCACCGGCGACCTGGCCAACTGGAGCACCGGCGAGGCGGGCGCGATCCCCGCGGTGGGCGGCGCCATGGACCTGGCCATCGGCGCCAGGCAGACCTGGGTCATGATGGACTTGCTCACCAAGAAGGGCGAGAGCAAGATCGTCGCGCAGTGCACCTATCCGCTGACCGGCATCGGCTGCGTGAAGCGCGTGTATTCCGACCTTGCCACGCTCGAATGCACGCCCGCGGGCCTGAAGCTCATCGACAAGGTCGAGGGCCTCGAGCATGCCGAGCTGGAGAAGCTGGTCGGCCTGCCGATCGCTGTCTGACACCCCCGTTCAACCAGAGACACACCATGACCACCCAAGCCTTCATCTGCGACGCAGTTCGCACCCCCTTCGGTCGCTACGGCGGCTCCCTCTCGAGCGTGCGCGCCGACGACCTCGGCGCCGTGCCGCTCAAGGCGCTGATGGAACGCAACAAGGAAGTCGACTGGCAGGCCGTGACCGACGTGCTGTACGGCTGCGCCAACCAGGCCGGCGAGGACAACCGCAACGTGGCGCGCATGTCGGCGCTGCTGGCGGGCCTGCCGCTGGAACTGGGTGGCGCCACCATCAACCGGCTGTGCGGCTCGGGCCTCGATGCCGTGGGCAGCGCGGCGCGTGCCATCAAGGCCGGCGAGGCCGGGCTGATGATCGCGGGCGGCGTGGAGAGCATGAGCCGCGCTCCCTTCGTGATGCCAAAGGCCGAGAGCGCCTTCAGCCGCAGCAACGCGGTGTACGACACCACCATCGGCTGGCGCTTCGTCAACAAGCTGATGAAGGCGCAGTACGGCGTCGATTCCATGCCCGAGACGGCCGAGAACGTGGCGACCGACTACAAGATCGAGCGCGAGGCCCAGGACCGCATGGCGCTGGCCTCGCAGCAGCGCGCGGTCGCGGCGCAGAAGTCGGGCTTCTTCGATGCCGAGATCGTGCCGGTGCTCGTGCCGCAGAAGAAGGGCGACCCGGTCGTCGTGAACAAGGACGAGCATCCGCGCGACACCAGCCTGGAAGCGCTCGCCAAGCTCAAGGGCGTGGTGCGCCCCGACGGTACGGTGACGGCCGGCAATGCCAGCGGCGTGAACGACGGCGCCTGCGCGCTGCTGCTGGCCGACGAGGCGAGCGCCGCGAAGTACGGCCTGACGCCGCGCGCCCGCGTGGTGGGCATGGCCACCGCCGGCGTGCCGCCGCGCGTGATGGGCATCGGCCCGGCGCCGGCCACCGAGAAGGTGCTGAAGCTCACAGGCCTGAAGCTCGACCAGATCGACGTGATCGAGCTCAACGAGGCCTTCGCCGCGCAGGGCCTGGCGGTGCTGCGCCTGCTCGGCCTGAAGGACGACGACGCGCGCGTCAACATCAACGGCGGCGCGATCGCGCTGGGCCACCCGCTGGGCGCCAGCGGCGCGCGGCTGGCGACCACGGCGGTCAACCAGCTGCACAAGGGCGGCGGGCGCTATGCGCTGTGCACCATGTGCATTGGCGTGGGCCAAGGCATCGCGGTCATCCTCGAACGGGTCTGACCGGACGCGCCCCGGGCGGGAGCTGACGCGTCGCCCGCCTGAAGGTGGCGCTCGCGGGCGAGGGTGCTAGGACGCGGCCTGCCACACCAGCGTGGCGGCCGCGAGGTCTTCGAGCGCGCTGCCGACGGCCTTGAAGACTGTTCGCTCGGCGCCGTTCGCGCGCCCCGCGTGCCGGCCCTTGCACAGGTCGGCCAGCGTGGCCTGCACCGCGTCGCGCGACAGGGTGCCGGCCGCCATCGCTTCGAGCAGGTCGCCGGCCTTCAGCAAGGCCTCCTCGGTATCGACGAAGGTCCGCGCGCCGGCAAAGCAGGCCGGGTCGGCCTCGCGCATCTGAGGCGTGAAGCTGCCGATCAGGTCCAGGTGCGAGCCCGGCGCGAGCCATTCTCCCTTCACCAGGGGCGAAGTCGCGAGGGTGGCGCAGCTCACGATGTCCGCGGCGCGCACGGCGGCTTCCAGATCGGCCGCGGGCTGCGCGTTCCAGCCTTCGCTGCGCCATTGGGTTGCCAGGGCTTGCGCCCCCTCGGGGCGGTGGTTCCAAACCTGGACCTCCTCGATCGCGCGCACGCTCGCATGCGCTGCCGGCAGCAGGCGCGCGACGCGGCCGGTGCCCAGCACCAGCAGGCGCCGCGCGTCCGTGCGCGCGAGAAAGGATGCGCCCAGCGCCGACGCCCCCGCCGTCCGGTGCGCGGTGATTTCGTTGCCGTCCATCGTCGCCAACGGCACGCCGGTGTGCGCGTCGTAGAGCACATAGGTGGCGTGCAGCCCGGGCAGCCCGCGGGCGCCGTTGCCGGGAAAGATGTTGATGGTCTTGATGCCGAGGTAGCCGGCCTCGTTCCAGGCCGGCATGATCAGCACCGTGCCGCGGTCGGCGCCGGCCTCGACGGTGTGGACATGGCGGGCGGGCACCGTGGTATCGCCCGCGAAGGCGGTGCGCAGCGCCGGGATCAGCCGATCGAGATCCAAGGCGGAGCGCGTGGTCTGGGCGTCGAGATGCTTCATGGAAGAACCGGGCCGCGGACAATGGCAGAGGCCCTGAAGGGAGAAAGACATGCAACAGAAGAATTATGAAGAGCACGCGGTCGAGAACGGCGTGCCGGTGAAGATGTGGACCCGGGGCGTGCCCGTCGAGGACGAGGCGCGCAAGCAGCTCGAGAACGCGGCGCGCCTGCCCATCGTGTTCAGGCACATCGCGGCCATGCCCGACGTGCACTACGGTATCGGCGCGACCGTCGGTTCGGTGATCCCGACCTTCAAGGCCATCATCCCGGCCGCCGTGGGCGTGGACATCGGCTGCGGAATGATGGCGTGCAAGACCACGCTGCATGCCAACGACCTGCCCGACAACCTGGGCCCGCTGCGCTCGGCGATCGAGAAGGCCGTGCCGCACGGAAGCAACCCCAAGCGCATGGGCCGCGACAAGGGCGCATGGGAAACGCCGCCGGACGAGACCGATGCCGCCTGGGCAACGCTGGTCGATGAGTTCGAGGCGATCTGCGAGGACTACCCGCGTCTGAAGAACACCAACAACCACAAGCACCTGGGTACGCTGGGTACGGGCAATCACTTCATCGAGGTCTGCCTCGACGAGGCGGGTTCGGTGTGGTTCATGCTGCACTCGGGTTCGCGCGGCGTGGGCAATGCCATCGGCACGCACTTCATCGAGCTCGCCAGGAAGGACGCCGAGCAGCACCAGCGCAACCTGCCCGATGTCGACCTGGCGTATTTCGAGGAAGGCGCGAGGTACTTCGGCGACTATGTGCGTGCGGTGGGCTGGGCCCAGAGGTTCGCGCGTGCCAATCGGGAGGTGATGATGCAGCGCGTGGTTGCGGTCGTGCGCAAGGTGATCGGCAGGCCCTTCGAGGCCCACGTGGAAGCGGTGAACTGCCACCACAACTACGTGCAGCGCGAGACGCACTTCGGCCAGGATGTGCTCGTGACCCGCAAGGGCGCGGTGAGCGCGAAGGCCGGCGAACTGGGGATCATCCCAGGCAGCATGGGCGCCAAGAGCTACATCGTGCGCGGCAAGGGCAACCCGGAGAGCTTCATGAGCTGCAGCCACGGTGCGGGTCGCAAGATGAGCCGAACCAAGGCGAAGAAGCTCTACACCGTGGCCGACCAGATCGCCGCGACTGAAGGCGTCGAGTGCCGCAAGGATGCCGACGTGATCGACGAGATCCCGATGGCCTACAAGGACATTGACGCTGTGATGGAGGCGCAGAAGGACCTGGTGGACGTGGTGTACACACTCAGGCAGGTGGTGTGTGTCAAGGGGTAGGGCATTTGCCGCAAGGTCTCTTGAAGCAGACGGAACTCTATTTGCGCGAGTTCACGTCGTTTGAAGAGTCGACGCCCTAAAGCAGCCTGCTACGCTCACCGGTGCCGCGCAAGGCGGCTTTCCTCCATTTCCTGCGTCTTCATGGCATCCCTCATCATCAGCGACTGGTATTTCTATGCGGTCGCGGTTCCCGCCGTGCTCATGCTCGGCGTCAGCAAGAGCGGCTTCGGCGCCGGCTTCGGTTCGCTGGCAGTGCCCGTGCTGGCCCTGGCGGTCACCGTGCCGCAGGCGGCGGCGATCCTGATGCCGGTGCTGCTGCTGATGGACCTGCTGGGCATCGCCGCCTTCCGGCGCGACTTCGATCGCTCGCTGCTGTATTTCCTGATTCCCTTCGGCCTGGTCGGTACGCTGGTCGGCACGGTGCTGTTCCGGGTGCTGCCCGCGCACGCGGTGGCGGGCATCGTCGGCGTTTTCACGCTGCTGTTCCTGGCGCAGCGTGTGCTCTTCCCGCCGCGCGCGGATGCGCCGCCGCCGTCGAAGGTCACGGGTGCCGTTCTGACCGCCATCGGCGGCTTCACCAGCTTCATTGCGCATGCGGGCGGCCCGCCGGTGAATGCCTACGTGATTCCGCTGCGCCTAAGGCCGATGGTCTATACCGCGACGCTGGCCTATTTCTTCTTCGTGGTGAACCTGAGCAAGTGGATCCCCTACGCATGGCTCGGACTGCTCGACTGGCGCAACATGGCGACCTCGCTGGTGCTGCTGCCGATCGCGCCGTTGGGCGTTCGGCTCGGCGTCCGGATCGCGCGCCGGATCGACGCGGTCTGGTTCTACCGCTTTGTGTACCTCGGTATGCTTTTGACCGGCATCAAGCTGAGCTGGGATGGATTCCTGGCAGCGTGAGGAGCGTATGACATAGGCCCTTATCGGCCATGTAATGCAAAGCTCTACGATTGCCGCGCCGTCGCCGCGTGTGCAAAATTTCACACATGTCCGAATCGATGACCACGCCCGCCAAGCTCGAGGATTCCGAGCTGCAGAGCCTGGCTGCCGAGTGGCGCATCCGCGCCATGCAGGGAGACCAGCTGGCGCACCGCATGGCGCAGGCCCTCGAGGCCGAGCAGCGCCGGCGCATTCGCGATTCCGGCCTGCAACTGCTGCCTCCGGCACGTTCCTCCGCCTCGGCGCCCTGGTGGAAATTCTGGTGACGCAGCCCCACGGATTTTCCTGACCGCCGATGGACTTTGCGATCTCGCTGGCCCTGGCGAGCCTTTTCCTGGCAACCCTTCTTTCCAACATGCTCGCCCGCCGGCGCGAGAAGGCGCTGGTGTTCGACCCGATCACCCACGAGGCGCGCGAGCTGCTGCTGCGCGAGCGCGCTGCGCCCGTGCCGCTGTGCCCGACGCTCGGCCCCGAGCACTGGGCTCGCCTGGAGGCGGTGCAGCCCTCGTGGCGGCGGCAGGTGTTCGAGGCCGCGCGCACCCGCTACTTCGAGGCGCGCAAGGCCTTTTCCCGCAACGAGATCGACGGCGAGCTCTATTACCCGAACCCCGCCTTGGTGGCTGGCGCGGCGCACCAGGTGCTGATGCTGACGGAGCGCTTCTGACGCCCCGGGCTGCCCGCGGCGGGGCGCCCCTTCAGTGATAGATCTTCTGCAGCAGCCGTATCAGCGTCTCGCGCTCGCGCGCCGTGAGCTTGGCGCTGGCTTCCGCTTCCAGCTCGACCACCGTGCGCTCAGCGTCGCGCACCAGGGACTCGCCGGCCGCGGTCAGGTACAGGCCGATGGCGCGGCCATCGTAGGGATGGGGGCGGCGTTCGATGAGGCCACGGCTGTCCATGGCGGAGATCAGGCTCACCAGGTTGGGCGGCAGGATATCCAGGGTGGCGCAGAGCTGCCGCGAGGTGGCGCCGGGGTTGTGCGCGAGCAGCGAGAGCACCGAGAAATCCACCTGCTTGAGCCCGTAGACCGCCATGCGTTCGGCGAAGACGGTGCTCACCGTCAGCCAGGCGCGCCGCGCGTTGTAGCCCACCAGGGCTTCGAGCACGCGGGTGTCGAGCCGGTCCGGGCGCGAGGGCTGGGCGGAGGCTGCGGGGATGGCGGCTTTCTTGCGCGGGACAGGCATGGGCCGAGGGTAACTGCCTTTGCGCAGCAGACGTAGGGGGCGTGCCCCTTATGCGGCGGCGTCGGCCGCCATGACGACCTCGCAGGCGCGCTTGACCATGCCGAGCCGCATCTCGAACTCCGGCAGCACGTATCGGCGGAAGGCCGCCGCGGGCGCCGTCCAGCGCGATGTCTCCGGCGCGGCATGCGCGATGCGCGCCGAGGCCCAGGCCAGCAGGGACAGCGCCACCACCCGCAGGTAGTCGTCGGCCACCTCATGGGGCAGGGCCGGGTCGCGCTGGGCCGCCAGGGCGATCGTGGTGCCGAGGTAGCGCAGCTGCGCGAAGCGGCGCTGCACCTCGGCGTCGAACTCGCGCGCGGCATCGAGCTCGTCGCGCAGCTCGATCAGCAGGCTCGCCATGCCGGCGCCGCCGTCGGGCACAAGCTTGCGCACCACCAGGTCGATGGCCTGGATCTGGTTGGTGCCCTCGTAGATCATGGTCACGCGGGCGTCGCGCAGCACCTGCTCGATGCCCCACTCGCGCACATAGCCGTGGCCGCCGAAGACCTGCAGGCAGGCGCTCGCGCCCTCGAAGGCCTGCTGCGTGCAGGCCGCCTTCAGCACCGGCGTGATCAGCGCGCACCAGCGTTCGGCGCGCTCGCGCCGTGCCGGGTCGGCATCGTGGCGCGCGATGTCCAGCTGCAGCGCGCTGCGGTAGGCCAGCAGGCGCGCGCCGTCGATCCAGGCGCGCTGGGTCTCGAGGAGGCGGCGCACGGCCGGATGCTCGACGATCAGGTCGGCTGCCTCGGTGCCGCGGCTGGCCGGCGCCGGGCCGGGCGCGCGCATCTGGCGCCGCTCGCGGGCGTAGGCGTCGGCCTTCTGCCAGGCGGCGTCGAGCAGGCCGATGCCCTGCAGCGCCACATGCAGGCGCGCTGCATTCATCATCACGAACATCGCGGCCAGGCCGCGGTTCGGCTCGCCGACCAGCCAGCCGGTGGCCTCGTCGAAGCGCATGGCGCAGGTGGGGCTGCCGTGCAGGCCCATCTTCTCCTCGATGCGCTCGCAGTGCACCGGGTTGCGGGTGCCATCCGGCAGCAGCTTGGGCACCAGGGCCAGCGAGAGGCCCTTGGGGCCCGCCGGCGCACCGGGCAGCCGGCAAAGCACCAGGTGCACGATGTTCGGCGTCAGGTCGTGTTCGCCGCCGGAGATGAAGATCTTGCTGCCGCTCACGCGCAGGCTGCCGTCGGGCTGCGGCAGGGCCCGCGTGCGGACCTGGCCCAGGTCGCTGCCGGCATGGGCTTCGGTCAGGCACATGGTGGCCAGCCATTCGCCGCTGGCGATCTTGGGCAGATAGGCCCGCTGCAACTCGGCGCTGCCGTGGTGCCGGATGCAGTCGTAGGCGCCATGCAGCAGGCCGGGCGCCATCGTCAGGCCGTGGTTGGCCGCGCTCAGCCACTCGAAGAGGATGGCCTCGAGCACGGCCGGCAGGCCTTGTCCGCCGTCCTCGGGTGCCGCGGACAGCGCGAGCCAGCCGCCGTCGACCAGGCCCTGGTAGGCCTCGCGGAAGCCGGGGGGCGTGAGCACCTCGCCGCCGGCCAGGCGGCAGCCCGTTTCGTCGCCGATCCGGTTCAGCGGCGCGACCACTTCGGCTACGAACTTGCCGGCCTCGTCGAGCACCTGCGCCTGGAGCGCGTCGTCGAACTCGGCGAAGGGCCCGAGCGCGCGCAGGCGCGGCGTGGCGCCGAGCACGGCGTCGAGCAGGAAGCGCTGATCGTCCGGATGGGGCTGGTAGTTCATCGGCAGGCGAAGCTGGAAGCGATCTCGGGGTCGCCGCCGGTGTAGACCGCGACGCGCGGATAGGGGCACAGCGCACGGGTGCGCCGGGGCGACCAGTCGGCCGGTATCTCTGCATTGGGCACCGCGGCGCCCGGGCCGCGCGCGCTGGCGGTGACGAACTGCGGCGCCCGGCCCTGCTCGACCCAGTCCACCAACGCGCTCAGCATGTCGAACTGGTCCGTGGCCGGGCCGCCTGCGCAATGGTTCATGCCGGGGACCGGGAAGTAGCGCGCGAAGGATGAAGCTTTGCCGCCGTGGTTCGCCTGCAGTCGCTCGTACCAGGCGGCGGTGTCGTCGGAAGAGAAGACCGGATCGCTGGTGCCGTGGTAGACGATCATCTTGGCGCCGCGTGCGCGCAGCGCGTCGAGCTTCGTGGCCTCCGGCGGGGCCATGAAGGCCATGGCCGACTCGCGATAGATGCCGGACGTGGCCTCGATCAGCGGCGCATCGCGGTCCATGCCGAAGCCCAGCGCGAAGGGCAGGCCGCCCGGCCGTTCCGCCAGCGGAGGCGTCGCGAAGATGAAGGCCACGGCGCCGGCGTCGCGCGTCGCCGGGCTCGCGAATTTCCATTCGCGCCAATTGGCACCCGCGATGCCGGCGTCGAAGGGGAAGCTGCTGTAGATGGCTCGGCCGGCGGTGTTGCGGGCACCGGCGAAGACATTGGCAAGTGCAGTCTTCTGCGCCGGTGCCAGGCAGCTGCCGTCGCGCGCGCCGCTGCAGGTGGGCACGTCGGCGTCGAGCCTGAAGCTCGCCTGGCAGGCCTTCACGTCGGAGACGATGCCGTCGGCCAGCCCGTCGAGCGCATCGCAGCGCGCGACCAGGCGGCGGGCCACCAGCTGCAGCTCCGCCGGCGTGAAGGCGCTCTGGAGATCCGGCTGGCCCGTGGGCGTGGTGGCGCTTGCGACCTTGGCGTACTGCTGCGCGCCGTAGAGCTGTGCGACCGCTGCCTTCGGCAACTGGAAGCCTGGATTGCCGGCCAGGATGCCGTCGTACTGCGCCGCCGAACGGGCAGCCGCCACCATCGCATGCCGGCCGCCGTTGGAGCAGCCGCCGATATAGGAGCGGTCCGGGCCGCGGCCATAGGCCTGCGCGATCAGGTGCTTGGCCATGGGCGTGAGCTGGGCGACGGCGTTGTAGCCGTAGTCCTGCCGCGCCTGCGGATCAAGGCCGAAGCGCGGGCCCATCGAGCCCGCATGGCCGGCATCCGAGCTGATGACGGCAAAGCCCATCTGCAGGGCGGTGCTCGCAGGGCCGCCGCCACCGATGCCGCCCATCGCCGGCACCACCACGCCGTCCAGCCCGCCATTGGCCTGGTAGAAGAAGCGGCCGTTCCAGGCGCGCGGCAGACGCAGCTCGAAGCCGATGGCGTAACGCTGGCCATCGACCGTACTGAGGCGCTCATTCATGTGGCCCTGCACCAGGCAATGCGCAGGCGCTGGGATGCTGGCGTTGCCGACGGTGACGGGACCGGCAGCGACTTCGACCGCGCTGGTGTAGACCGTGCCCGGCCGCGCGGCCTTGGCTGCGAGGTCGGTGCAGGACAGCAGTGGACCGGGCTGTGCCGCCGAGAGCTGCGGCATCGGCGCGCCAGGGCCCGATGCAGTGCAGGCCGCCAGCGCCGAGGCCAGGCTCAGCAGGCCGAGGCGCAGCCCGCCTCTGGGCGGCCGGGCGCTCCTCACGACTCCGCCGTGAAGCCGATCTGCTTGACCAGCGGCCCCCAGCGCTCGTACTCCGCCTTCTGGTCGGCCGCCATCTCCTGCGGCGTGCTGCCGTTCGCCACCAGGCCGACGAGGGCCAGGGCGTCAATCACGGACTTGTCCTTCAGCGCCGCGGTGATCGCGGCGTTGGCGGCGGCGATGGTGGCGGGCGGCGTCTTCGCAGGGGCGTAGAAGCCGAACCACTCTTCGGAGGTCACGTCCGGGTAGCCCAGTTCGGTGAAGGTCGGCACATCGGGCAGGTAGGGCGAGCGCTTGCGGCCGGAGGTGGCCAGCACGCGCACGCGGCCCGCCTTCATGTACTGCAGGTAGTCGCCGCTGGGGTTCATGGCGGCGGCGATCTGGCCGCCCACCAGGTCGGTGATGCTGGGCACGGTGCCGCGGTAGGGCACGTGCTTGAGTTCCACGCCCGCGCGCAGGCCGAGCAGCGCGCCCAGCAGGTGCGGCATCGAGCCCGCGCCGGGCGAGCCGTAGCTGGCCTGCGCCGGGTTGGCCTTGGCCCAGGCGAGGAAGTCCTTCAGCGTCTTCACCTCGGCCGGCACCGCCGGCCCCACCGCCAGGCCGTGGAACATGATGGCGCCGATCGACACCTGGGTGACGTCTTCTGGCTTGTAGGCGAGCTTGGGATAGATGTAGGGATAGACCGCCAGCGCGGAGACCGGCGCCAGCGTGAGGACCGAGCCATCGGCCGGCGAGTTCTTCAGCGTCTCCACGGCGATGCGGCCGCCCGCGCCGGGCTTGTTCTCCACGAAGCCGGGGTTCTTGCTGTAGGGCGTGCCGCCCAGCTTCTCGGCCACTCGGCGCGCGACGCTGTCGCCGGCGCTGCCGGGCGGGAACCCGTACATGATCTTGACCTGGTCCAGCGCCTGGGCCAGTGCCGAGAGGGGCGACAGGCTGCCCAGCATGGCAGCGCTGCCCAGGGCGTGCAGGAAATGGCGACGGTGTTGCATGGCGATGTCTCCTTGGTGAATTCGGGGTCGCAAGTCCGGATGTCCGGTATTCAGCGCGGCGCCATCCGCAACGCCCCGTCGAGCCGGATCACCTCCCCGTTGAGGTGCCCGTTGGTGACGATGTGGCAGGCCAGCTCGGCGAACTCCGAAGGCTTGCCCAGGCGCGGCGGGAACGGGATCGACGCAGCCAGCGATTGCTGCACCGGCTCGGGCAGCTCCTTCAGCAGCGGCGTTGCGAACAGGCCGGGCGCGATGGTGCACACGCGGATGCCGTGCTGCGCGAGGTCGCGCGCCATCGGCAGCGTCATGCCGACCAGGCCGCCCTTCGAGGCGCTGTAGGCCTGCTGGCCGACCTGGCCGTCGAAGGCCGCGACCGAGGCGGTGAACATCATCACGCCGCGCTCGCCGCCTTCCAGCGGGTCGAGCTTCGCGCACTGCACCGCATAGAGGCGGCTGATGTTGTAGGCGCCGACGAGGTTGACGTTGACGACCCGCACGAAGTCTTCCAGCGGCGCGGGGTTGCCGTCCTTGCCGACAATGCGCTTGGCGCTGCCGATGCCGGCCACGTTCATCAGGATGCGGGCCGGGCCGTGCGCGGCGGCGGCCTTGTCGAGCGCGGCGTTCACGCTGTCGGTGTCGGTGATGTCGCAGGGGCAGGCGACGCCGCCGATCTCGGCTGCCACTTTCTCCGCAAGAGCGGCATTGAGGTCCAGTACGGCGACCTTGGCGCCCAGCCGGGCGAGCTCGCGCGCGGTCGCCTCGCCCAGGCCGGATGCGCCGCCGGTGACCAGCGCGGCTTGTGCTTCGATCTTCATGGCTTGTCTCCTTGCGGTTTGAGCGTGAAAGGCAGGCTGCCGGCGTGGAAGGCTTCCACGGTATCGGCGCGGTGCTTGAGTACGGAGCGCTGGTTGATGGAGCCCTTGTCGGTGACCTCGCCCCGATCGATGGAGGGCGGCTCGTGCTCCAGGTGCAGGCGTGCGATGCGGTTGGCGCTGCCGGTGGCGGTCTTGGCGAGCTCGTCCAGCACGCGCTGGAAGTGGGCCTGCACCGGGGCGCTCTCGACGACCTCGCGCATGCCGGCATCGGCGGCTAGGCCCGCGAGCTCCCGGACCTTCTGCGTCGGGAAGACCAGCGCGCCGACCTCCTTGAGGTTGAGCCCGGTCAGCACGGCATCCTGCACGTACGGTGCGCCCGCCGCAATGATCCTGGCGCGCAGCGGGCCCACGCTCACGAAGGTGCCGGTGGCGAGCTTGAAGTCTTCCGCAATGCGGCCATCGAAGCGCAGGCCGCGGTGGATGTTGCTCTCGTCGATCCACGTCACTGCGTCGCCGGTGCAGAAGAAGCCCTCCTCGTCGAAGGCCTCGGCCGTGGCCTCGGGGGCGCGCCAGTAGCCCGGCGTGATGTTGGGGCCGCGATAGCGCACCTCGGTCTTGCCGTCGGTGTCGATCAGCTTGATCTCGATACCGGCCGCCGGCAGGCCCAGGTCGCCCGATTTGACCTCGGGGCCGGTGACGTAGAGCGCGAACGGCCCCGATTCGGTCATGCCCAGGCCGGTGCCCATCACGATGCGTTCGCCGACCTCGGCCTCCTGCGTGCGGTGCAGGCTGTCCCACACCGGCTGCGCCAGCGCGGCGCCCGAGTAGAAGAACATCTTGACGCGCGACAGGAGGTTGCGGCGCAGCACCGCATCGCTTTCCATGGCGTGGGCGATGGCCTCGAAGCCGGTCGGCACGTTGAAGTAGATGGTGGGCGCGATCTCGCGCAGGTTGCGCAGGGTCTCCGCCATGCCGCTGGGGGTGGGCTTGCCGTCGTCGATGTAGAGCGTGCCGCCGTTGTCCAGCACGATACCCACGTTGTGATTGCCGCCGAAGGTGTGGTTCCAGGGCAGCCAGTCGACCAGCACGGGCGGTTCCTCGCCCAGCGCCGGGATCGACTGGCGCAGCTGCTGCTGGTTGGCGCACCACATGCGGTGCGTGTTGATCACCGCCTTGGGCAGCTTGGTCGAGCCCGAGGTGAAGAGGAACTTGGCGATGGTGTCGGGGCCGGTGGCCTGCATCGCGGCGTCGATCGCGGGCGTCGCCGGCGTGGCGGCCAGGTCCGCAAGGCTCGTGACGGGACGGCCCTCGACCTCGCCGTCGCCGAGCACCAGCTCGATGTCGGCCCGCACGGTGGCCGTGATGGCGCGTTCGAAGCGCTGGGCGTCCGCGGCGAACACCAGGCCGGGCGTCAGCGTGTCCAGCACATGGCGCAGCTTCTCGAAGTCCTGGCTCACCAGCGAATAGGGCGGCGAAACCGGGCAGTACGGGACGCCGGCATAGAGGCAGCCCAGGGCCATGAGTGCATGCTCGATGCCGTTCTCGCTGAGGATCGCGACGGGGCGCTCGGGGCCCAGGCCGCGCGCGAGCAGGCCCTGGCCGATGCTGCGGGCCTTGCGGTGGGCCTCGGCGTAGCTGACGCGGATCCAGTCGCCAGTGCCGCCGCCGGGCAGGCGCTCGCGGCGGGCGATGAAGGTGCGATCGGGCGCGGCTTCGGCCCAGTGGCGCAGGCGATCGGTCATGCGCTCGGCATAGGGCGCGAGTTCGGCGTCGGCCCGCAGGTAGCGGGTGCCGGGCGCGCCTTCGCGCAGCACGGCGCGCGTCACGCCGAAGTCGAGCGGCCGGTAGCGGACCATCGTGCTCATTCCTTCGTCACCTTGCCGGCACGGCCTTCGAGGAACGCGCGCACGCGCTCCTTGGCCTCCGGCGCGCTCTGGACGATGCCGGAGATCAGCGCCTCGGTGAAGAAGCCGTGGTCCGCCGGCTGCTCGCTGATGCGCGGCAGCGCGTGCATCAGCGCGTAGTTGGTGAGCGGCGCGTTGCCGGCCACCTTGCGGGCGAGCTCCAACGCCTTCTCGAAGGAGCCGCCTTCCGCCACCAGGTACTGCGCGAAGCCGGCGCGCTCGCCCGACTCGGCGTCGTAGACGCGGCCGGTCATCATCATGTCCATCATGCGTGCGGTGCCGATCAGCTTGGGGATGCGCACCGAGCCGCCGCCGCCGACGAAGATGCCGCGCGAGCCCTCGGGCAGGGCATAGAAGGTGGTGGTGTCGGCCACGCGGATGTGGCAGGCGCTTGCGAGCTCGAGTCCGCCGCCGACCACCGCGCCGTGCAGCGCCGCGATCACCGGCACCGGCCCGCCTTGCACGACATCGAGGGCCGCGTGCCAGAGGCGCGAGTGCTGCATGCCCTGCCCGGCGTCGCGCTCCTTCAGCTCGGAAAGATCGAGGCCGGCGCAGAAGTGCGGGCCGTCGCCGTCGATCACCGCCGCGCGCACGGTGGAAGGCAGGTTCTGGAAGGTGTCGCGCAGGGCGAGGATGAGGGAATCTGACAATGCGTTGCGCTTGGCGGCGCGCGTCAGGCGGATGATGGCGATCTCGTCGCGCAGCTCGAGTTGCAGGTCTGTGGTGGTGGTCATGGTTGCGCTCCCTTTCATGATCGATTATGGTTATTGGAAATAACTAATTCAAGCCGAGTCGACAGGCTCGGCACCCGGATTTACCCTTAGTCGCTGCACAGCCTGGAGACAAGCCTCATGGACCACCGCAACCTGATCGCGATCGACACCCACACGCACGCCGAGGTGAGCTGCTGGAATCCTTTCGACAATTACGGCGAGGAGTACGACCGCGCGGCCGACAAGTATTTCCGGTCGAGCCGGCGCCCGACCATCCAGGAGAGCATCGATTACTACCGCGAGCGGAAGATCGGCCTGGTGATGTTCATGGTCGACGCCGAGTCGAACCTCGGCCGGCGCCGCATCCCGAACGAGGAGATCGCCGAGGCGGCGCAGAAGAACAGCGACATCATGATTGCCTTCGCCAGCATCGATCCGCACAAGGGGAAGATGGGCGCGCGCGAAGCGAGGCGCCTGATCGAGGAGCATGGCGTCAAGGGCTTCAAGTTCCATCCGACGGTGCAGGGCTACCACCCCTACGACCGGATGGCCTGGCCGATCTACGAGGTGATCGCCGAGCACGGGCTGCCGGCGGTGTTCCACACGGGCCACAGCGGCATCGGCTCGGGCATGCGCTGCGGCGGCGGCCTCAGGCTGGAATACAGCAACCCGATGCACCTGGACGACGTGGCCATCGATTTCCCCGACATGCAGATCATCATGGCGCATCCCAGCTTCCCCTGGCAGGACGAAGCGCTCAGCGTGGCGACGCACAAGCCCAACGTCTGGATCGACCTCTCGGGCTGGAGCCCGAAGTACTTCCCGAAGCAACTGGTGCAGTATGCCAACACGCTGCTGAAGGACCGCATCCTTTTTGGCAGCGACTATCCGCTGATCACGCCCGACCGGTGGATGAAGGACTTCGAGGAGGCCGGCTTCAAGCCGGAGGTGATGCCCGGCATCCTCAAGGGCAATGCGGTGCGGCTGCTGAAGCTCGACGCTTGAGGGTGCCGAAGGTCCGAATGTCTGCTTTCAGTGCTGATCGCACCGGCTGAGATTCTTCACGGAACGGGCTCCTCCTTTTCCGTCGCCCGGTTCCAGTCCTGACCCGAGCGCTGCTTGCGCTCCTCGCGTTCGCGCGCGATCTGCTCCTGGAACTGCTGGCGCCCTTCCTTCGAGACCGCGATCAGCTTGGCGCGGTCCTTGTAGTGCGGATAGAGCTCATGCATGAGCTCGATGTTGCGGCGGCGGAAGCGCATCGCCGCCTCGCGCGCCTCGTATGCCGGCCAGCCCAATCCTTCCAGCGCCGAGCGGGCGCTGCGCAGCGAGGACTCGAAAAGCTCGCGCTCGACGAATTCCACCTTGCGGTCCAGCAACTGGTAGAGATGGCCCACGTTGCGGGCGCGGGCGATGATGCGCGCGTTGGGAAAATGCTCGCGCGCCATGTCGACGATGGCGAGCGACTGCTCCACGCCGTCCACCGCCACCACCAGCACCTTGGCCGTGCCGGCGCCGGCGGTGCGCAGCAGGTCGAGCCGGGTGGCGTCGCCGTAGAAGACGCGGAAGCCGAGCTCGCGCAGGCTCTCGATGGTGTCGGGGTCGTGGTCCAGCACGGTCAGCTTCAGGCCCTGGGCGCTGAGCATGCGCCCCAGGATCTGGCCGTAGCGCCCGAAGCCGCAGATCAGCACCTTGGCATCCTGCTGCTCGGAGATCTCTTCCATCGTGACGGGCGCCCTGTCGCTGTAGCGCGGCAGCACCCACTTGTCGAGCGCCACCAGCAGCAGCGGCGACAGCAGCATCGACAAGGCCACGGCGCCGATCAGGAAGGAAGCCACGCCGGCCGGCAGGACCTGCGGGCCGGCCGCCTGGAAGACGACGAAGGCGAACTCGCCGCCCTGCGCCAGCAAAAGCGTGAACACCGGCCGCTGCTGGTAGGGCAGTCCCATCAGCTTCGCGAGCGTGAAGATCACGACGGTCTTCAGCAGCATGAAGCCGACGACGACCAGCGCCATCAGCCCTGGCTGGTCCAGCAGCACGGCGAAGTCGATGCTCATGCCGACCGCGATGAAGAAGAGACCCAGCAGCAGGCCCTTGAAAGGCTCGATGTCGGTTTCCAGCTCGCGCCGGTACTCGCTCTCGGCCAGCAGCACGCCGGCGAGGAAGGCGCCCAGTGCCATCGACAGGCCGGCGAACTGCATCAGCGCGGCGATCGCCACCACCAGCAGCAGCGAGGCGGCGGTGAAGATCTCGGGCGTGTCGCTGCGCGCGATCCAGCGCAGCAGCGGGCGCAGCACCAGCCGGCCGCCCAGCACGATGCCGCCGACGACCGCGACGATCTTCAGGCCCTCCAGCGCGCGGTCGGCGCCGGTGAGGGCCGGCGCGGTCTCGGAGCCCACTGCCAGCAGGGGCAGGAGCGCTAGGATCGGGATCGCCGCCACGTCCTGGAACAGCAGGATCGAGAAGCCGGCCTGGCCGCTCGGCGTCGGCAGCAGGTTGCGTTCGCCCAGCACCTGCAGCGCAATGGCGGTCGAGGACAGCGCCAGGCCCAGCGCCGCGACCAGGGCCACGCGCCAGCTCGCGCCGCCCGCCCAGCCGGCCAGGAAGAGCACGGCCGCGCACGCGACGACCTGCGCGGTGCCCCAGCCGAAGATCGGCCGGCGCAGGCTCCACAGGCGCTTGGGCTCCAGCTCGAGGCCGACCAGGAACAGCATCAGCACCACGCCGAACTCGGCGAAATGCAGGATGTCCGTGACGTTGGTCACCAGGCCCAGACCCCAGGGGCCGATGACGATGCCGGCCGCGAGATAGCCGATGATCGAGCCGAGGCCGAGCGCCTTCGACAGCGGCACCACCAGCACGGCGGCGCCCAGGTAGATCAGCGAATTGACGAGCCAGACCGGTGCGTGTTCCATCAGGCCTCCTCGTGTTCCAGCGGCCGGTCAGTGGCCGGGACTTCGCAGGCGGCGCATTCGGGGATGTCCTCCATCTCCGGCCAGTCGGGGTAGCTCGAGAGGCGCTGCCTGAAGACATCGATGTGCGCCGCGAGCATCTCGGGGCTGGCGCTGCGCGCGCCGTGGAACAGCAGCGGCGGCAGGAAGCGCATGCCGCAGAGGGCGGCGGTCTGCTCGTAGGGCGGCAGGAAGGCGTCGAAGAAGTAGCGGTTGTAGCTCTGCGGGTGGTAGCTGTGCTCGGGCCCGCCGGTGGTGGCCACCAGCCAGCAGTCCTTGCCCTGCAGCGCCATGCCGCCGCCGCCGTAGGCCCAGCCGTAGCTCAGCACATCGTCGAGCCAGAGCTTCTGCAGCGCCGGCATCGAATACCACTGGATCGGGTGCAGGAGCACCAGCAACTCGGCGCGGGCCAGGCGGGCCTGCTCGGCCTGGACGTCGATCGCGTAGTCGGGGTAGCTGGAATAGAGGTCGTTGACGTCGACGCCGGGTAGGCTGCGGGCCGCCTGCAGCAACTGCCAGTTGACGCGCGAATCGCGCCAATGGGGATGGGCGGCGAGCAGGTAGATTCCGCGTGCGGAACGGGCCGGGCTTGGTGTTGTCGTGGTCATGGTGCGCGAACATAGCGCAACTCGGACGGCCGGCGGGCGCGGCTACCATGGCGCCTGTCTCTTCAGCCCGGAAGGAGCCTGTCATGCCGGTGGTCCTGGTCGCCAACCCCAAGGGTGGGGTCGGCAAATCCACGCTCGCAACCAACATTGCGGGCTATTTCGCGAGCCGCGGCCATGCGGTGATGCTGGGTGACATCGACCGGCAGCAGTCCTCCCGGCTGTGGCTCGGCCTGCGCACGCCGGCGGCGCGCGAGATCAGGAGCTGGGAGGCTTCGGAAGACGGCGCGGTGGTGCGGCCGCCGCGCGGCACCACGCACGCGGTGATCGACACGCCGGCGGGCCTGCATGGGGCGCGGCTCAAAGAGGTGGTGCCGATGGCCGACAAGGTGCTCGTGCCGCTGCAGCCCAGCATCTTCGACATATATGCCACGCGCGACTTCCTGGACAAGCTGCTGGCCAATCGCCATGTCGGCAAGACGCAGGTCGGCGTGGTCGGCATGCGCGTCGACGGCCGCACGCTGGCGGCCGAGCGCCTGCGGGAGTTCGTCGCCGGGCTGGGCGTGCCGGTGCTCGGCGAGCTGCGCGACACGCAGAACTACGTGCAGCTGGCGGCGCGCGGGCTCACGCTCTATGACATCGCGCCGGGCCGGGTGCAGCGCGACCTGGAGCAGTGGGAGCCCATCCGCCAGTGGCTGGAGGCTTAGCTCTCCCCCAGGTTGGCTCACTTCGTGTAGCCGCCCACCCCCTACCGGGAGCAACACCAGCGGCCGGCGAAGCCGGTTCCGCGGTGTTCCCCGAACTGTCACGCCGGCTACAGCGACGCAAGCGCTGGCCAGATAGAGTGAGAGCATGAAGAAGACATTCCAGACCCTGCAGGACCTCGCCGCTTGCGTCGGCCAGGAAGTCGCGGTGAGCGACTGGATCACGGTCACGCAGGAGCAGGTCAACCAGTTCGCCGAGGCCACCGGCGACCACCAGTGGATCCACGTCGATGTGGAACGCGCCAAGGCCGGGCCCTTCGGCGCGCCGATCGCGCACGGGTTCCTGACGCTGTCGCTGCTGCCGCGCTTCTACGAGTCGGCCTTCGAGGTGGTCGAGTCGCGCATGGGCGTGAACTACGGGCTCAACCGCGTGCGCTTCATGACGCCGGTACCGGTCGGCGGCCGGCTGCGTGGGCGCATGAAGCTGCTGAGCTGCGAGCCGATCGCGGGCGAGGGCGTCCAGATGGTCTGGGAGACCACCATCGAGCTCGAGGGCGCGCCCAAGCCGGCCTGCGTCGCCGAATCGGTGGTGCGCCGCTTCCGCTGAGGGCGGCGCGGCAACCGGGCTCCTCAGGCGAAGCCGTTCTGCCGCCAGGCCTCGAACACCGTCACCGCCACCGCGTTCGACAGGTTCAGGCTGCGCTGGCCTTCGCGCATCGGCAGGCGCAGGCGCTGCGGCGCCGGGAAGCGCTCGCGCAGTTCCGGCGCGAGGCCGCGCGTCTCCGAGCCGAAGACCAGCCAGTCGCCGGGGCGGAACCCGACTTCGTGGACAGCGCGCGTGCCCCGCGTCGTGAGCGCGAACAGCCGCTCCGGCGCGGGCTGCTCGGCCGACAGCAGCGCCTCCCAGCCGGCATGGCGCCGAACCTCGGCGTACTCGTGGTAGTCGAGGCCAGCGCGCCGCAGCAGCCGGTCGTCCATCGAGAAACCCAGCGGCTCGACCAGGTGCAGGGTGCAGCCGGTGTTGGCGGCCAGCCGGATCACGTTGCCGGTGTTGGGCGGTATCTCGGGTTCGACCAGGACGATGTGGAACATGGGCCGATTCTCTTCAAGACGGCGGATCGGTCCTTGCCAGCACGATCGCGGTGACCTGTGCGGCCCCGCCGGTGCGCAGCACCTGCGCCGCCGAGAACAGCGATGCGCCGCTGGTCATGACATCGTCCACCAGCACGACTCGCCGCGCGCGCACGGCCTCTGCGCGCAGCGGCTCGAGCGCGAAGGCGCCACGCAGGTTGCGCAAGCGATCGGCGCGCGCGAGGCCGCTTTGCGGCGGCGTTTCCCGTGTGCGCAACAGCAGCCCTGGATCGGTTTTCTGCGGGGCCAGCCGGCGCGCCAGCTCGTGCGCCTGGTTGAAGCCGCGCTCGCGCAGCCGGCTTTTCGCCAGCGGCATCGGCAGCACCAGGTCGGCCTGCTCCAGGGCCGGCTCGACCCAGGGGGCGCTTCGCAGCAGGGTCGCCAGCGGTGCGGCCCAGCCCGCGCGGCCCTGGAACTTGAACTGCGCGATGCAGTCGGGCCAGGGCCAGGCATAGGCGCAGGCCGCCAGGCAGGCGTCCAGCGGGGGCGGATGGGCGAGGCACTCGCCGCACCGGGCCACGCCCGGCGGCACCGGCAGGGCACAGCTGACGCAGCGCGAGGCGGGCGGGGCGAAGCGCGTCACGCAGGCATCGCACACGGGACGCGAGGGCCAGGCGCGGCACACCGCGCACTGGCTCGGCACGCGCTCGAGCACGGAGGAGAGCAGGGAGGAGAGCCGAGAAGGGCGCTCGCGCCAAGGGTTGGACATGCCTCAATATACTGAGCGCCCGATGGACATCACCCCCCCACAGCGACCGCCGACCATCGATGCCGCGGCCGCCGCACGCTGGGGCCGTCTGGCGCCCGCCGGCGGTTCGCCCTGGCTGCACGAGGAGATCGGCCGCCGCATGGAGGACCGTCTCCAGTGGATCAAGGCGCAGCCGCGCCACTGGGCCGACTGGTCCCCGTTGCGCGGCGGGCTGGAGTCGCATGCATTGCTCGCGCACCGCTACCGTGACGCCGCCGCCTTCGTGATCGAGCCGGAGCCGACGCTGCTCGCGCCCACCCGCGCGGCGCTCGCCGCGCCCTGGTGGAGCGCGCGGCGCTGGCAGGGCGCCCGGCCGAGCTTCGACGCGCCGCCCGAGGAGGGCGTGGACCTGCTGTGGGCCAACATGGCGCTGCACATGGCGGCCGATCCGCAGGCGCTCATCGCCCGCTGGCACCGTCTGGTGGCGACCGACGGCTTCCTGATGTTCTCCTGCTTCGGCCCGGACACCGTGCGCGAACTGCGCGTGCTGCACGAACGCCAGGGCTGGCCGCCCGCCAGCCACGAATTCACCGACATGCACGACTGGGGCGACATGCTGGTCCACGCAGGCTTCGCGGAGCCGGTGATGGACATGGAGCGCATCGTCCTCACCTGGCCGAGCGCCGAGGCGGCGCTGGCCGAGCTGCGCACGCTCGGGCGCAACCTCCATCGCTCGCGCTTTCCCGGGCTGCGAGGCCGGACCTGGCATCGCGCACTGCGCCGTGCGCTGCCCGACGTGGCCTTGTCCGCGGAAGGGGCGGGGCGGATTGCCCTGACCTTCGAGATCATCTACGGCCATGCCTTCAAGCCGGCGCCGCGGGTGGCCCTGGCGGCCGAAAGCGCGGTCTCGCTGCGCGAGATGCGTTCGATGCTCCAGCGCGGACGGCCGGGGGCTGAGCCGCACGGCCGCTCCGAAGGCGAAGGTACTCAGTGAGCCGCCGGGTTGCTCCTGAAGGTGAATGCCGTGGTGCGCAGCATGGGGCCCATCGAATGGCCCCTTCTGTTCACCCGCTACAATCCGCCGTTGCGTGAACTCCGGGTATTGTCCCGTGATCGAGGCCTGTCGGACATGGGTTTGACGGCGATCGACGCACCGATTTGCTGAACTCGCTCGCCCGTGTCGAATTCCGTGTTTCGTTTTGCCACCGTCTCAGGCCAGAACATCCACTGGTTCCTGAAGCGTAACTGCTCGGTGACGCCGAGCCAGCTAGGCTGGCTCTACGCGTCCCTGTGCGTGATCTCGCTGGGCATCGGAACCATCTTCTGGGTGCATGGCGCGCCTCTGGTGCTGCCCTTCGCCTGGCTGGAGTTGGGCGCGGTCGGCTTCGCTTTTCTGCTCTATGCGCGCCACGCCGCCGACGGCGAGCGCATCGCGCTGCAGGGCGGTCGGCTGGTGGTCGAGCTCGAAAACGGTGGGCACTACGAGCGCACCGAATTCTTGCCGCACCAGGTGCGGGTCGAACCTCAGCTCGGCGACCGCTCGCTGATCGAGGTCTCGGGACAGGGTCGTTCGGTCAAGGTGGGGCGCTATGTGCGTCCGGAGTTGCGAGCGGCGCTGGCGCGCGAGATTCGCATGGCATTGCGTGGCGCCTGAAAGGGTTGCGCAGTGCGGACCGTGGGGACCGGTGGGTTACTTGAAAATTGAAGAAGTGAACACGATGAAGAGCAATTGGTGCAACAAGAAGTGGCCGGCGAATCTGCTGCTGGCGGCCGGCGCGATGTGGGGCGGCGCGGCGCATGCAGTCAACGATCTTGCCGGCGGCCCGTCGGTGCGCCAGCTGAACCTGCCGGTGGGCGTCACCAAGATCGCGGAAGAGCAGCACTTCCTGCACACCGTGATGCTGGTGCTGTGCACGGTGATCTTCATCGCCGTCTTCGCGGTCATGTTCTATTCGATCTGGAAGCACCGCAAGTCGGTGGGCCACAAGGCGGCCAACTTCCATGAGTCGGTGGTGGTCGAAGTCCTCTGGACCATCGTGCCGTTCATCATCGTGATCCTGATGGCGCTGCCGGCCACCAAGGTGCTGGTGGCCCAGAAGGACACCACCAACGCCGACCTCACCATCAAGACCACCGGCTACCAGTGGAAGTGGGGCTACGACTACATCAAGGGCGAGGGCGAGGGCCTGGCCTTCATCTCGACGCTGGACAGCTCGCACCGGGCCATGTCGGACGCCGGCGCCAAGGGCGATGTGCCGGACGACTATCTGCTGAAGGTCGACAACCCGATGGTGGTGCCGGTCGATACCAAGGTGCGCATCATCACCACCGCCAACGACGTGATCCACGCCTTCGCCGTGCCGCAGCTGGGCGTCAAGCAGGACGCCATTCCCGGCTTCGTGCGCGACACGTGGTTCCGCGCCGAGAAGGTGGGCGACTACTACGGCCAATGCCAGGAGCTCTGCGGCAAGGAGCACGCCTACATGCCGATCCACGTGAAGGTGGTCTCGAAGGGCGACTACACGGCGTGGGTCGACGGCAAGCGCAAGGAGGCGGCCGCCAAGCAGGACGACCCGAGCAAGGTCTGGACCCTGCCCGAGATCCTGGCGCGCGGCGAGAAGGTCTATGCGGCCAACTGCGCGGCCTGCCACCAGGCCAACGGCAAGGGCGCTGGTCCGATCAAGCCGCTGGACGGCTCGGCGATCGTGGTCGACCCCGACCACAACAAGCAGATCCACATCGTGCTCAACGGCGCGAACAACGGCGCCATGCCGGCCTGGAAGCAGCTGAGCGACACCGACATCGCAGCCGTGGTGAGCTTCACCAAGAACAGCTGGTCGAACAAGACGGGCCAGCTGGTGCAGCCGGCCGAGGTGCTGGCGCAGCGCGGCAAGTAAGCCGGCGCTGCCCCACGACGCCACGACGAAGAGTTTGCAAGGAATATCACAATGAGCGCAGTCATCGATCCCCACGGCCACGCACCCGGCCACGGCGACCATGCCCACGACGAACATCACGCCGCGCCGACCGGCTGGCGGCGCTGGGTGTTCGCCACCAACCACAAGGACATCGGCACGCTGTACCTGCTGTTCTCCTTCACCATGCTGATGGTGGGCGGCGTGCTCGCGCTGCTGATCCGCGCCGAGCTGTTCCAGCCCGGCCTGCAGGTCGTGAACCCCGAACTGTTCAACCAGTTCACCACCATGCACGGCCTGATCATGGTGTTCGGCGCGATCATGCCGGCCTTCGTAGGCTTCGCGAACTGGATGATCCCGCTGCAGATCGGTGCTTCCGACATGGCCTTCGCGCGGATGAACAACTTCAGCTTCTGGCTGCTCATCCCCGCAGCCATCATGCTGGTGGGTTCCTTCTTCATGCCCGGCGGCGCACCCGCGGCAGGCTGGACGCTCTACGCGCCGCTCACGCTGCAGATGGGCCCCTCGATGGACGCCGGCATCTTCGCGATGCACATCATGGGCGCCTCGTCGATCATGGGCTCGATCAACATCATCGTGACCATCCTCAACATGCGCGCCCCAGGCATGACGCTGATGAAGATGCCGATGTTCTGCTGGACTTGGCTCATCACCGCCTACCTGCTGATTGCCGTGATGCCCGTGCTCGCCGGCGCCATCACCATGACGCTGACCGACCGCCACTTCGGCACCAGCTTCTTCAGCCCCGCGGGCGGCGGCGACCCGGTGATGTACCAGCACATCTTCTGGTTCTTCGGCCACCCCGAGGTCTACATCATGATCTTGCCGGCCTTCGGCATCATCAGCCAGATCGTGCCGGCCTTCTCGCGCAAGCGCCTGTTCGGCTACGCATCGATGGTGTATGCGACCTCGTCGATCGCGATCCTGTCCTTCATCGTGTGGGCGCACCACATGTTCACCACCGGCATGCCGGTGACCGGCCAGCTGTTCTTCATGTACGCGACCATGCTGATCGCGGTGCCGACGGCGGTGAAGATCTTCAACTGGATCGCCACCATGTGGCAGGGCTCGATGACCTTCGAGACCCCGATGCTGTTCGCCGTGGGCTTCATCTTCGTGTTCACCATGGGCGGCTTTACGGGCCTGATCCTGGCCATCGCACCCATCGACACGCAGCTGCAGGACACCTACTACGTCGTCGCCCATTTCCACTACGTGCTGGTGGCCGGCTCGCTCTACGCGATGTTCGCGGGCTTCTACTACTGGGTGCCCAAGTGGACCGGCGTGATGTACGACGAGACGCGCGGCAAGATCCACTTCTGGTGGTCCCTGATCTCCTTCAACATCACCTTCTTCCCCATGCACTTCCTGGGCCTGGCCGGCATGCCGCGCCGCTACGCCGACTACCCGATGCAGTTCGCCGACTTCAACGCGGTCGCCTCGGTCGGCGCGTTTGCCTTCGGTCTGGCACAGGTCTATTTCTTCTTGTTCGTCGTGCTGCCCACGATGATGGGCAAGGGCGAGAAGGCTTCGCAGAAGCCCTGGGAAGCGGCCGAGGGGCTGGAGTGGGAAGTGCCCTCGCCCGCGCCGTTCCACACGTTCGAGAATCCGCCCAAGCTGGACGCCACCGCCACCAAGGTGATCGGCTGAGAGATGCGCGCGATGACGCCTGAACAGAAGAGGAACAACCGGCGCATGGGGCTTACGCTTGCCTCCATTGCGGTGCTGTTCTTCATCGGCTTCGTCGTCCGGATGGTCTGGATCGGCCACTGAATCGCACATGAGCATCGGTCAACGCATCCGCCGCGAGAACGTCCGCATGGTCGGCAAGCTGGCCGTGGTCGCGGCCGGCATGTTCGCGTTCGGCTATGCGCTGGTGCCGCTGTACCGCGCCATCTGCGAGATGACCGGCATCAACATCCTTGCGCTCTCCGAGCTCGAGGTGCCGGGCGGCGCCAGCGGCGGCAAGAACGTGCGCCTGCCCGATAACACGCAGGTCGACACCAGCCGCACCATCACCGTCGAGTTCGACGCCAACGTGCGCGGCCTCTGGGACTTCAAGCCGGCGCAGCGCTCGATGGAGGTCCATCCGGGCGAGCTCAACACCGTGATGTACGAGTTCCAGAACGTGCAGAACCGCCGCATGGCCGCGCAGGCCATCCCCAGCTACGCGCCGCAGCAGGCCGCGCCTTACTTCAACAAGCTCGAGTGCTTCTGCTTCAACCAGTACACGCTCGACGCGGGCGAGAAGAAGCAGTGGCCGGTCGCCTTCGTGATCGACCCGAAGATCTCCAAGGACGTCAAGACGATCACGCTGTCGTACACCTTCTTCGAGGTCGGCGGCAAGACGCCGCCCGCGCCCGTGGCGGCCAATGCCGCCACGCCTGCCCCGGCCGCAGAGCCGCGTTCATGATCATGGCCGAGACACCGCCGCCCAAGAAAGGCTCCCTGTGGCGCACCGTCAAGGCGGTGGCCTGGGGCTTCTTTGGCGTGCGCAAGAACAGCGACTACCAGGAAGACATCGCCAAGCTCACGCCGCTGCACATCGTGGTCGTCGGGCTGGTGGCGGCGGTGCTCTTCGTGGTTGGCCTGATCCTGCTGGTGAAGTTCGTCGTCGCACCCTGACGGCGGCAAGTGCCCCACAGATTTGAATCGAGAGAGAAGAGACCAGGACCTGATATGAGTTCAAGCACCCACGGCACCACGCCCTACTACTTCGTGCCTTCGCCATCGCCGTATCCGGTCATGGCGTCGATCGGCCTGCTCTTCGTGATCTTCGGCGCCGCCCAATGGATCAACGGTCACCAGTGGGGCGCCTGGTCGCTGCTGGTGGGCATGGTGTGGTGGCTGGCCACGCTCTTTGTCTGGTTCCGCCGCGCCATCGGCGAGAGCGAGAGCGGCCAGTACGGCCACAAGGTGGATCTCTCCTTCCGCTGGAGCATGAGCTGGTTCATCTTCTCCGAGGTGATGTTCTTTGGCGCCTTCTTCACGGCGCTGTGGTGGGCGCGCACCCACGCGCTGCCTACGCTCGGCAGCCTGGACAACGCCTTGCTGTGGCCCGACTTCAAGGCCGTTTGGCCAACGCTTGCGCCGGGCGCCACCGGTTCGCCGGCGGACATCATCGAGCCCTTCCAGACGGTCGGGCCCTTCTGGCTGCCGACCATCAACACCGCGCTGCTGCTGAGCTCGGGCGTCACGCTGACCATCGCGCACCACGCGCTGCGCGCCAACCATCGCGCCCAGGCGATCCGTTTCATGTGGCTGACCGTGCTGCTGGGCGCCATCTTCCTCGGCGTGCAGGGCTACGAGTACTTCCATCTCTACACCGAGCTGAACCTCAAGCTCAGCTCCGGCGCGTACGGCTCTACCTTCTTCATGCTGACCGGCTTCCACGGCCTGCACGTGTTCATCGGCATGCTGATGCTGCTGTTCATCACCCTGCGCCTGCGCGCCGGCCATTTCACGGCGGAGCGCCACTTCGGCTTCGAGGGTGCGGCGTGGTATTGGCACTTCGTCGACGTGGTTTGGCTGGGCCTGTACTTCCTGGTCTACTGGCTTTGAGCTTGCACGGCACAAAAAGAAAGCGCCGTAAGGCGCTTTTTTCATGGGGCTTGTGGAACGAGCACGACCTACTTGCCGACGGGCAGCCCTCCCGGCTGGATGTAGCCGAGCTTCCAGGCCAGCAGCAGGCACAGGAACAAAACCACCGAGAGCCCGATCCGAACGGTGAGCGCGCGCACCATTCCGCCGCTCTTGGCGCGGCCCTCGCGCCCATCCCTCAGCATGAAGAACAGCGCGACACCGAGGCTCGCCAGGATGCCGATGAAGGCCAGGGCGACAAGGTATTTCATGATTCCGATTATCGGCCGCACCGGCCCTCCCGCGGCTTGAACGATGGAACGAGGCCCGCTGCGGGGCAGTCGCGCGCCGGGCGCTTCTGGCTGGTCACCCTGGCGGCCCTGATCATGCTCGCGGCCACGGTGTCGCTGGGCCGGTGGCAGCTTTCGCGCGCCGCGCAGAAGGAGGCGCTGCAGGCCGAAATCGAGATGCGGAAGACCCTGCCGCCGCTCCAGCAGGAGGATTTCCTCGCGCTCGATCCGGCGACTTCCGCCATGCACCGGCCGGTGCGGCTGCGCGGCCTGTGGCTCGCGCCGCACACGGTCTACCTGGACAACCGCCAGATGCATGGCCTGCCCGGCTTCTACGTGCTGACACCGTTTGCCATCGAGGACAGCAACAAGACCGTGCTGGTGCAGCGGGGCTGGGTGCAGCGCAACTTCACCGATCGCACGCAGCTCGCTCCCGTCCAGACGCCGAGCGGCCTGGTCGAGCTGGTTGCCCGGGTCGCACCGCCCCCGGCCCACCTGCTCGAACTGGGCAAGGAAGCCCCGCCGCCCGCCGCGGCGCCGGGGTCTTCGCCCATCCGGCAGAATCTCGATCTCGAAGCTTTCCGCGAGCAGACCGGGCTGCCGCTGCGGACCGATGTCTCGCTGCTGCAGACCGGCCCGGCCTCCGAGGGCTTGCAGCGCGACTGGCCGGCCCCCGCGCTGGGCATCGAAAAGCACTACGGCTATGCGTTCCAGTGGTTCGGGCTCGCCGCCCTCGTCGTCATCCTCTATGTCTGGTTTCAATTCATCGCCCCCTACCGCAGCGCGCGCCGCCTCCGCCATGGCCGATGAGCCGCTCGGGCTGACGGTGCATTCGATGCCCTCACCGCGCCAGGCGCTCGATGGCGCCGAGGGCCGGCGCACGGTCTTCGGCCGTTGGAAGATGATCCTGGTCATGCTGTGCTGCGCGGCGCCGGTGATCGCCTCCTACTTCACCTACTACGTGATCCGGCCGGAGGGGCGGCGTGTCTACGGCGAACTGATCGACCCGCAGCGCACCATGCCCGAGCTGATCGCCACGAGCCGGGAGGGCGCGCCCGTACGTCTCTCCACCTTGAAGGGCCAGTGGTTGCTCGTCGCGGTGGCCGATGCCGGCTGCGACGCGCTGTGCGAACAGCAGCTCTATCTGCAGCGCCAGCTGCGCGAAAGCCTGGGCCGCGAAAAGGACCGGCTCGATCGCGTCTGGCTGGTGAGCGACGCCGCGCCGGTGCCCGCGCGCCTGGACAACGGCCTGCATGGCGCGACCGTGCTGCGGGTGCCGGCGGCACAGCTGGCTCAATGGCTCGCGCCCGCACCCGGTTATGCACTGGCGGAGCACTTCTTTGTCATCGACCCCATGGGCAACTGGATGATGCGCTTCCCCGCCCGCATGGACACCGCCGGCGCGGGCCGCGCCAAGCGCGACCTCGAGCGGCTCCTGCGCGCCTCGGCCTCCTGGGACGAGCCGGGCCGCTAGACGCGCCGGCCGCCGCACAGCATGGATACGAACTCGCTCTACGACCTCAAGCCCATCGCCTGGCTCCTGGCGGTCGGCGTGTTGCTGGCGCTCGGGCCGCTGATCTGGGTCTGGCGCCGCGGCGCTGGCCATGGCGCTGCCCGGCGCCTGCACGTGCTGACCGTGCTCACGCTGTTCCTGACCTTCGACCTCACCCTGTTCGGCGCCTTCACGCGCCTGACCGATTCCGGCCTGGGCTGCCCCGACTGGCCCGGCTGCTACGGCAACGCCAGCCCCTTCGGTGCGCGCCACGACATTGCCATGGCGGAGGCGGCGCAGCCCACCGGCCCGGTGACGCACGGCAAGGCCTGGGTGGAGATGGTGCATCGCTACCTGGCAACGGGCGTCGGCTTCCTGATCCTCGTGCTGGCCGTGGCCACCTGGGTGGCGAGGCGCAACCAACGCTATCCGGAACATGCACGCGAACGCCCGCTCAGCGCCTGGTGGCCGGCGGGCACGCTGGTGTGGGTCTGCCTGCAGGGAGCATTCGGAGCGTTGACCGTGACCTGGAAGCTGTATCCGGCCATCGTCACGCTGCACCTGCTCGGCGCCGTGGTGCTGCTGGCGCTGCTGTGCATCCAGGCCGTGCGCTACCGGCAGGCAGCGGCCGAGCGGCAGCCCACGCCCATTCCCTCGGCATTGCGCACGTTGCTGATCGTGGTGAGCGCATTGCTGCTGCTGCAGATCGCGCTCGGCGGCTGGGTTAGCACCAACTACGCGGTCCTGGCGTGTACCCAGTTCCCGACCTGCCAGGGCAGCTGGTGGCCGCCGATGAACTTCGCCCAGGCCTTCCACATCTGGCGCTCGCTGGGCGAGGGCGCCGGCGGCGGGACCATCGACTTCGCGGCGCTCACCGCCATTCACTACGTGCATCGCCTCATGGCCTACCTGGTGTTCGTCGCGATCGCCCTGCTGGTCTGGCAACTGCGGCGCGTCGCACCCCTGCATCCGCAGGCCCGATGGTTGGCCGGGCTGGCGCTGCTGCAGCTTGCCACCGGCCTCGGCAATGTGCTCCTGGGCTGGCCGCTGGTCGCTGCCGTGCTGCATACCGGGGGCGCCGCGGCGCTGGCGGTGGTGCTGACGTGGGCGCTGTGCGAAAGCCGACGCGCGCAAGGCGCCGTGACTGCCGCCACGAAGGCTCGTGGCACCGCAGTCCGCAGGGTGGAGGTTATCCAATGAGTACGCCGGCCTCGATCCACAGCCACAGCGCGGCCAGCGTGCTGCGCCAGTTCTATGCGCTGACGAAGCCGCGCGTGGTGCAGCTGATCGTGTTCTGCGCCCTGATCGGCATGGTGCTGGCGGTGCCAGGCCTGCCCGACCTGGCCGAGCTGCAGCGCATCGTGGTGGCCTGCATCGGCATCTGGCTGGTCGCCGGCGCTGCGGCGGCCTTCAATTGCCTGGTCGAGAAGGGCATCGATGCCAAGATGAAGCGCACCGCCTGGCGGCCCACGGCCCGCGGGGAGCTGAGCGACCGGCAAGCGCTGCTGTTCTCCGGGGCGCTGTGCGCGGCCGGCTCGGCCCTGCTGTGGTTCGCGGTGAATCCGCTCACCATGTGGCTCACCTTCGCGACTTTCGTCGGCTATGCGGTGATCTATACCGTGATCCTCAAGCCGTTGACCCCGCAGAACATCGTGATCGGCGGTGCCTCAGGCGCGATGCCGCCGGTGCTGGGTTGGGCCGCGATGACGGGCGAGGTGAGCCCCGAGGCGCTGATCCTCTTCCTCATCATCTTCCTGTGGACCCCTCCGCATTTCTGGGCGCTGGCCCTGTATCGGGTGGAAGATTACCGCAAGGCGGGCCTGCCGATGCTTCCGGTGACACACGGCAACGAGTTCACGCGGCTGCAGGTGCTGCTCTATACCTTCATCCTGTTTGCTGCCTGCCTGATGCCCTTCGTCTACGGCATGAGCGGCTGGCTCTACCTGGCAGTCGCGGTGGCCGTAAGCATCGGCTTCACCGGCTATGCCTTCGCACTATGGCGCAGCTACTCGGACACGCTGGCCCGCAAGACCTTCCGCTTCTCGCTGATCCACCTGAGCGTGCTCTTTGCCGCGCTGCTGATCGACCACTACCTGCGATGAATCAATCCATGAACAAGCGCCACGCACTTCGACTGATGGCCTGGACCGGGCTGGCGGCGCTCGCGGGCACGGGCCTCGCGGCCTGCTCTGAAAAGAAGCCCAGCTTCAATGCCGTCGACATCACCGGCGCCGACTACGCCAAGGGCTTCACGCTCAGCGATGCCGACGGCAAGCAGCGCACGCTGGCCGACTTCAAGGGCAAGGTCGTCGTGATGTTCTTCGGCTATGCGCAGTGCCCCGATGTCTGCCCGACCACCATGAGCGAGATGGCGCAAGTCAAGCAGCAGCTGGGTAGCGACGGCGACAAGCTGCAGGTCCTGTTCGTCACGGTGGATCCCGAACGCGATACGCCGGCTGTGATGAAGGCCTACATGGGTGCCTTCGATCCAGGCTTCGTCGCGCTGATCCCGACGCCGGAGCAACTGCCCGCCCTGGCAAAGGACTACAAGGTTTACTACAAGAAGGTCGAGGGCAAGACGCCGACCAGCTATTCGATGGACCACTCTGCCGCCAGCTTCGTCTACGACACCGAGGGCCGGCTGCGGCTCTACGCCCGCTACGGCGCGGGCGTGCCGGCGATGGTGTCGGATCTCAAGACCCTGCTGAAGTCCGCCTGAGGCGCAGGCGCGCTGCCGCGTCGGCCAAGCGTTGGGTCGGTCAGGCCACAAAAAAGCCCGGGCGGTGCCGGGCTTCGATGGATGCTCAGGCGAATTCCGCCAGCGCCTTCTTCATCTTCTTCATGGCCGCCGATTCGATCTGGCGGATGCGCTCGGCACTCACCCCATATACCGCGGCCAGGTCATGCAGGGTCATTCCGCCCGAGCCATCGTCGTTGACCTTGAGCCAGCGCTCTTCCACGATGCGGCGGCTGCGATCGTCCAGCGTCGCCAGGGCTGTCGAGATCCCGTCGGTCGATAGCCGGTCGCGTTGACGTGATTCGATCTGGGCCGTGGGCTCCTGCGAGGCGTCCGCAAGGTAGGCGATGGGGCCGAAACCGTCCTCGCCGTCATCCGAGGGGCTGGGGTCGAGCAGCACGTCGCCGCCCGACATGCGGGTTTCCATCTCGAGCACTTCCTCGCGCTTGACGTTCAGGCGGCTCGCCATCTGGGAAACCTCGTCCGCGCTCAGCGTGTCGCGGTGGGTGTCGCCGTCGGCCGAGCCGGCCTTGAAGCCCTGCTTCATCGAGCGCAGGTTGAAGAACAGCTTGCGCTGGGCCTTGGTCGTCGCGACCTTGACCATGCGCCAGTTCTTCAGGATGTACTCGTGGATCTCGGCCTTGATCCAGTGCATGGCATAGCTGACCAGGCGCACGCCCTGGTCGGGGTCGAAGCGCTTGACCGCCTTCATCAGGCCGACATTGCCTTCCTGGATCAGGTCGCCGTGCGGCAGCCCGTACCCCAGGTACTGGCGGGAAATCGAGATCACCAGGCGCAGGTGCGAAAGCACCAGGGCACCGGCGGCTTCCAGGTCATTGTGGTCCCGCAGCTGGCGCGCGTAGCGCTGCTCTTCCTCCTGCGTCAGCAGGGGGAGGCGATTGGCCGCGGAAATATAGGCGTCCAGGTTACCCAGCGAAGGCACCATCGACCAGGGATTGGCGACGGCGAGCTGGTTGGCGGGGGCTCCGGACATTGCTGTCATTGGGCAAACTCCTTCGTTCAGGGACATATTAGCACTCGGTTGGATGGAGTGCTAAGCCAAGGGTTCCCCCGAGGGTTTCAATGGGGTGGATAGGCACAACCTATCCCTCTGCCGAGCCTTGTGAATAGGACGGCGCCCTCTCGACGCCCCGGAAATCAACTGTTACCAGCGGACGCCCAGGCGCAGGAAGAGCCTGGACAGCACGAACAGCGGGCCGACCCACAGGTACTGGATATCTTCGAAGAAGGAGGGCTTCTTGCCCTCGATCTTGTGCCCGATGAACTGGAAGATCCAGGCCACGACGAATATGGCGGCGGAAATCGGGAGCACAAGGTCCCCCATCGCATGCACCGCGGCCAGCGCCAGCGCGATGCAGATGACCATCGCGATCACGAAGCTCGCGGAGCGCAGCAACAGGTAGTAGACCGCGCTGGCGGCCACGAAGGCGTAGGCCACCCACGGATGCAGGGCGTACAGCAGCCCGACGATGCTCAGCATGATCGCCGGGATGGCGATCATGTGGATCGCCTCGTTCGTCGGGTTCTGGTGGCTCTCGCCGTAGTGGGCGAGCAGGCGGTCGACCTTGCGGTCCGTGCCCGGCAGGGGCGTGGCAGCGCTGTGCATGGCGGTCTCCTGGCGGGCTCTGCGGCCCCTGAGCATGATGCCAGAAGCGCCACCACCCGGGCTATCCCACCAGGGCCTGCGCGAACTCCCGGGCCTTGAAGGTCTCCAGGTCTTCCAGCTTCTCGCCCACCCCGATGAAATACACCGGGATCGGCCGCTCGCGCGCGATCGCGCACAGCACGCCGCCCTTGGCAGTGCCGTCCAGCTTGGTGATGACCAGGCCCGTCAGGCCCAGCGCTTCGTCGAAGGCCCGGACCTGGGCCAGGGCGTTCTGCCCGGTGTTGCCGTCGATCACGAGCAGCACCTCGTGCGGCGCCGTGGCGTCGGCCCGGGCCACCACGCGCTTGATCTTCTTGAGCTCGTCCATCAGGTGCAGCTGGGTCGGCAGCCGGCCGGCGGTGTCGACCAGCACCACGTCCTTGCCGCGCGCCTTGCCGGCATTGACCGCGTCGAAGCTCACGGCGGCCGGATCGCCGCCCTCCTGGCTCACGATCTCGACCGTGTTGCGGTCGGCCCAGACCAGCAGCTGCTCGCGCGCCGCAGCGCGGAAGGTGTCGGCCGCCGCCAGTAGCACCGAAGCGCCCTCGTTGGAAAGGTGCTTCGTGAGCTTGCCGATCGAGGTGGTCTTGCCCGCGCCGTTGACGCCCGCCACCATGATCACGGTGGGCGTGTGCTCGCCGATCACCAGTTCCTTCTCGAGCGGGCGCAGCAGGTCCGCAATGGCGTCGGCCAGCAGGAGCTTGACCTGCGAGGCTTCGGTCGCCATGTTGCTGCGCACGCGCCGGCGCAGGTCGTCCAGCAGGTATTCCGTGGCCTTCACGCCCGTGTCGGCCATCAGCAGGGCTTCTTCGAGTTCCTCGTAGAGGGCGTCGTCGATCTGGGCGTTGACGAAGGCGGCGGTGATGCTGTTGCCGGTCTTGCGCAAACCCGTCCTGAGCTTCCCGAGCCAGCCGCTGCGCTCCGGAGGCGCGGCTTCCGCGGGCACCACCGCGGGCACCGGCACCGGCACAGGCACAGGCACAGGCACCGGCACCGGCACCGGCACCGGCACCGGCACCGGCACCGGCACCGGCGCGGGCGCCTCGGCACTGGGCGAAGGTGCGGGCGCTGCAGGGGCAGCAGGCGCAGCGGGGGGAGGGGCCACCGCGGGTGGCGGCTCGACGGGCTTGGTGCCGAACCAGCTGGACGGCGAGAACACGGACCTGGCGGGCGCCGGCGGCTCGGCCGGCGTCTCGACAGGCGCAGGCGCCGGCGCAGAGCTGTCGGGGGCCGGCTTTTTCTTGAAGAAACTGAACATCGGGGCGTTTTTACAATCCGACCCATTCTATGAAACACCCCTCGCCACGCCGCGCTGCGTCTGGTGCGGTGCTGGCCTCGGTGCTGATGGCGCCCTGGGCCGGGGCCGCCTTGGCGCAGACATCCCCGCCGGACGCCCCCGCTGCCGCCGTTGCCTCGGCCACCCAGCCGGTCCAGGCCCGCCAGTTCACCCTCGCCAATGGCATGACCCTGATCGTCAAGCCCGACCGGCGCGCGCCGACGGCGGTCCAGATGCTCTGGTTGCGGGTCGGTTCCTTCGACGAGGTCGACGGCACCTCGGGCGTGGCGCATGTGCTCGAGCACATGATGTTCAAGGGCACCAGGACGCTCAAGCCCGGCGAGTTCTCGCGCCGGGTCGCCGCGCTGGGCGGCCGCGAGAACGCCTTCACCACGCGCGACTACACCGGCTACTACCAGCAGATCCCGGCCGACAAGCTGGAGCAGGTGATGGCCCTCGAGTCCGACCGCTTCGCCAACAACCAGTGGGCGGATGAAGAATTCAAGCGCGAGATCGAGGTCGTCAAGGAAGAGCGCCGCCTGCGCACCGACGACCAGCTGCGCGCCCTGCTCGGCGAGCAGCAGAACGCCGTCATCTTCACGGCCTCGCCCTACCGACGTCCCGTTGTCGGCTGGATGAGCGACCTCGACGCCATGACGCCGGCCGACGCGCGTGCCTTCTTCGAGCGCTGGTACGTGCCCGCCAATGCGGCGGTCGTGGTGGTGGGCGACGTCGATGTGGAGCGGGTGCGCGCCCTGGCCGAGAAGTACTACGGCCGTATCCCCGCTCGCGCGATGCCCGAGCGCAAGCCGCGCATCGAGCCGCCGCAGCGCGGCATCCGGCGCCTCGAGTTCAAGGCACCGGCCGAGCAGGCCTACGTGTCGCTCGCTTTCCGCGCGCCCCAGATCCCGGCCACCGACCAGTTCGATGGCGCGAGCGATGCCTATGCACTGACGGTGCTGTCCGCCGTGCTCGACGGCTATCCCGGCGCGCGGCTCGACCGCGCGCTCACGCAGGGCCCGGGCCGCGTGGCCGACTCCGCCGGCGCGTACGCGGGCTTCGTCGGCCGCGGCCCGCAGATCTTCGTGCTCGACGGCGTGCCCGCCGCCGACAAGACGCCTGAAGCGGTCGAGGCCGCGCTGCGCGAGCAGGTGGCGAAGATCGCCCGCGAGGGCATCGGCGCGGCCGAGCTGGCGCGCGTCAAGACCCAGTGGACGGCCAGCGAAACCTACAAGCTCGACTCCGTCATGGCGCAGGCGCGCGAGCTCGGCAGCCACTGGGTCCAGGGCCTGCCGCTCGATGCCAGCGCGCGCATCATCGCGCGCCTGCAGAAGGTGACCGCCGAAGAGGTGCAGGCGGTCGCCGCCAAGTACTTCGGCGACGACCAGCTGACGGCTGCCACCCTGCGGCCGCTGCCGCCCGATCCCCAACGCCGCGCGCGCGGCTTCGCGGCGCCGGCGGGCGACCTGCGTTGAAGACCCGGAGCGGCCCCACCATGTCGAGCTTCAAGAACATCCGAACCCTGCGGTGCCTGGCCTACCTGGCACTGGCGCTGGCCGGCGCTGCAGCGCATGCGGCCGTGCCCATCGAGCACTGGACATTGCCCAGCGGCGCCAAGGTCTACCTCGCTGCCACCGACGCCCTGCCCATCGTCGACGTGCAGATCGATTTCGACGCCGGCAGTCGGCGCGACCCGCCGGCGCAGTCCGGGCTGGCCGGCGTGACTGCCGGCATGGTCGAGAAAGGAATCCGGGCCAATGGCAGCGATCCCGCCATGGATCAGAATGCGCTGGGCGAGGCCTGGGCCGATCTGGGCGCCGACTTCGATGCCAGCGCCGGCTCCGACCGCATGAGCTTCTCGTTGCGCACGCTGTCCGAGCCGGCCCTGCTGCAAAAGGCGGTGCATCTCGCGGCGCGCGAGATCGGCGAGCCGGCCTTTCCCGAAGACGTTTGGCAGCGCGAGCGCGAGCGCCTCAACGCCTCGATCCGCGAAGCCAACACCAAGCCCGCGACCCTGGCGGCGCGCACCTTCTCGCAGAACGTGTACGGCGACCACCCCTACGGACTGGACACGACCGAGGCCACGCTGGCGCGCATCGACACGGCTGCGATGCGCCAGCGCTACGAGCAACTGATCCAGCCCTGCCGCGCCAAGCTCAGCATCGTCGGCGCGGTCACGCGCGCGCAGGCGGAGACGATCGCGAACACGCTGTTGTCGCGCCTGCCAGCGCCGGCTGGCGGCTGCGCCGCGCTGCCCCCCGTTGCAGAAGTGGCGCCGCTGGCTGCCGCCAAGGACGTGCGCCTGCCTTTCGACTCGGCCCAGGCCCATGTCTGGATCGGCCAGCCGGGCTACGCACGCCGCGACCCCGACCATTTCGCGCTCACCGTCGGCAACTACATCCTCGGCGGCGGCGGCTTCGTCTCGCGCCTGACCGAGGAAGTGCGCGAGAAGCGCGGCCTGGCCTACAGCGTCTACAGCACCTTCTCGCCGGGCCTGCACGCGGGCTCGTTCCGCATCGGCTTCCAGACCCGGCCCGACCAGGCGGCCGACGCGGTGAAGGTCTCACGCGAGGTGCTCGCCAGGTTCGTCGCGGAGGGGCCGACCGCGGCCGAGCTCAAGGCCGCCAAGGACAACCTGATCGGCGGCTTCCCGCTGCTGCTCGACAGCAACCGCAAGCTGCTCGGCAACGTGTCCAATATCGCGTGGAACGACCTGCCGCTCGACTACCTCGAGACCTGGACCGCGCGCATGAACGCGGTCACCGCGGCCGATGTCAAGGCCGCCTTCGCGCGCAAGCTGCAGCCCGATCGCATGGTCACGGTGGTGGTCGGCGGAAGGCCTTGAAGGCGCCGCACGCCGCTTGGCTACCATCCTCGCCTCACAGCGCAACGAGGAGCGACAAAATGGCAAAGGATGTGGTGGACTGCGAGATCCACGGAGCCGAGATGCAGTGCGTCGACGACGATGAGTAAACGGACACCTGCCCGCAGCCGTGCCGTGAAGCCGACCCCCAGGCCGGCCGATGCGCGCCGCAACGAGGTCCGCATCATCGGTGGCCGATGGAAACGCACGCGCCTGGCCGTGGCCGACAAGCCCGGCCTGCGCCCCACGCCCGACCGCGTGCGCGAGACGCTCTTCAATTGGCTCGCCAGTCTCGCCGGGGCCAGCGGCGGCGAGTTGCCGGACTGGCACTGCGTCGATGCGTTCGCAGGCACCGGCGCGCTCGGCTTCGAGGCTGCCTCGCGCGGCGCGGCCTCCGTGCTGCTGTGCGAGCAGGACGCAGCGCTGGTCGCGCAATTCCAGGCGCTGAAAGCAAAGCTGGAAGCCGATGCCGTCCGCATCGAGCGCGGCAACGGCGTCACCGCACTCGAGCGCGCCGCGTCGGGCAGTCTGCATGCGGTGTTCCTCGATCCGCCCTTCGAGAGCACGGCGCTCTACGCGCCAGCCCTGCGCGCCGCCGCGCGCGCATTGCGGCCCCAGGGCGTGGTCTACCTCGAAGCGGCGCGTCGATGGCCCGACGAAGAGCTCGCAGCCTTCGGCCTCGGCGTGTTCCGATACCTCAAGGCCGGCGCGGTGCATGCACATCTCTTGATACTTGCGTCTGACACCGCTGCATAATCCGCCGGAATCGGCCGCGTCGGCTGCACCAGGAGGAAGCAACCATGTCCAGCAACGTGATCGCGGTGTACCCCGGCACTTTCGACCCCATCACGCTCGGCCACGAGGACGTGGTGCGCCGGGCGACCCAGCTGTTCTCCAAGGTCATCGTCGCGGTGGCCGCCGGCCATCACAAGAAGGCGTTGTTCACGCTGCAGGAGCGCATGGACATGGCGCGCAATGCGGTGGCGCCTTTCAGCGACCAGGTCTCGGTGGAGAGTTTTTCGGGCCTGTTGCGCGATTTCGTCGTGGCGCGGGGCGGCAAGGCCATGGTGCGCGGCCTGCGCGCCGTGACCGACTTCGACTACGAATTCCAGCTCGCCGGCATGAACCGCTCGCTCATGCCCGATGTCGAGACCGTGTTCCTCACGCCCAGCGACAAGTACCAGTTCATCTCCAGCACCTTCGTGCGCGAGATCGCGATGCTCGGTGGCGAGGTCGACAAGTTCGTCTCCCCCAACGTGCAGAACAGCCTGATGGCCAAGGTGCGCAGCCTGGGCCGCGAATGACGCACGGGCCGCGTCTGCACGCCCTGGGCGATGCGGCATTGCTGTGCGAGCTGCCGGCGCCAGCAACGCTGGCGCAGCAGCAACAGATCTGGGCGCTGGCGAACGAAGCCCTGCAATGGCGCGGCGTGCACGAGGTGCTGCCGGGCATGAACAACCTGAGCCTTCTTTTCGATCCCGAAGAGGTCGACGCCGCCGAGCTGGAGATGCAGGTGCTGTCGGCCTGGCCGCAACTGGCCGGCATGGCGATCGAAGGGCGCGACATCCGCATCCCCGTGGCCTACGGCGGCGAGGCCGGCCCCGACCTGGCCGATGTGGCGGCGCACACCGGGCTGGCGCCGGCCGAGGTGGTGCGGCGCCACAGCGACGCCGACTACGTGGTCTACCTGCTGGGCTTCCTGCCGGGCTTCGCCTTCCTGGGCGGCTTGCCGCCGGAACTGGCGACCCCACGGCGTGCGGAACCCCGGGTGGCGGTGCCGGCCCGCTCGGTCGGCATCGGCGGGGCGCAGACCGGCATCTATCCGCTGGTCTCGCCCGGCGGCTGGCAGCTGATCGGCCGCACCCCCCTCGAGCTCTTCGATCCGCGCGCGGCCGAGCCCACGCTGCTGCGTCCGGGCGACCGTGTGCGCTTCGTCGTCGAAAGTGCCGAGCTGTGAGGGCCGCGGGTGCTCTCACCGTGCTGCGTCCCGGCCTGCTGGCTTCCGTGCAGGACCTGGGCCGCTATGGCCACCGGCAGCAGGGCATCTGCCCCGGCGGCGCCCTCGACGCGCTCGGGCTCGCGCTGGCCAATCGGCTGGTGGGCAACGGCGACGGCGCGGCCGGCCTCGAGCTCACCCTGGGCGGCTGCGAGATCCGCTTCGATACGCCCACCCGCATCGCGCTGACGGGCGACGACTTCGGAGCCCGTCTTGATGGCTCGCCGCTGTGGCCCTGCTGGAGCGTCCCGGTGCAGGCCGGCCAGGTGCTCCGGCTCGGACCTGCGAACGAATGGAGCGCGAAGGCGGGCCTGCGCAGCTGGCTCGCCGTTGCCGGCGGCATCGACGTGCCGCAGGTCATCGGCTCGCGCAGCACCGATCTCAAGGCCGGCTTCGGCGGCCATCTGGGGCGTGCGTTGAAAAAGGGCGACCGCCTGCCCCTGGGCGCGTCGAAGCTGGATGCGACGCACCTGGCGCGGCGTGCCTTCGGCCTGCGCGCGCCCGGGTGGGAGCAGGACAGCGAGGGCGCGGTCGTCCTGCGCGTCATGCCGGGCCCCGAGTTCGAACAGTTCACCGTCGCTGCGCGCGAGCAGCTGTGGAGTGCGTCCTGGCGCATCACGCCGCAGAGCAACCGCATGGGCAACCGGCTCGACGGGCCCGAGCTCAAGCGCAAGCGCAACGCGGACATGCTGTCCTCCGCCGTGATTCCCGGCACGATCCAGGTGCCGCCCTCCGGGCAGCCCATCATCCTGATGGGCGATGCCCAGACCACCGGCGGCTATCCGCGCATCGGCGTCGTGATCCGCGCCGATCTCTGGAAGCTCGCCCGAGCGCCGCTCAACGGCCGCCTGCGCCTCGCCGAAGTCGATGCCGCAGCGGCCCTGCAGGCCTGGGCCGGGCAGCGGCGTTACCTCGCGCAGGTCGGGCAAGCCCTGGCCGCTGCGGGGTGGCCGGTGCCGGCGCACAATCCGGCCGAAGGAGAAAGCCACCATGCGGATTGACCTCAACGCCGACCTCGGCGAGGGCTGCGCCAACGACGAGGCGCTGCTCAAGCTCGTGAGCTCCGCCAACATCGCCTGTGGCTGGCATGCGGGCGACCCGAAGACCATGCGCCAATGCGTGCGCTGGGCGCTGGACAACGGCGTTGCCATCGGGGCCCACCCCAGCTTCCCCGACCGCGAGAACTTCGGCCGCAGCGAGATGCATCTGCCGCCCGAGGAGATCGTCGCGGGCGTGCTCTACCAGGTCGGCGCGCTGGCGGCCATCGTCAAGGCCGAGGGCGGCACGCTGGCGCATGTCAAGCCGCACGGCGCGCTCTACAACCAGGCGGTGAAAGACCCCGTGCTGGCCGACGCCCTGTGCGAGGCGGTGCGACGCTTCGACCCCGGCCTGCGCTTCTTCGGCCTCGCCGGCAGCGGCATGATCGGCGCCGCCGAGCGCGCGGGGCTGGAGCCGGTCGAGGAGGTGTTCGCCGACCGCGGCTACATGCCCGACGGCAGCCTGGTGCCGCGCAGCCGGCCCGGCGCCCTGATAGAGGACGAAGAGCAGTCGCTGGCCCAGACGCTGTCGCTCGTGCGCGATCACCGCGTGACCGCGATCGACGGCACGGTGGTCAGCGTCAACGCACAGACCGTCTGCCTGCATGGCGACGGCGCGCATGCGCTGGCCTTTGCGCGCCGCATCCGCGAGCGGCTCGAGAGCGAAGGCATCGCGGTCGCTGCGACGGCCTGAGCGTCCGGGCCGCCTGTGCCGAACGTGCTGCTGACGGGCTTCGAGCCCTTCGACAAGGACGCATTGAATCCCTCATGGGAAGCAGTGCGCGCGCTCCAAGGCTGGCGCTGCGAAGGCGCCATGGTGCAGGCCCGCCGCATCTCCTGCGTCTTCGGCGCTGCGCTGCGGGAGCTCGGAGCGGCCATCGACGAGTTGCAGCCGCAACTGGTGATAGGTATCGGCCAGGCCGGCGGGCGCAGCGAGATCACGCCCGAGCGCGTGGCGATCAACGTCGACGACGGCCGAATCTGCGACAACGCAGGCTGCCAGCCCATCGATGTGCCAGTGGTGGCGGGCGCGCCGGCGGCCTACTTCTCGACGCTGCCGATCAAGGCGATGGTGCGCGACCTGCGCGCGGGCGGCATACCGGCCGCGGTGTCGAACAGCGCCGGCACCTTCGTCTGCAACCACCTCTTCTTCGGCCTCATGCATCGCATCGCGACCCGGCCGGTCGCAACAGGCGTGCGTGGGGGATTCATTCACATCCCCTATCTGCCGGAGCAGGCGGCGCGTTTTCCCGGCGCGCCGAGCATGGCGCTCGACACGGTGATCGCTGCGCTGCGCATCGCGGTGGCCACGGCGCTCGTGGTGCGCGAGGACGTGCGCGAGACCGGTGGCCAACTGAGCTAGTGTGCTGTCCCGCACATAGCTGCAGCTATTGACGCAACAGCACACTAGGACTTGAATTCTTCCGCGGTGATGCCGAGCTTGCGCAGCTTGTCGTGCAGCGTCTGCCGCGCGATCGCCAGGGCGTTGGCCGTGGCCGACTGGTCGCCCTGGTGCTTGCGCAGCGCGTCGACGATCACCGCCCGCTCGAACGACTCGACCTGCTGCGGCAGGCTGCGCGGCAGCGCGGGCATCCCTTCGGGGGTTCCGCGCGCCTGCGTCAGGCGCTCGCCCAGCAGGCCGAGAACGAAGCGGTCGGCCACGTTGCGCAGCTCGCGCACGTTGCCGGGCCAGGCGTAGGCCATCAGGTCGGCGACCTGTGCGCCGCTCAGGATCGGCGCGACGCGCCCGTAGCGCGCGGCCCCCAGCAGCGTGAAATGCTCGAACAGGAGCGGGATGTCCTCGCGGCGTTCGCGCAGCGGCGGCATCTCGATGAAGGCAACGCCGAGGCGGTAATACAGGTCGGCCCTGAACTTCTGCCGGTCACTCAGGTCCTTGAGGTCCTCCTTGCTCGCAGCCACCACGCGGCAGTCGAAGGGGATGGCCCGGTTGGAGCCGATGCGCTCGATCGAGCGCTCCTGCAGGGCACGCAACAGCTTGACCTGCACCGCCATCGGCATGCTCTCGATCTCGTCGAGAAAAAGCGTGCCGCCGTGGGCGTACTCGAACTTGCCCACACGCACGCGGTTGGCGCTGGTGAAGGAGCCGGCCTCGTGGCCGAACAGCTCGCTCTCGGCCAGCGCCTCGGGGAGGCCGCCGCAGTTGAGCGGCACGAAATGCTGGCGGCGCCGCTCGCTGTGCTCGTGCAGGCAGCGGGCGACCAGCTCCTTGCCGGTCCCGGTCTCTCCGTAGATCAGCACATCGGCCGAGGTCTCGGCCAACGTCATCACGGTGCGGCGCACCTGCTGCATCTGAGCCGAGCGGCCGATCAGCACCGCCTGGATGCCGTGCCAGTTCTCCAGCGCGTCGCGCAGCGCGCGCACCTGCAGCGTGAGCTGCCGGCGTTCGATGGCGTGACGCACGATGGCCACCAGCCGCTCGGAGCTGAAAGGCTTCTCGATGAAGTCGTAGGCGCCCTCGCGCATGGCCTGCACCGCCATGGCGATGTGGCCGTGGCCGGTGACCAGGATCACGGGCAGTTCGGCATCGGCATTGCGCAGCTCGAGCAGCCAATCGGTGCCGCTCAGGCCCGGCAGGCGAACGTCGCTGACCACGACGGCAGGCACGCCGAAGCTGATCTGCGCACGCGCGCGCTCCGCGCTCGCGAAGGCGTCGACCTCGAAGCCGGCCAGCGTCAGCATCTGCGTCGTGCTGAGCCGGACGTCCTCGTCGTCTTCGACCAGCAGCACTCGGATGACGGGAGCGTCGCTCACTTGTTGATCACTCCCTCCAACCGGTGACTGGGAACCTTGTGGATGGCAACCGGCAGGTCGACGACGAAGCAGGCACCGCCCTGCGGCAGGTTGGCCGCACGCAGCGCGCCGTCCATGGCCCGCACCAATTGTGCCGAGATCACGAGGCCCAGGCCCAGCCCGGTGGCCGCCGGCTTGCTGGTCACGAAGGGCTCGAACAGGCGCGCCAGGATGTCCGGCGCAATGCCAGGCCCGGTGTCGCTCACGCGCAGGGTCACCCGGCCCTCCTGCTGCCTCGCCTCGAGCCGCAGCGTGCGCCGCGGCGAGTCCTGCATGGCGTCGATGGCGTTGCGCATCAGGTTCACAAGCACGCTGCCCAGCGCCGCCTCCTCGGCCACCACGGCGAGGGTGGCGGGCTGCACATCGAGCTCGATGGCGATGGCGTTCTTCTTGGCCGCCACGGCGACGATGAGCTGCGCATCGGCCACCGCCTGCGCCAGCGCCACCGGAGCGAGCTGCAGCTCGCTCTTGTGCGCGAAGGTCTTGAGCTGCGAGGTCAGGCGTGCCAGGCGGTCGACCATGCCGCGGATACGCCGCAGGTTGCCGCGCACCTCGTCGAAGCGGTTCTTGTCGAGCAGGATGGCGGCGCTCTCCGAGAGCGTGCGCATGGCCGTCAGCGGCTGGTTCAGCTCGTGCACCACGCCGGCCGACATCTGGCCGAGCGCGGCCATCTTGCCGGCATGCACCAGCTCGCCCTGGGCCGCGCGCAGCTGCGCGGTGCGCGCGACCACGGTCGATTCGAGGCTGTCGTGCGCCGCCTGCAGCGCGGCCTGGTTGGCCAGCTTCTGGCGCACGGCGCGGCGCCTCTGCCACAGCGTCACGGCGATCAGCAGCACCACTGCCATGCCCAGGCTCGCCGTGATGGCCGTGTAGCGCGCGCCCACGCGCACCGGCGCCAGGTCGTCCAGGACCACCAGCTGCCAGGGCGCCCCGCGCAGCGCGCGCGTTGAGGCGAGCTGGTCCACGCCGTCGAGCGCGATGATCTGCACGTCGCGTGCCAGCGCCTCCTTCTGCACCCACTGCAGCGGCTCCAGTCCGGCCTCGCCATAGGGTCGCGAGCGCTGCACCTCGGCGCGCTGCAATGACTCGAGCGCTCGCAGCGGACGGAACTTCAGGTCCTGGCGGGTGGCCAAGATCACCACGCCGCGCTGGTCGATCAGCATCACATGGCCCGGCAGCAGGCGCCAGGCGCGCTCGGCCTCCTCGAGATTGACCTTCACTGCCACCACGCCGCGCGCCGGTTGGTCGCGGCGCAGGGCGTAGGAAAGGTAGTAGCCGGGCTTGCGGCTGGTGATGCCGACGCCGTAGAAGCGGCCCTTGCCTTGCCGCAGCGCATCGATCACGTAGGGCCGGAACGACAGGTCCTGGCCGACAGTGGTGCCCGGCCGGTTCCAGTCGGAGGCGGCCAGCGAGGTGCCGGCGGCGTCCAGCACGTAGAGCATCTCGGCGCCCGCGGTGGCATTGACGCCGTCGAGATAGCGGTTGACCGCATCGCGCAGGCCCACATCCGACGGCGCGCCGAGCAGCGCCGGGACGATGGGCGTCATCTCCAGCAGCGCGGGCAGGTACTCGAAACGGGCCAGGTCGGCATCGAGCCCGGTCGCAAGCATGTCGAGCCGATGCTCGGCCGCTTCGCGCAGCCGCGCCAGGCCGTTCTGCATGGCGAGCTGATGGCCGGCAACGGCGGCCAGCGCCACCAGTGCCAGCGCGCCGCACCACCGCGGTAGCCCGCGCCAGCGTCTTGCGGTCTCAGAAGGCACATCGAAGCGCCGGGCCGGCTCCCATGGAATCATGAAGGCGTTATTGCACAAGGCCGTGTGGGCCGCATCGGTGGCTGCCCGGTGGCGCGTGTCAGTCAGTTCAGCCAGCCGCCAACCCATGGCGACCAGCGGGATGCCCACGCCCAGCGCCAGCCAGGTCTCGTGAGCGCCTTCTTGAGCTGCGTCTCGCGCAGGCTCACGCCCAGTCGACCAGCTGCTGCAGCGCGCGCTGGCTGGCCAGCACCGCCTGCTCCATCGCGCCGTCCTTGTCGATGGTCGTCGGCTCATTGCATATGCTGGCCGCCATTGATGGCGATGTTGGCGCCAGTCACGAACGCCGCCTCTTCCGAGGCGAGGTAGATGATCAGGCCCGCCACTTCCTCGGGCTTGCCGAGGCGGCCCACGGGAATGTGCGGCAGGATCTTGCTGTCCAGCACCTCCTTCGGGATGGCCGTGACCATCTTGGTGCCGATGTAGCCCGGCGAGATGGTGTTCACGGTGACTCCCTTCTTCGCCACCTCCAGCGCCAGCGCCTTGGTGAAGCCATGCACGCCGGCCTTGGCCGCCGAGTAGTTGGTCTGGCCGAAGGCGCCCTTCGAGCCGTTCACCGACGACACGTTGATGATGCGGCCCCAGCCGCGGTCCACCATGCCGTCGGCCACCTGCTTGCTCATGTTGAACAGACTGTCGAGATTGGTGCGCAGCACGGCGTCCCAGTTGACGCGATCCATCTTCTTGAAGGTCATGTCGCGCGTGATGCCGGCGTTGTTGACCAGGACGTCGACCGGGCCCAGCCGCTCCTGCACCTGCGACACCGCGCTCACGCACGAATCGAAGTCCGCCACGTCGCAGGGCACGGCCAGGATCTCGTAGCCGCGCTGCGCCATCTGCGACACCCAGTCGGCATGCGACTTGTTGCCCGGCGAATAGGTCACCGCGAGCTTGTAGCCCGCATCGACCATCTTGGTGGAGATCGTCTCGCCCAGGCCGCCCATGCCGCCGGTGACCAGGACCACTTTCTGCTGCTTCTCGCTCATCTGCTTTCTCCTTGACATGAAATAAAAAGATTCCGCTTGAACCACTGCGCTGTGCGCGCTCTGCAACGCGCGAAACTGTCGCAATCAGGTCGGGAGACAGCGCGGAACCGGCTTCGCCCGGCCGCTGGTGTCGCCCCCTTGAGGGGGAGGCGCCGAAGGCGCTTCGGGGGTGGGCGTCAACCCCGCTCTACCGCCAGCGCCACGCCCATGCCGCCGCCGATGCACAGCGAGGCCAGGCCCTTGTTCGCGCCGCGGCGGCGCATCTCGTGCAGCAGCGTCACCAGCACGCGGCAGCCGGATGCGCCGATCGGGTGGCCGATGGCGATGGCGCCGCCGTTGACGTTGATGCGGCTGGTGTCCCAGTCCATCTCGCGGTTGACCGCGCAGGCCTGTGCGGCGAAGGCCTCGTTGATCTCCATCAGGTCGAGGTCCTGCGCCTTCCAGCCGGCCTTCTTCAGCGCCAGCTGCGAAGCGGGCACCGGTCCCATGCCCATGAGCGACGGGTCCAGCCCCGCGCTCGCATAGGCGCGGATGACGGCCAGCGGCTGCAGGCCGAGCGCGGCGGCGCGCGATGCCGACATCACCAGCACCGCGGCCGCGCCGTCGTTCAGGCCCGAGGCATTGCCGGCCGTGACCGAGCCGCTCTTGTCGAAGGCGGGGCGCAGGCCAGCGAGCGCATCGGCATTGGTCTTGCGGTTCACGAACTCGTCGGCGGCGAAGACGATCGGGTCGCCTTTCTTCTGCGCAATGCTGAAGGGCAGGATCTCGTCGTCGAAGCGCCCCGCGTCCTGCGCGGCGGCAGCCTTCTGCTGCGAGGCCAGCGCCAGCGCGTCCTGCATCTCGCGGGTGATGCCGTACTTCTTCGCCACGTTCTCGGCCGTGGTGCCCATGTGGTACCGGTTGTAGACGTCCCACAGGCCGTCGACGATCATGGTGTCGACCAGTTTCCAGTCGCCCATTCGCTGGCCGTTGCGCGAGTTGGGCAGCACGTGCGGCGCGGCGCTCATGTTCTCCTGGCCGCCGGCCACCACGATCTCGGCGTCGCCGCACTTCACGGCCTGCGCCGCCAGCATCACGGCCTTCAGGCCCGAACCGCAGACCTTGTTGATGGTGAGGCCCGGCACGCCGATCGGCAGCCCCGCCTTGACGACCGTCTGCCGCGCCGGGTTCTGGCCCGAGCCGGCCGCCAGTACCTGGCCCATGATCACCTCGGACACCGCTTCGCCCGGCACGCCGGCCTTGGCGAGCAGGCCCTTCACCACGTGCGCGCCCAGCTCGGGGGCGGACGTGCCGGCGAGCGAGCCGCCGAACTTGCCGACCGCCGTGCGTTGCGCGGCAACGATCACGATATCGTCTGACATGAGAATCTCCTTGGGGGTTGACGTGAAGGAAATGGCAGCGGCCCAGGCCTTGCTTCTTGGAGGTAGCCGTTGACCACGTAGGGCCAGAGATGACCAGCGGGCGCTTGTGCAGATGACCTTGCGACAGCCTCTGCTGCCAGGCTTGCAGCCACGAGCCCGCGAAATCGGGTGAAGGTCGCGTCATGGCGTGACTTCTCAGTGCAGCTTGACGTGGGGTTCGGTGCGCCGCGTGATCAGGCGGGCGAGCGTGTCGAGCGAGACCTTGACGACACCGTGCAGCGCCAGCTCGTGCATCTTGTAGAGCGACATGTACATGAGCCGCGCGAACAGCCCTTCGATCATCAGGCTGCCGCCGATCAGGCCGCCCATCATGTTGCCCACGGTGCTGAACTCGCCGAGCGACACGAGCGAGCCGAAGTCGCGGTAGCGGTAGGGCTTCAGCGCCTTTCCGCCCAGGCGCCGGCGGATCTGCGCCGCGACGTGCGAGGCCTGCTGGTGCGCTGCCTGCGCGCGCGGCGGCACCAGGCCGCCCTTGCCGCCGTTGGCCTCGGGCCACTCGCAGGCCGCACAGTCGCCGATGGCGAAGATGTCGGGATCGCGCGTGGTCTGCAGCGTCGGCAGCACCGCCAGCTGGTTGCTGCGGTTGGTTTCGAGTCCCGAGATGTCCTTCATGAAGTCGGCCGCCTTCACGCCCGCGGCCCACACCACCAGCTCGGCCGGCAGCGTGCGGCCGTCGGCCAGGCGCACGCCCTCGGGCAGCACCTCTGCCACCTTGGCCGAGGTGTGCACGTCCACACCCAGCTTGCGCAGGAGCGCCTCGGTGGCGGCCGACATGCGCGGCGGCAGCGCAGGCAGCACGCGGTCGGCGGCCTCGATCACGCTGACCTGGATGTCCTTCTCGGCGTCCACGCGGTCCAGTCCGTAGGCGACGACCTCGCGCGTGGTGCGATGCAGCTCGGCGGCCAGCTCCACGCCGGTGGCGCCCGCGCCGATGATCGCCACGTGCAGCTGCTCGGGCCGCAGCGGCACGGTCTGCGCATGCGCGCGGATGCAGGCATTGACCATGCGCTGGTGAAAGCGCTGGGCGTCCGCCTTCGACTCGAGCCGCAGCGCGTGCTCGCGCACGCCGGGCGTGCCGAAGTCGTTGCTGAGGCTGCCGATGGCGACCACCAGCGTGTCGTAGCCGAAGGCACGCGCCGGCGTGACCAGCCGGCCTTCGTCATCCATGTAGGGCGCCACGTGCACCTCGCGCCGCTCGCGGTCGATGCCCGTGAGCTCGCCGAGCCGGAAGCGGAAGCGGTGCCAGTGCGCCTGCGCCAGGTAGTCGACCTCGTGCGCGCTCATGTCCATGCTGCCCGAGGCGATCTCGTGCAGCTTGGGCTTCCACACGTGGGTGCGGTGCATGTCGACCAGCGTGATGTCCGCCATGCCGCGCTTGCCCAGTGAATCGCCGAGACGCGTGGCCAGCTCCAGGCCGCCGGCGCCGCCGCCCACGATGACGACTCGGTGCCTGTGCACAGGGTTGCTCATGGTGCGGGGCTCCGTCCGGGCATGCGATCGACTCAGCGCGGCTGGGCCACGGGCATGTGGGTCTCGACCTGGTCCAGCACCGCCTCGGGAGCGTCGGCCTCGGCCGGCGTCTCGTTGTCCAGGATGCGCTTCATGCGGGCGGCGTCCAGGTCATTGGTCCACTTGGCGACCACGACCGTGGCGACGCCATTGCCGATCAGGTTGGTCAGCGCGCGCGCCTCCGACATGAAGCGGTCGATGCCCAGGATCAGCGCCAGGCCTGCCACCGGCACGTGCCCCACGGCCGACAGGGTGGCTGCCAGCACGATGAAGCCGCTGCCGGTCACGCCGGCGGCGCCCTTGGACGTCAGGAGCAGCACCAGCAGCAGGGTGATCTGCTGCGTCAGCGTCATGTCGGTGTTGGTGGCCTGCGCGATGAACACGGCCGCCATCGTCAGGTAGATCGAGGTGCCGTCGAGGTTGAACGAGTAGCCGGTCGGGATGACCAGGCCGACCACCGACTTCTTGGCACCCAGGTTCTCAAGCTTGGCCATCATGCGCGGCAGCACGGATTCGCTCGAGGAAGTGCCCAGCACGATCAGGAGCTCTTCCTTGATGTACTTGATGAACTTCCAGATGCTGAAGCCGTGCGCCCGCGCGATGCCGCCGAGGATGACGAAGATGAAGAGCAGGCAGGTGGCGTAGAAGGTCGCCATCAGTTGGCCGAGCTGCAGCAGCGAGCCGACGCCGTACTTGCCGATCGTGAACGCCATCGCGCCGAAGGCGCCGATCGGCGCCACCTTCATGATGTAGCCGACGATGACGAAAAGGACGTGCGAGAACTTCTCGATGAAGTCGAACACCAGCGTGCCGCGGCCGCCGAACTTGTGCAGCGCGAAGCCGAACATCACGGCGAACAGCAGCACCTGCAGGATTTCGCCCTTGGCGAAGGCATCGACCACCGTGCTCGGTATCACATGCAGCAGGAAGTCGACCGTGCCCTGCATCTGTCCCGGCGCCGTATAGGCGGCGATCGCCTTGGTGTCGAGTTGGCTCACATCGATGTTCATGCCCGCCCCAGGCCGCACGACGTTGATGATGACCAGCCCGACGACCAGCGCGATGGTGCTGACGATCTCGAAGTACAGCAGCGCCAGGCCGCCGGTCTTGCCGACCTTCTTCATGTCTTCCATCCCGGCGATGCCGACCACCACCGTGCAGAAGATGATCGGCGCGATGATCATCTTGATCAGCTTGATGAAGCCGTCGCCCAGCGGCTTCATGGCCGCACCGGTCTGTGGATAGAAATGGCCCAGCAGAACGCCGATGACGATGGCTGTGATGACCTGGAAGTACAGGGACTTGTAGAAGGGCTTGGATACGGGTTGGTGGTCCACGAAGGTCTCCTAGAAAATTCAGTTCATGGCCGTGTCGTCAGGCCGCGCCGCGGTGCGAGTCGGCATCGACCACCGCCAGCGCCGTCATGTTGACGATGCGGCGAACGGTGGACGACGGCGTGAGGATGTGCACCGAGCGCGCCGCGCCCAGCAGGATGCCGCCCACCGTGATGCCGCTGCCGGCTGCCATGCGCAGCAGGTTGTAGGAGATGTTGGCCGCATCGACGTTGGGCATGATGAGCACGTTGGCTTCGGTGTCCAGGGCCGAGTCCGGGAACTCGTGGTCGAGGATCGACTTGGAAAGCGCCGCGTCGCCGCGCATTTCGCCCTCGACCGCGAGCTGCGGATCGCTCGCCTTGATGAGCGCGAGCGCCTCGCGCATCTTCACGGCGGAGGCCGCGTCGGAGCCGCCGAAGTTCGAGTGCGACAGCAGCGCCACGCTCGGCGTCACGCCGAAGCGGCGCACCTCCTCCGCCGCGAGCAATGCGATCTCGGCGATCTGCGCCGCATCCGGGTCGCGGTTGACGTGCGTGTCGCAGATGAAGAGCTGGCGGCCCGGCAGCATCAGCATCTGCATGGCGGCCATGGTCCTGGTGCCGGGGCGCAGGCCGATCACGTCTCGCACGTGGCGCAGGTGATCGCCGTAGCCGCCCAGCGTGCCGCACAGCATGGCGTCGGCCCGGCCCTGGCGCACCAGCATCGCGGCGAGCAGCGTGCCGCGGCTGCGCATCTCGGTCTGCGCCACCAGGCGCGAGACCCCGTCGCGGCGCTTGAGCTGGTAGTAGGCCTCGGCGGCATCGCCGTGCACGGCGGGGTCGAGCAGGTCGACTGCCTCGCAATCGCTGCCCGGCGCCAGGCGCAGCCCGTACTGCGCGATGCGCTCGGCGATCACCTCGGGGCGGCCCAGCAGCAGCGGCCGCGCCAGGCCTTCGTCCACCACCACCTGCGCGGCGCGCAGCACGCGTTCGTCCTCGCCCTCGGCGTAGACCACGCGCTTGGGCGACTGCTTGGCGGCTGCGAACAGCGGCTGCATGCTGCTGCCCGACTGGTAGACGAACTGCGACAGGCGCTGCCGGTAGGCCTTCATGTCGGCGATCGGCCGCGTCGCCACGCCGCTGTCGACCGCGGCCTGCGCCACAGCCGGCGCGACCGCCTCGATCAGCCGCGGATCGAAGGGCTTCGGGATGAGGTAATCGCGGCCGAACCGCAGGCCGGCCGCGCCATAGGCCTGGGCCACCACTTCGGGAATCTCGGCATGCGCGAGCTCGGCGATGGCGCGCACCGCGGCGAGCTTCATCTCTTCGTTGATGGTGGTCGCGCCCACGTCGAGCGCGCCGCGGAAGATGAACGGAAAGCACAGGACGTTGTTGACCTGGTTCGGATAGTCCGAGCGCCCGGTGCCGAGGATGGCGTCGGGGCGCGCGGCCAGCGCGTCTTCCGGCAGGATCTCCGGCGTCGGATTGGCCATCGCGAGGATGATCGGATCGCGCGCCATCTCCTTGACCATCTCGGGCTTGAGCACCCCGCCGGCCGAAAGTCCGAGGAAGATGTCGGCACCGCCGATGACGTCGGCCAGCTTGCGCGCCGAGGTGTCCTGCGCATAGCGGGCCTTGTTCGGGTCCATCTGCTCCTTGCGGCCGGTGTAGACCACGCCCGCGCTGTCGGACACGTAGATGTTGTGCATCGGCACGCCGAGGCTCACGATCAGGTCGAGGCAGGCCAGTGCCGCCGCGCCGGCGCCCGAGGCCACCAGCTTCACCTCGCGGATGTCCTTCTTCACGTGCCGCAGCGCGTTGAGGATGGCGGCCGCGGCGACGATGGCGGTGCCGTGCTGGTCGTCGTGAAAGACCGGGATCTTCATGCGCTCGCGCAGCTTCTTCTCGATGTAGAAGCACTCGGGCGCCTTGATGTCCTCGAGGTTGATGCCGCCGAAGGTGGGCTCCATGCGCGCGATGGTGTCGATGAGCGCGTCGGGGTCGGTCTCGTCGAGTTCTATGTCGAAGACGTCGATGCCGGCGAACTTCTTGAACAGGCAGGCCTTGCCTTCCATCACCGGCTTGCCGGCCAGCGCGCCGATATTGCCCAGGCCCAGCACCGCCGTCCCGTTGGTGATGACCGCCACCAGGTTGGCGCGCGAGGTGAGATGCATGGCCTGCGCCGGGTCGCGGGCGATCTCCATGCAGGCGTCGGCCACGCCCGGCGAATAGGCGAGCGCCAGATCTCGCTGCGTGGCCATCGGCTTGGTCGGGTTCACCGAGATCTTGCCGGGCGTGGGATAGCGGTGGTAGTCGAGGGCGGCTTCGCGCAGCTTGTCGGACATGGGGCGGTCTCCGTTCGTCTGTAGGGGCGTGGCTGAAGATCAGTTCTGGGCGAGCGCGCAGGCGTCGCGCAGCCAGTCGTTCAATCCGCGCAGCAGGGCGTCCGGCTGGTCCGCGTGCACCCAGTGGCCGGCATCGGCGATGCGCTCGAGCCCGGCGCCTGGAAACAGCGCCCGGATGCCCGGCAGGGATGCAGGCTGAAGGTAGTCGGATTCCGCTCCCGCGATGAAGAGCGCGGGTCCTTCGTAGCGTGCATCGCGCAGCGTCGGGGGAAAGTCGCAAAGATCACGCATGCACAGGCCGGTCGCGAGCAGATTGAGCCGCCAGTCGAAGCGGTCGCGCTCCCTGCGCAGGTTCTGCATCATGAAGTCGACCGGCGCATTGGCGTTCAGGCTTTCGGCCAGTACCCGGCGGATCTCGCGGCGGCCGGCGGCGCCGGCCGCGTCGAGGCTGCGCATGGCCGACATGTACGAGGAGAACTGCCCGGTGTAGCTTTCGGGAGCGATGTCGATCACGGCCACGCCGCCGAGGGCGTGCGGGTGCGAGAGTGCCAGCGTCATCGCCGTCTTGCCGCCCATGCTGTGGCCGACGACGAAGGGCCGCTGCAGCCCCTCCTGTTCGATGAGCGCGAGGACGTCGTGCGCCATCTCGGCGTACGACATGGACTCGGCCCAGGGCGAGGCGCCGTGGTTGCGCGCGTCGGGCAGGTAGACCCGGTAGTCCGCAGCCAGCGATTGCGCGATATGGACCCAGTTGCGTCCGGCACCGAACAGACCATGCAGGATCACGACCGGAGGACCGGACCCCAGCGCCTCGAAAGCGAGTTCTAGCGGCATGCGGGCGGCCTACTTCTTCTTCACCGGAGGCAGGTCGGTGCAGACGCCCTCGAAGAGCTCGGCCGCCATGCCGATGGATTCACCGAGCGTGGGGTGCGGGTGGATGGTCTTGCCGATGTCGTCGGGCTCGCAGCCCATCTCGATGGCCAGGCACAGCTCGCCGATCAGGTCGCCCGCATGCGTTCCGACGATGCCGCCGCCGACAATGCGGTGGGTGGCCTCGTCGAAGATCAGCTTGGTGAAGCCCTCGTCGCGCCCGTTGGCGATGGCACGGCCCGATGCGGCCCAGGGGAACACGGCCTTGCCGATCTTCAGGCCCTCGGCCTTGCACTGCTCCTCGGTCTTGCCGGCCCAGGCAACCTCGGGATCGGTGTAGGCCACCGAGGGAATCTGCCGCGCGTCGAAGAACGCCGCCTCGCCGTGCGCCGCCTCGGCCGCCACGTGCGCCTCGTGCACCGCCTTGTGGGCGAGCATGGGCTGGCCGACGACGTCGCCGATGGCGAAGATGTGCGGAACGTTGGTGCGCATCTGCTTGTCGACATCGATGAAGCCGCGCTCGGTGACGGCCACGCCGGCCTTGTCGGCGGCGATCTTCTTGCCGTTGGGGCTGCGGCCCACGGCCACGAGCACCAGGTCGTAGACCTGCGGCTCCTTCGGTGCCTTCTCGCCTTCGAAGCTGACTTCGATGCCGGCCTTGGTGGCCTTGCCGCCGACCGTCTTGGTCTGGAGCATGACGTTGTCGAAGCGCGGCGTGTTGAACTTCTCCCACACCTTGACGAGGTCGCGGTCGGCGCCCTGCATGAGGCCGTCGAGCATCTCGACCACGTCGATGCGCGTGCCGAGCGTCGAGTAGACGGTCGCCATCTCCAGCCCGATGATGCCGCCGCCGACCACCAGCATGCGCTTCGGAATGCCCTTGAGCAGCAGCGCGCCGGTGGAATCGACGATGCGCTCGTCCTCGGGCATGAAGGGCAGTTTCACGGACTGCGAGCCCGCGGCGATGATGGCCTTGGCGAACTTCACCACTTTCTTCGCGCCGCCCTGGCCAACCACCTCGACGTGGTGCGGATCGAGGAAGGCGCCGACACCGGTGATGACCTCGACCTTGCGCGCCTTCGCCATGCCTGCCAGGCCGCCGGTGAGCTTCTTGACGACACCGTCCTTGAAGCTGCGCAGCGCATCGATGTCGACCTCGGGCGCGGCGTACTTGATGCCGTGCTTTCCGAGCAGCTTTACCTCGTCCATCACGCCGGCCGTGTGCAGCAGCGCCTTCGAGGGGATGCAGCCGACGTTGAGGCACACGCCGCCGAGCGTGGCGTAGCGCTCCACCAGCACCGTCTTCATGCCGAGGTCGGCGCTGCGGAACGCGGCCGAATAGCCGCCGGGCCCGGCGCCGAGCACGAGCACTTCGCACTCGATGTCGGCCTTGCCGGCGTAGCTGCCGGCCGTGGGTGCGGGAGCGGCGGCGACCGATGCTGCGGCAGCTGCCGGTGCGGGCGCAGGGGTCGGCGCCACGGCGGGACCGGCTGCCGATGTTTCGACCACCAGGATGACCGAGCCTTCGCTCACCTTGTCGCCCAGCGCGACCTTCAGCTCCTTCACAGTGCCCGCATGGCTCGACGGAATCTCCATCGAGGCCTTGTCGGACTCCACCATGACCAGGCCGGTATCGACCGCGATGACCTCGCCGGGCTTGACCAGCAGCTCGATGATCGCGACATCCTTGAAGTCGCCGATGTCGGGGACCTTGACTTCCACCGAATGCGAGGTTTGTGCCATTGGGAAGCTTCCTTCAGAACAGCACGCGCCGCAGGTCGGCGAGCACGTTGGCGAAATGGACGTTGAAGCGCGCGGCGGCGGCGCCGTCGATCACGCGGTGGTCCCACGACAGGGACAGCGGCAGCGTGAGGCGCGAGGCGTAGCTCTTGCCGTCGCTGGAATGCTGCTTCCAGTAGCTCTTGCACACGCCCATGATGGCGACCTCGGGGGCGTTGATGATCGGCGTGAAGTAGATGCCGCCGATGCCGCCGAGCGAGCTGATGGTGAAGGTGCCGCCCGACATCTGGTCGGGCTTGAGCTTGCCGTCGCGCGCGAGCTTGGCGAGCTCGCCCATCTCCTTGGCGATCTCGGGCACGGTCTTCCTGTCGACGTCGCGGATCACCGGCACCATGAGGCCGTTGGGCGTGTCGGCTGCGAAGCCGATGTGCCAGTAGTTCTTGAGCACCAGCGCGTCGCCGTCGAGGCTGGCGTTGAACTCGGGAAACTTCTTCAGCGTGGCGACGGCTGCCTTCATCATGAAGGGCAGCATGCTGATCTTCACGCCCGACTTCTCCAGCTCCTTGTTCATCTGCACGCGGAAGGGCTCGAGCTCTGTGATGTCGGCCTCGTCGTGCGTCGTCACGTGCGGAATGACGACCCAGTTGCGGTGCAGGTTGGCTGCGCTGATCTTCTTGATGCGGGGCAGCTCCCGGCGCTCGGTCGGCCCGAACTTGGCGAAGTCCACCTTGGGCCAGGGCAAGAGGTCGATGCCGCCCACGCCACCGGCGGCGGATGCTGCGGCGGTCTTGCCGGCGGCCGGCGCAGCGGTTGCACCGCCGCCCTTCGCAAAGGCCTCGACGTCGGCGCGCACGATGCGGCCGTGGTCGCCGGTGCCCTCGACCTTGCCGAGATCGACACCGAGCTCGCGTGCGAGCTTGCGCACGGCGGGGCCGGCGTAGGCGAGTGCGAAGGCGGCTTCGTCGATGGCGCCACCGGCGGCTGCGGCGGCCTGCGCCGGTGCGGGTGCGGCTGCGGCGGGCGCGGCCGGCGCAGCGGCCGGCGTCGCGGCCGTGGCATCGCCGGTCGCGAGCGACAGGATCACCGAGCCCTCGCTGACCTTGTCGCCGATCTTGACGCCGATGGCGGTCACGACGCCCGCCAGCGGCGCGGGCACGTCCATCGTGGCCTTGTCGGATTCGAGCGAGACGATCGGGTCCTCGGCCTTCACCGTGTCGCCGACCTTCACAAAGATCTCGATGACGGGCACATCGCTGAAGTCGCCGATGTCGGGAACCTTGATGTCGATTGCGTTGCTCATGTTCTGTCGTGCCTCAGACGGTCCAGGGGGCGGCGCGCTCGGCATCGAGCCCGTACTTCGCGATCGCCTCGGCAACGATGGCCGGCTTGAGCACGCCGTCGTCGGCCAGCGCCTTGAGCGCGGCCACCACGACGTGCCAGCGGTCGACCTCGAAGAAGCGGCGCAGCTTGCGGCGGTAGTCGCTGCGGCCGAAGCCGTCGGTGCCCAGCACCGTGTAGCGCCGGCCTGCGGCCTGCACGTACTCGCGCACCTGGTCGGCGTAGTTGCGCATGTAGTCGGTAGCCGCGATCACGGGGCCGTCGTGCCCTTGGAGGCATTGCTCGACATGGCTCTTGTGCGCGGGCTCGGTGGGGTGCAGCCGGCTCCAGCGCTCGGCGGCCATGCCGTCGCGGCGCAGCTCGTTGTAGCTGGTCGCGCTCCACACGTCGGCTGCGATGCCGAAGTCCTTCTTGAGCAACTCGGCCGCGTACATCACCTCGCGCAGGATGGTGCCGCTGCCCATGAGCTGCACGCGCTGGCCCTTCTTTGGTGTCTTGCCGCCGTCGCTGAGCTGGTAGAGGCCCTTGAGAATGCCCGCCTCGCTGCCCTCGGGCATGGCGGGGTGGGGGTAGTTCTCGTTCATCAGGGTGATGTAGTAGTAGACGTCCTCCTGCTCGGCGTACATGCGGCGCATGCCGTCGCGCACGATCGCTACCACCTCGTAGGCGAAGGTGGGGTCGTACGAGACGCAGTTGGGGATGGTCCCGGCCAGGATGTGGCTGTGGCCGTCCTCGTGCTGCAGGCCCTCGCCGTTGAGCGTGGTGCGTCCCGCGGTGCCGCCCAGCAGGAAGCCGCGCGCACGCATGTCGCCGGCCAGCCAGGCCAGATCGCCCACGCGCTGCAGGCCGAACATCGAGTAGTAGATGTAGAACGGGATCATCGGCACGTTGTTCGTGCTGTACGAGGTCGCCGCGACGATCCAGCTGGACATCGCGCCGCCCTCGTTGATGCCTTCCTGCAGCACCTGCCCGTCCTTCGACTCGCGGTAGTACATGAGCTGGTCGGCATCCTGCGGCTTGTAGAGCTGGCCGAGCGAGGACCAGATGCCGAGCTGGCGGAACATGCCCTCCATGCCGAAGGTGCGCGACTCGTCGGGCACGATGGGCACCACGTGCTTGCCGATGGCCTTGTCGCGCACCAGCGTGCCGAGCATCTGCACGAAGGCCATGGTGGTGGAGATCTCGCGCTCGCCGGTGTCCTTGAGCAGGCGCTCGAAGGTGGCCAGCGGCGGAATCTCGAGCGCGGTCGACTTGCGGCGGCGCTGCGGCAGGTAGCCGCCGAGGGCGGCGCGGCGCTCGCGCAGGTACTTCATCTCGGGGCTGTCTTCGGCGAGCCGGATGAACGGCACGTCGGGCAGCTCCTCGTCGGACACCGGGATCTGGAAGCGATCGCGGAAACCGCGCAGCGCGTCCTGCGTCATCTTCTTGGCCTGGTGCGCGATCATCTGGCCCTCGCCCGATTCGCCCATGCCGTAGCCCTTCACCGTCTTGGGCAGGATCAGCGTGGGCTGGCCCTTGTGCTTGACGGCCGCAGCGTAGGCGGCGAAGACCTTTTCAGGGTCGTGGCCGCCGCGCGTCAGACCCCAGATCTCGTCGTCGCTCATGTCGGCAACCAGCGCGCGGGTCTCGTCGTACTTGCCGAAGAAGTGCTCGCGCACATAGGCGCCGCTCTTGCTCTTGAAGTCCTGGTATTCGCCGTCGACGCACTCTTCCATGCGCTGCAGCAGCTTGCCGCTCCTGTCCTTGGCGAGCAGCGCGTCCCAGCCGCTGCCCCAGAGGACCTTGATGACGTTCCAGCCGGCGCCGCGGAACACGCTCTCGAGCTCCTGCACGATCTTGCCGTTGCCGCGCACCGGCCCGTCGAGGCGCTGCAGGTTGCAGTTGATGACGAACACCAGGTTGTCCAGGCTCTCGCGGCCCGCGAGCGAGATGGCGCCGAGCGATTCGGGCTCGTCCATCTCGCCGTCGCCCATGAAGGCCCAGACCTTGCGCGGCGCCGTGTCGGCGAGGCCGCGCCCCTGCAGGTACTTGAGGAAGCGCGCCTGGTAGATCGCCATCAGCGGGCCCAGGCCCATCGAGACGGTGGGGAACTGCCAGAAGTCGGGCATGAGCCAGGGGTGCGGGTACGACGGGATGCCGATGCCCTCGGCCTCCTGGCGGTAGTTGAGCAACTGCTGCTCGCTCAGGCGGCCTTCGAGGAATGCGCGCGCATAGATGCCGGGCGAGCTGTGGCCCTGGATGAAGAGCAGGTCGCCGCCGTGCGTGTCGGTGGCGGCATGCCAGAAGTGGCCGAAGCCGATGTCATAGAGCGTGGCCGCCGACTGGAAGCTCGCGATGTGGCCGCCGAGCTCGGACGAATCCTTGTTGGCGCGCAGGATGATCGCCATCGCGTTCCAGCGAATGATCGAGCGCAGGCGGTGTTCGATCTCGCGGTTGCCGGGCGACTTTTCCTCCTTCTCGGGAGGGATGGTGTTCTTGTAGGCGGTGTTCAGCGAGCGGGGCACGTATACGCCGTCGCGGCGGCCCTCGTCGACGAGGCGATTCAGGATGAAATTCGCGCGCTCGCTGCCGCGATGCTGTTGAACAGCGCCGAGCGCGTCGATCCATTCGCCAGTTTCCGTGGGGTCAGTGTCACCCATGGTGCTCATCGATTTGTCTCCTGTGTCATGCCCATGACCCGTGTCGAGCGACGCGGTCGGCCTTGGTACAGAGCAATCGATGTGCCACGCGGGGCGCGGCGAGGAAGGCGCGTTAAGTGGTTGATTTCATGAGGGGTCCGGGGGCGATGAGGCGAGCGCTGCGCCGACGATCCGGATGCGGAGCGAAACGGCTGTCCGATTCACCGGACCGGTGATTGGGGCAAACCCTGCAAAGCTCGCGGGTCCTCAGGCCACCAGGCGCTGCAGCCACGGCATCAGCGCGGCATTGACCTCGGCAGGCTTCTCCATGGTCAGCATGTGGCCGCAGTTCTCGATCCACACGAGCTCGGCCCGCGGCACCAACTGCGCGATCTCCTGTGAGCACTCGGGGGGGGTCAGGCGATCGGCATCGCCGCAGACCACCAGCACCGGGCAGTGCAGCGACGCGAGCGAGGGACGCTGGTCCGGCCGTGCCATCAGCGCACGGTTCTGGCTGATGAGCTGCTGCGCGCCCGCATCGAGCACGAGCTCCACATAGCGCCGCACCAGCGCGGCATCGCCGGCCTGCTTGGGATGGAAGGCGAAGCCCGCATTGAACTGGATCACGTCGCGCGCCTCGCCCTGCTCGAAGAGCTCGATCGCCGAGGCGCGCAGCTCGACCATCTCGGGCGTCTCGGGCCGCGGATTGGTGCCCAGCAGCGCGAGGCCTGCGATGCGCCCGGGCACCTGGCGCGCGGCCTCCATCGCGATCATGCCGCCCATCGAGGCGCCGCAGAGGACCAGCGGGCCTTCATGCTCGCGCAGCACGGCCTCGGCCATGGCCTCGATGCTCGGGTGGCGCATGTGGACGTCGCTCACGCGAACGTCGATGCCGGCGGGCAGGGCGGACAGCTGGGCTTCCCAGAGGCGCTCGTCGCAGGCGAGGCCGGGCAACAGGACAAGACAGGGCATGGGCCGATTCTCGGCCATCCGCATGCCGCCCGGCCCCATGCCGTCGAGCCGACATGTGTTGCGAGGACAATAGCTTCATCCCATGTCCACAGAACTCATCCTGATCCGCCACGGCGAGACCGACTGGAATCGCGAGCTGCGCTTCCAGGGCCACATCGACGTTCCCCTCAACGACACCGGCCACGAGCAGGCACGCCGGCTGGGCCTGCGGCTCGCGCGCGAATCGGTCCAGTACCTCGTCAGCAGCGACCTCTTGCGAGCGCAGCAGACGGCAGCGCCGGCGGCGCAGCAGCTCGGACTCGACGTCGTCGGTTCGGTGGAGTTGCGCGAGCAGAACTTCGGACTGGTCGAGGGCATGCGGGCCGACGAGATCCAGCGCCTGCACCCGCGCGCCTGGGAAGACTGGCTCAAGTTCAGCGAGGACCACCGCATGCCCGAGGGCGAGTCGCCGCGCGAGTTTCATGCGCGCATCATCGACGCGCTGGGCCGCATCGCGGCGGCGCACGAGCAGCAGACGGTGATGGTGGTGACGCACGGCGGGGTGCTCGACATGGTCTGGCGCACCGCGAAGGGACTGGGGCTCAACGGGCCGCGCCAGAGCGCAATCCCCAATGCGGGATTCAACCGCATCCGCATCGCCGATGCCGCTGCGCCTGCGCAGATCGAGATCGTCGACTGGGCCGATACCGCTCATCTCGACGGCATGCCGGCGCAGCCCAACTACGACCAGCGGCGGCATCTGGGCAAGTCATGAGCCGCACGGCCGTTCCGAAGGCGAAGGTACTCCAGTGAGCCGCACGGCCGCTCCGGTCAGCCGCGATCGGTGGCGCAGCCCTCGCGCTGGAGAACCGGAAGCAGCTGCGGCATCATCGACTTGAGCAACTGCACCGGCAGCGCACTGGTGAAGCGGTAGCGCCCTGCGTACGGCTCGCGCACGTAGGCCACGAGCGTGCCGAAATAGCGGTCGCCGAGCGTGAAGACGAAGGTGGCCGTGCGTTCGACCTTGCGTTCCGCGATCACACGCCCGCCGCGTCCGATGACCTGGTAGCGGTGGTCGCCGGTGCCGGTCTTGCCGGCGAGCTCGATGGGGCGCCCCGTCGCATCCGGCACGGCATCCTTGAGGCGCCGCGCGGTCCCGTTGTTCACCACGTCGGCCAATGCGCTACGTGCGACCCGCGCCACTTCCGGCGCCAACAGCTGTTGCGGGGCCGGGCCGCGCTGCTCGAGCCGCGTCTCGTAGGGCATGCCGCGCGCGAAGTGCAGCGCGCCTACCCGCTGCTGCGGCAACCGCCAGCCGTCGTTCGCCAGGATGCCGACCAACTCGGCCAGCGCTGCCGGCCGGTCGCCCGAGGCGCCGATCGCGCTGGCGTACGAGGGAGTCAGCGAGGCGAAGGGATAGCCCAGGCGCTGCCATGAGCGATGGATCTGGGCGAAGGCATCGCGCTCGAGCAGCTCGCGGATGCGCCGGTCCTGTGCGCTCTTGTGGCGCGTCCTGAAGAGCCATGCGTAGGCGTCCTGCCGTTCCTGCACGCTCGCGTCCAGCACCTCGGTGAGCGTCGCGCCGGGACGGCGCTGCAGGTAGCCGACTAGCCACAGCTCCAGCGGATGCACGCGCGCCACGTAGCCGCGGTCGGCCAGCGAAAGGCTCGAATACGTGTTGTGCATCGCACGCAGCGCGCGCGGCGGGCCTGCACCGCGCCCGAGGCGGCGGGTGAGCCACTGGTCGAGCCGCGCCTCGTCGGCCTCGGGTTGGAGGGTGAAAAGCACGCTCGCGAGACGCGGTGCCGATGGATGCACGCCCTTGAGCAGCAGTGCTTCGGCCTCGGCGGGCGACTTGCCCTTGTACTTCCGGTGGAAGCGCGTCAGATAGGCAGAGCCCTCGCGATCGGCGAAGAGGACCAGCATCTCCCGCCGGCCCGGGTCGGACGGATCATCCAGCATCTGGCGCCCGACGGCTTCGTCGCCGTACATCCGGTGGCGCACGATGTCGCGCATCACGCGGATGAACACCAGGTTGACCGAGTGCCTGAAGGCTTCCTGCACGGTCATCGGCCCGCCGCGCGTGCGATCGAAATTGCTGAAGCTGTGCAGGCCGCCGCCGGTGAAGAAGGCCTCGCCCGCGCCTGCCGAGTAGCGCCGCTGCATCGCCGCCTCCAGCATCGGGGCGAGGCTGCGGTCGCCGGCACGCAGCAGGTATTCGCGCGCCCAGGTGCCCAGCGGATCGCGCTTGCTCGGCGTCCACGCGGCGACGCCGGATGCATCGCGCCCGGCCCAGCGTGCGTGCAGCTCGGCGACCAGTTCGAGGTAGCTCACCAGCGTGCGCAGCTTGGCGGTGGAGCCGAGGTCCAGGCGTGCGCCCTGGTTCACGTCGAAGGGCTGGTCGATGTTGTCGGCCTGGATGCGCGGCAGGTTTGCCTGTGCGCCGCGCTCGTAGAGGGTGAAGCTGTAGACCAGGTGGCTCGGGTCGTCGCCGGGGTCGAGCAGGTGATGGCCGTACAGCCCTGCCGCCTTCGCGCCCGCCGGGGTGCGCAACGAGGCCAGCGCCCGTGCGGCGATCGCCTGCGCGTCGCTGTCCACACTGCCTTCCACCTCGAGATCGAGCCGCTCGAGGTCGTAGGCACGCGGCACCTCCAGCAAGGCGGACACCTCGCCGCGCAGGGCATTCAGCCCCTTGCGCTCGACGAAGTCGGGCCGAGGCGTCGCCTGCCGTGCGGCCGACCTCTGCAGGGAGACCTGCAATGCCGCGTCTCGCAGGGAGGGCGCGATGACGCCCGCGTCGGCCATCAGCCGCAGGTAGCTGTCGGTGAGCCGGCCCAGGCTCTCGCCCTTGTCCAGCAGGTGCTGCGAAGGCCGGCGCTGCGCGACCATCAGCGACAGCGCCTGCTTGAAGGCCTCGGCCTGGCGCCGCAGCGCCTCGTCGGACGGCGCGGCCCCCTCGGCGTTGTCGGCCAGCAGGCGGTTGACCTCGGCGAGGTCGCGCCCGTACCAGGCCCACAGGCCGTCGCCGAGGCCATGTACCTCGCCGAATCCCGGCCGCGCGGCCAGCGGCACGGTGTCCAGGTAGTCGACCACGACCTGGCGCCTGCGCGCCTGCGTGTCTTCGCCGTCCTGGTAGGCGCGCAGCGAGGCCGATGCCATCTGCCGCAGCTTGTCGCCGATCGAGTGGGTGCGGCCCTGGGGCGAGTGGCGGTATTTCTCGATCTGGGTGGCCAGCGTGCTGCCGCCGGAGGCCGATTGCCGCGCACCGAGCGCCCGGTGCAACTGCTCGAATGTCGCCTTCGCGAAGCGCTCGGGGTCGACCGCGGGATTGCGCTGCGCCGGCTGCGTGTCCAGCAGGTGGCGGTCCTCGACGAAGAGCAGGGCGTCCACCAGCAGCGGCGGCACGTCCTCGAAACGTTCGTACACGCGTTCGGGCACGCGCGATTGCGACAGGGTCCGCGCGCGGCAGTCGCGCACCGTCAGGCCGGCCTGGTTCTTCTCGCGGTAGGGGCCGTAGAGGCCGCGCTCGTGCAGCTCGACCAGCCGCGGCGACATGCGGGCCTGCTGCGTCACCTCGTAGCCGCGGGCCTGCAGGCGCTCGATGAACTCCGGAAGCTGGCGGTAGCCGAGCCGCTCGTCGTAGGGCCCGGAATGGGGGAAGCGGATGGCGTCGCTGGGCCCGGCATCCAGGCTGAAGCGCGCATCGCGTCCCAGGTCGCGCCAAAAGGCCGACTGCAGCCTGGAGGTCTTGAACTCGTCCACGGTCAAGGCGACGAGCGCGGCCAACATGGCGAGCCCCGCGCCAAGCCAGAAGACCGTCTTGAGCCTTGCCACGAACTGCCTCGCTGTTGAGCCCGTACCGTGCGTTCCTAGGCTCGATGATGCTCCTTTCGCGGCCATTTTGGGAACGGGAGGGCCGGAACCTGCGACGGGTGCAAGGCTCCAAGAAGAACCGGCGTTCCAGCCGGCAGGAGGTACGAACCATGTTCCAACTGAAACATTGGCAAGACCCGGTGAACGGGGCGCTGGGTGCCTGGCTGCTTCTTTCGCCCTGGATCCTGGGCTATGCCGGCGAGGCGGCCGCGATGCCCAACGCGGTGATCGTCGGCATCGCGCTGATCGCCACTGCGCTCGGCGCCATGCTGCTTCCCCGCGCCTGGGAGGAGTGGACCGAGGCGGCGCTCGGCCTGTGGCTGATGGCGTCGCCCTGGGTGCTGCGCTTCAACGGCAACGCCGACGCGATGCTCACCGCGGTCATCACGGGCCTGGTGGTGCTGGTGCTGGCGGCGTGGACTTTGCTGACCGACGAGGAATACAGCCGTTGGTGGCATCGCGCCGCGCACTGAGCGCGGTCCGGATTTCATTGGGCATGGAAGGACTGCCTGGGTGATTCGCTGATGGCGTTGGACGCCAGTTGCGGCAGTCCCAGCGATGCGTAGACCTTGTCGGCCTGGCGCCGCAGGCGCCGGGATTCCGGCTGGGCGTTGACCTGCTGCTGCAGAAGACCCTGGGCGCTCGCCAGCGCCGCTGCGGTTCCGGTGGCGATCAGGGCGTCGAGGTACAACTGCTCGAAGAGGTCACGCTGCGCATGGCTGCCGCCGATTTCCACCAGGCGCGGCAGCGCTTGGCCCAGCCCCTCGACGGCGCCGGCGGCGTCGCCTCGCGCATGGGCCAGCAGGCCACGGGCGGCGGGTACCGCCACGCGCTGCCAGGCGGCTCGCGTCGAAGGCGCGGCCCGCGGCGCGAAGATTTCGATGTTGTGCAGCAGGCGCTCGGCCTCGGGCCGGCCGGCGCGCGCCAGGCCGTAGAGGTACTGCAGGTCGAGGAAGGGCAGCACATGGTCGTCGAGCCGCGGCGTCAGATAGCCGGCCAGCGCCTGCCAGCGCTCGCCCACGTCGATATCGGCGAGCGCGAGGCGCGCGAGCAGCGACACGGCGCCGATCTGGTCCTGCGCGTAGTCCTTGGCCACGCCCCACACCTGCTCGTCGTAGACGGCGAGCGCCTCGGCATCGCGGCCCAGGTCGATCAGGAACAGCGCCACATGCCACCAGTTGTGCGTGACCATGAAGGAGTTCAGCCCGACCCAGCTGTCGCTCACGCCACGCATGAAGTCCAGACCCTCGGCGAGCCGACCCTCGGTCAGCATCACATGCCCGAGCGCATGGTGGGCCCAGGGTTCCTTGCGCTCCATCGCGATCGCGCGGCGTGCGCTGGCTTCGGCTTCGCGCAGCAGGTGGCATTGCTCGTAGCCGAAGGCTGCCATGCCGTGCAGGTAGGGCACATCGGTCGCGGCCGGCAGCGCCGCCAGCGCGAGCCGCAGCATGCCGGGGCAGTCGCCGATGTTGAAGCAGTGGTACTGCCCCAGCTTGAGCGAGGCCAGGTCGCGCGGATGCTCGCGGGCCTGCTCGTGGTGCAAGGCGATGGCGCGCGCGATGTCGCCCTCGGCCCAGGCCGAGACGGCTTCGATGTAGCGCCGCTCGCGCGGGCTGGCGTGGGAGGCGCCGGCCCGCGCGCGTTCGAGGAAGGGGCGCGCATTGGGCACGGCATCGCGCGATTCGGCGAACAGGTGCAGCGTCGCGCAGTAGGCCTGCACGAGAGGGCTGTCGTCCTGCGCGGCCGCCAGCACGTCGGCCGCGCGCGCCTCGCAGGCGATGAAGCCCTCGACGAAGTCGTTGACCGCGCGCAGGCCGGCAGGGTCGGTCACGGTGATGGGGTTGCCCAGGCTGTCTTGCATGGGCGCATTTTTGCCCAGGATCTGCTCCTTGCCTGTGAGCCGCTCACTCCTGCGGCCGCGTGTGGCATCGACGCGCTACGATCACCCATGAAAAAGACATTCCTGCCGCACATCGAAGGAAAGGGGGCCGACCGGCTTCCCGCAAGGCCCGGCCATCGCAATGGGGGGACCGAAGACGTGAGCAGCACGGCGTCATGACGGGCATCCAGGCCAAGCGCAGGTTCATCGTCATCGCGCTGCTGTGCGTGGCCCTGGGTGGTGCACTGTTGCGACAGCTGTCCGAGCCGGGTTCGACGGCCCGCGACGTCGGCACCTTGTTGATGCTGCTGTGGCTGCCGATCATCGGCAACGTCATCGCGTGGCTCATTGCCAAGGTGCGGCGCCCGGTGGCTGTCGAGCCGGCGGGTTTCGAGTCGGGCAGCGCTTTCCACCCCCATGCCCTCGTCGAGTTCACGATGCGCATGCCCCAACTGCCGTCCGAAGACTCGCCAGTCCTCGAAGGCGAGCATCGCTGCGTCCTCGTGGTGGACAACGAGGGCTTTTCGGCGCGCTGGATCGTGGCGCCGGGGCAAGCGTTCAGGCGCGGAACGGCGCAAACGTTCCAGGTCGAGTTCATGAGACCGGCGATCGCACTACAGCGCTTCCAGCGCGACAAGGCATTCCGGATGCTGGTGGCCGAATCGTTCGTGGGCGAAGGCCGGGTGCTCGAGTTGCTCGGGTGAGCGCCTGCGGAAGCGGGCGTGCAACGTGCACGTGCCCCGCCAGACTGGATCGCCTAGACCCCGGCCTGCTGATGGCGGTACTCCTGCGTGAGCCCGCCGTAGCCGTAGGCTGCAGCGCGCGCATCGATCAGATGCACGTACGACACCTCGTGCAGGTTCTTCCGCAGCGCCGCCATGGCGCCGTAGATCTCGCGCAGGTAGCGCGCCTTCTCCGCCTTGGTGTTGGTCTCGTCGGTGATGCTGATGTCCAGGTGGAAGGCCGACTTGCCGAGCTCGGCCAGGGATCGCCCGCCGATGAACCAGGCATCGTCGGCGATGTATTGCACGGTGGTGGCGATCACCGGCAGCTTCTTGCCCAGCACGCTCTGGGTCAGCTCGGCCACCGTGTCCACGGTGCGGCGCGTGAGCTGTGCATCGGGCTGGCCGGAGAGATGAATCACGATATGAGGCATGGTGTTTTCCTTTCGAATCGTCGAGGCTTCATTGTGGGAAAGCTCGTGCCATCGGAAAAGCGGGAAGATATGATGGATATCATTCGTTTCCTTGATGGATGTTGCCATGCAGACCTTCGACCTGGAGCAGCTCAGGACCTTCGTCGCCGTCGTAGAGGCGGGCAGCCTGACCTCCGCCGCGCCGCAGGTGTTCCTGTCGCAATCGGCCGTCAGCGAGCAGATGCGCAAGCTGGAGGAGCGCACCGGCCAGCCGCTGCTGACGCGCAGCAAGGCCGGCGTGGCGCCCACCGTCGCGGGCACGCGGCTGCTGGGGCATGCGCAGCGCCTGCTGGCGCTCGCGGACGAGGCCCTGCGCGACCTTCGCGGTGAAACGCTCCATGGGGAGCTTCGCCTCGCGGTGACCGACTACTTCAGGCCGGGCGAGCTGGCGCGGCTGCTGGGCCGGCTCGGCGAGCGCTACCCGCAGGTGCGGCTGCACGTGAGCGTCATGAAGATCGGCGCGATCGAGGCGGGCTACGCGCAGGGGCAGTTCGACGTGGGCCTGTCGATGCGCATCGCAGGGCAAGGCGGCACGCCCGCCTCGAACGCACCGGCCCTGCGCCGCGAATCGCTCGCCTGGATGGGTGCGACCGGCCTGCGCGTTGCGCGCGGCGAGCCGCTGCGGCTGCTGGTGCTGCCCGACACCTGCTCGCTGCACCAGTTCACGGTCAAGCTGCTGAAGCAGCGGCGCGTGCCCTTCGCGGTGGCGCATGTCGCCTCGGGCGTCGCGGGTCTTCAGTCGGCCCTGGCGGCGGGACTGGGCGTCGCCTGCCTCAATGAATCTTCCCTGTGCGAGGGCGTGGCGCGCCTGACGCCGCCGCACGGGCTACCGGCGCTGCCGCGCGTGGCCTTCCATTTCCTGCCGCCGCGGCGCGGCGAAACCGAGTTCGTGACGCGGGCACGCGAACTGCTGGCCTCCCACCTCGTCTGAGGGGCGAGCGCGAGTCAGGCGCCAGGCGGCCGTGGCCAGGGCCGTTGCGGGCCGCGGATCAGCTCGAAGGCGCGCGAGATCTTGAGCACGCCCAGGTCGTCGAAGCGTTGCCCCGCGATCTGCAGGCCGATCGGCAGGCCGCTGCGGCTGTAGCCGCAGTTGATCGAGGCGGCCGGCTGCTCGGACATGTTGAAGGGCACGGTGAAGCCGATGTGCTCCAGCGGCCGCAGCGGGTCGTTGGTGGGCGAGGGCAGTTCGGCCTCCGCGGGCAGGTTCGGCGCGGTGGGCGAGATCACGTAGTCGTACTTCGCGCAGGCGGACACCGCCGCCACGCGCGTCACATGGAACTGGCTGAACGCGCGGAATACGTGCTCGCCGCTGAAGTCTGCCGCGCTCTCGGCCCATGCGCGGATGTAGGGCAGCACCCTGGCACGCCGGTCCGCGGGCAGGGCATTGATGTCCACCAGGGAGCGCATGCGCCAGAGGTGGTCCATCCCGTCGAGCATGGCCTGCGACATGAACGGCTGCAGGACCTCGATGGCGGCGCCGGCGCGCTCGAACAGGCGCGCCGCCTCCTCGACGGCGGCGCGGATCTCGGCATCGACCGCCAGGCCGCAGCCCGCATCGAGCAGGAGGCCGATGCGCAGGCCGCGCAGATGCTCTGCGCCCACCTCGAAGGACGACCAGGCGATGTCCTGGGGCGGCAGGCTCATGCTGTCGCGCGCGTCGGGCTGGGCCAGCACCTGCATCATGAGCGCGGCATCGGCGACGCTGCGCGTCATCGGCCCGGCGGCGCGGCCCATGTAGGGGGGGTCGATCGGAATGCGGCCCAGGCTGGGCTTGAGCGTGAAGATGCCGCACCAGCCGGCCGGCAGCCGGAGCGACCCGCCGATGTCGGTGCCGATGTGCAGCGGGCCGTAGCCGGCCGCTGCGGCGGCGCCAGCGCCGGCGCTCGAGCCGCCTGGCGTCTTCGTCAGGTCCCAGGGATTGCGCGCCAGCGCATGGAAGCTCGAGAGGCCGGAGGACAGCATCCCGTAGTCGGGCATCGTGGTCTTGGACACGATCACCGCGCCCGCTTCCTTCAGCCGGGCGGCCGGCGGAGCGTCCGCCACGGCGGGCCGCAACTCGACGGCGGCCGTGCCCGCGGGCATCGGGTCGCCCCGGGTGGCGATGTTCTCCTTGATGGTGGTCGGCACGCCGTCGAGCGGGCCCAGCGGCTCGCCGTGCTTCCAGCGTGCCTCGGAGGCGCGCGCCTGCTCGAGCGCGGACTCGGGACGCAGCAGCCAGGTGGCCTGCAGCTTCGGCTCCCAGCGCGCGATGTGGTCGAGCACGGCCTGCGTGACCTCGACCGGGGAGAGGCTGCCCTTCCGATAGGCGCCGACCAGTTCGTGGGCCGACAGGTCGTTCAGCGGCATGCTCACGACCAGGACAGCGCCGAGAGGTCGTTGACGAAGATCGGGATCTCCTTCCAAAGCCCCTTGACGCCCTTCTTGGCAACGGCGGGGAATTGGGGCTGGTAGAGGAACCCGTTCGCTGCATCGGTGGCCAGCAGCTTCTGCGCCTCTCCCAGGAGCTTGTTGCGCTCGGCTTCGTTGGCGGTGGCCTTGATCTTTGCGTAGAGCGCCGTGAACTCCTTGGAGTCGTAGCCCCAGTAGTAGTCCGGCTTGGCATAGTTGCCCAGGTCGAAGGGTTCGACGTGCGACACGATGGTGAGATCGTAGTCGTGCGCACCACCGTAGGTGTTGCTGAGCCATTGGGCCCATTCGACGTTCTGGATCTTCACGTTGATGCCGATCTTGGCCAACTCGGCCGCGATCACTTCGCCGCCTTGGCGCGCATAGGGCGGCGGCGGCAGCGTCATCGTGAGTTCGAGCGGCGTTTTCACGCCGGCTTCGGCCAGGAGCTTCTTGGCCTTCTCCACGTCGTAGGGGTTGATGGCCGTGGTGTCCACGTAGCCGGGCGCGCCGGGCACGTAGTGGCTCCCGATGGGCGTGCCGAAGCCGTCCGCGGCGCCCTCGATCACCGCCTTGCGGTCGATCGCGGCGAGGATGGCGCGGCGCACGCGCACGTCGTCGAGCGGCTTCCTCCTGCTGTTGATCGCCAGGATGGTCTTGGCGCGCGAGCCGCCCTGGATGACCTGGAACTGCGGATTGTTCTTGAACTGGGCCACCGCGCGCGTGCCGATGGGCTTGAACACGTCGACATCGCCGGCCATCAGCGCTGCCGCCTGCGCGGCGGTGTCGGAGATGAACCGGAAAGTGACACGCCGGAGCTTGGCCTCGCCCGGATTGCGATAGCCGTCCCACTTGCTCAGCACGACCGAGGAGCCCTTGGCCCAGCTGTCGAGCTTGTAGGGGCCGGTGCCGACGGGCTTCGTGGCATTGGTGTCCACGCTCTTGGGCTCGACGATGATGGCGGTCGCCTGGCCCAGCAGAAAGGGCAGATCGGGGTCGATCTCCTTGTTGATCAGCACCACGGTGTTGTCGTCGACCACCTGCGTGCTCAGGTTGGCAAAGGTGCGCTTGTCCTTGTTCGTGCTCTTCTCGGCGCCGGCGCGATCGAACGAGAACTTGACGGCCTGCGCATTGAACGGCTCGCCATTCTGGAACTTCACGCCGCGGCGCAGCTTGAAGGTGTAGGTCCTGAGGTCGGGCGAGACCTCCCAGCTCTCGGCCAGGAGCGGCGTGACCTTGCCGTCGGAGTTGATCTTGGTGAGTGTCTCGTAGATGTTGTAGTGGGTGATCTCGGCGATGGCGGACGCCGCGCCGGTGGTCGGGTCCAGGCCTGGCGGCTCGAGCGTCATGCCAATCACCAACGCGTCCTTGCGCCCCTGGGCCAGCACCGCCTGCGGCAGGGCGAGTGGCACGGTGGCAAGGGCGGCGGTGGTCAGGAGGGTGCGGCGTTTCAACATGGTCGAGGCTCCAGGCAAAAAGCTGAGAAGGGGAAATACGACGTTACATCATGCGCGGGGGGCGCGTGCTCGGGACAAGCACCTGCTCAAGGGAGTGCCGCCGCGGGCTCGGCGCGCGGCACGGCGGCCAGCAGTGCCTGCGTGTAGGGATGTTCGGCATGCGCGAACAGGCGCTGCGGCGTGCCGCGCTCGACGACGAGGCCGCGGTGCAGCACGCAGACCTCGTCGCACAGGTGGTTGACGACCGCGAGGTCGTGGCTGATCAGCAGGTAGCTGATGCCGAACTTCTGCTGCAGCTCCTGCATCAGGTTCAGTACCTGGGCCTGCACCGAGACGTCGAGCGCGCTCACCGGCTCGTCGGCGACGATCAGCTTGGGCCGCGTGATCAGCGCGCGGGCGATCGCGATGCGCTGGCGCTGGCCGCCGGAGAACTCGTGCGGGTACTTGTCGAGGTCGCCCGTGCGCAGCCCCACGGCCGCCAGCGATTCGCCGGCTCGCTCGCGCTGCTCGGCGCGGCTGGTCCTGGCCAGCGCCTCCAACGGCTCGGCGACGATGCGCGCCACGGTCTGGCGCGGATCCAGCGAGCCGTAGGGGTCCTGGAACACCATCTGCACGTCGCGGCGCGCAGCGCGCAGCGCATCCGCGGACAGGGCGTGGAGGTCGCGGTCCAGCAGCTTCACGGTGCCTGCCGTGGGGGTGTCGAGCGCCATCACCAGGCGCGCGATGGTCGACTTGCCTGAGCCGGATTCACCGACGATCCCCATGCTGCGGCCCGGCTGCAGGCTGAAGCTCACGCCGTTGAGCGCCTTGACCGTCGGCGGGGGACCGAAGAGGCGTTCGCGCGGCAGTTGGTAGTGGCGCACCAGGTCGGTGACTTCGAGCAATGCTGTCACGCCGGCGCTCCTTCGGCGATCACATCCGCGAGCCGGATGCAGCGCACCTCATGGCCGTGCGGCATCGGCGTGGGCGGCGGCCGCGTCGCGTGGCACTCGTCGATGGTGAAGCGGCAGCGGCCGGCGAAGGGGCATCCGCCCGGCAGGTCGAGAAGATCGGGGACGCTGCCGCGAATGGTGGCCAGCTTCAGCCCGCGCGGCGCGCCGAGCGCCGGACGGGCGGCGAACAGCCCCTGGGTGTAGGGATGCGCGCGCTCGGCGAAGACGGCCGCCGTGGGTCCGCTCTCGACCACGCTGCCGCCGTACATCACCAGCATCTTCGAGACGTTCTGCGCGATCACGCCCAGGTCGTGAGAGATCAGGATCAGCGCCATGCCGCGCTCGTCCACCAGGCCCTGGATCAGTTCGAGGATCTGCTTCTGGATGGTGACGTCGAGCGCGGTGGTGGGCTCGTCGGCGATCAGCAGGTCGGGCCCGCAGGCCAGCGCCATCGCGATGCCGATGCGCTGCCGCTGCCCGCCGGAGAACTGGTGTGGGTAGGCGTCGAGGCGCGCGGCCGCGTCCGGGATGCCCACCCGTTCGAGCAGGGCCAGCGCCTCCTTGCGGGCCTCGGCGCGCGACAGGCCGCGATGCAGGCGCAGCGGCTCGCCGACCTGACGCGCGATGGTGTGGACGGGATTCAGCGCCGTCATCGGCTCCTGGAAGATCATGCCCATGCGGTTGCCCCGGATCTCGCACATCGCGCGCTCGGGCAGGCCGACGAGCTCGGTCCCGTCGAAGCGGATGCTGCCCGTGACCTTGGCGGTCGCGGGCAGCAGCCCCATCAGCGACTGCACGGTGATCGACTTGCCGCAGCCGGACTCGCCGACGATGCCCATCGTTTCGCCGCGTTCGAGCGTGAAGCCGATGCCGCGCACCGCCTCGGCCGGGCCGCGCTGCGTCTGCAGTTGGACATGGAGGTCTTCGACTTCGAGCAGGGGCATGTCGGTGAGAGGTCAGCGGGCGCGCGCGAGGCGCGGATCGAGCAGGTCGCGCAGGCCGTCGCCCAGCAGGTTGAGGCCGAGTACGGCCAGCGCGATCGCCATGCCCGGCCACACGGCGAGCAACGGAGCCTGGAACATCATGGTCTGGGCCTCGCTGAGCATGCGGCCCCACGAGGGCTGCGGGGGCTGCGTGCCGAGACCCAGGTAGGAGAGGGCGGCCTCGGCCAGGATGGCGATCGCGAAGCGGATGGTGGACTGCACGATCAGCACCGCCGAGATGTTGGGCAGCACATGCTGCATCGTGATCGCGAAGGCACCCTTGCCGCAGGCACGCGCGGCGGCCACGTACTCGCGCGACCAGATCGCGTTGGCCGATGCGCGCGTGATGCGCGCGAAGGTCGGGATGTTGTAGATGCCGATCGCGATGATCGCGTTGACGATGCCGGCGCCGAACACGGCCGTCATCATGATGGCCGAGAGGATGGCGGGAAAGGCCATCGAGAAGTCGGCGAAGCGCATGATGGCTTCTTCCACCCAGCCGCGCCGCGCGGCCGCCAGCAGGCCCAGCGCCGTGCCGACCACCAGGCCGATGCCGACCGCGATCACGCCCACCAGGATGGACGCGCGCGCGCCCACCAGCAGCAGCGAGGCCACGTCGCGCCCGAAGGTGTCCGTGCCCAGCCAGTGCGCGGCCGTCGGCGGCTTGAGCTTGTTGGCGATGTTCATCTCGTAGGGCGACCAGGGCGTCCACACCAGCGAGACGGCGGCGGCCAGGACCAGCAGCAGCGTGAGCACGCCGCCGATGGCGAAGCTGCGGTGATGCATCGCGCGGCGCCAGAAGCCCGGCGCCTTGGCGGCGGCGGCGCTCGGGACTTGTGCGGGGACTGCGCTCATATGTCGGAGGCCTTGATGCGCGGGTCGATGACGGCGTAGAGCACATCGACCACGAAGTTGACGATGACCACCATCGCCGCCAGCAGCATCACGCAGTTGCGCACCACGATCAGGTCGCGGTTGCTGATGGCCTGGAAGATCAGCCGGCCCAGGCCCGGGAGGTAGAACACGTTCTCCACCACGATGGTGCCGGCCAGCAGCTCGGAGAACTGCATGCCCATCACGGTGATCACCGGGATCAGCGCGTTGCGCAGCACATGGGTCCACAGCACGGCGCGCTGAGAGACGCCCTTTGCGCGGGCGGTGCGGACGAAGTCCTCGCGCATCACCTCCAGCACGGCCGAGCGCGTGATGCGCGCCAGGATCGCGGCCTGCACCACGGCCAGCGAGAGGGCGGGCAGGAGCAGCGCCTTGAGCCCTGCCAGCACGCCTTCATCCCAGCCCTCGAAGCCGCCGGCCGAGAACCATTGCAGTTGCACCGAGAAGACCAGGATCAGCAGGATCGCGAACCAGAAGTTGGGGATGGCGATGCCCACCTGCGTCAGCCCCATCAAGCCGACGTCGCCGAGCTTGTTGTGGCGCGCCGCGGCGGTCACGCCAACCAGCAGGGCGAGCACGGTGGTGAAGGCCATCGCGAGCAGGGCCAGGGGCACGGTCAGGGCGAGGCGCTCGAGGATCAGCTCGATCACTGGCGTGCTGTAGGCGTAGCTGTCGCCGAGCTCGCCGGTGAGCAGGCCGCCGATCCAGTGCCAGTAGCGAGTCCAGGCCGGCTGGTCGAGTCCCAGCTTGGTAGCGAGGGCGGCCACGGCCTCGGGCGAGGCGTCGGGGCCCATGAGCATCTGCGCGGCATTGCCGGGCAGGATCTCGAGCACGAGGAAGACGATGACCGAGGCACCGATCAGGGTGGCGATCAGCGTCACGAAACGCTTGAACAGGAAGAGGCTCACTGGAAATACCTTCGCCTTCGGCTGCGATGCTATTCGCCGTCGGAACGGCCGTGCGGCGCATGGGGCGGGCCGCAGCATAACCCGACTGACGCAATGACCATGCCCGGGCACTGTCGACCCCGCTTCGGCGCTCGGTGTCCTCACCGCTCTCAAAAGGGGGTTTTGGCCGCTGGCGGGGCGGGCCGGGCGGCGGTCGACGGATAATCGAAGCCATGGCCCTCATGATCACCGACGAATGCATCAACTGCGACGTCTGCGAGCCGGAGTGCCCCAATGATGCGATCTACATGGGCGAAGAGATCTACGAGATCGATCCGCACAAGTGCACCGAATGCGTGGGCCATTTCGACGAGCCGCAGTGCGTGCAGGTGTGTCCCGTGGCTTGCATTCCCAAGAACCCGGCCTACCTCGAGTCGCAGGAGACCCTGTGGCAGAAATTCGAGCGGCTGGCGGCCGTCAAGGCGGCGCGCGCCGAAGGCAGGCCCCCCGAAGGGGCTCAGGCCTAGCTTTTCTCGGCGCTGCGGCGTCCTGCCTTCTCGGCTTTTTCCGCCTTCTTCTTCGCAGTGGCCACCGGGTCATGGGCGCTGAAGTAGTCGGGTTCCTTCTTGCCCTTCTTCTTTTTCTTCGCGCCATCGGCATCGGCCTTCGGCGCTGACGGCCTGCTGTCGATGAGCGTCGCGTGGCGGCCGGCCTGCGCCTTCTCCTGGCGCAGGCGCTCGCGTTCCAGCCGGTCGCCGGCTGCCTGGGCCTCGCGCGTCGAGTTGTCGGCCTCGCGCTTCTGCCCGGCATCGCGTATATCGCCGAGGGCGAGGGGCTTGCCGTCCGGACAGGGCTGGTCGCTGTAGGTATTGCCGCAGCGCCACGCGGCCCCGCCCGCGGTGGCCGCGGGCGGGGCCCAGATGGCGCAGGCCGCTATCGCCAGGATGGCGATCCGAGGTGTCGAGTTCTTCTTCATTCTTCCTTCTCTCCCTTTCGCTTCAATGGGTTCCGCTCAGGCCGGAGCGGGCGGTCCGCCTTCGGCCGGCTCTCGACGCGGCGGCTTGGGACGCGGCGGCTTGCTCGTGTGGATGAGCAGCGTCGCCTTGTCCATCTCGCCGGCGACCAGGGCCGGGAAGGCGTGGAGGGTGCGGGCGATCGCGTCCTCGATCGCCTCGCGCTGTTCCTTGAGCGGCTTCTTCAGCACCCAGCTGACCACCTCGGACTTGACGCCCGGATGGCCGATGCCGAGGCGCAGCCGCCAATAGTCCGCGGTGCCCAGCTGCGCATGGATGTCGCGCAACCCGTTGTGCCCGGCATGGCTGCCGCCGCGCTTGAGCTTGGCTTGGCCTGGCACCACGTCGAGCTCGTCGTGCACGACCAGGATCTCGTGGGGCTCGATCTTGAAGAAGCGGGCCAGCGCGGCCACCGATTTGCCCGAGAGATTCATGAAGGTCTGCGGCTCCAGCAGCCACACCGGCTGGCCGGCCACCTGCATGCGGGCTACCAGCCCGTGGTAGCTGCGTTCCGGCGCCAGCGTGAGCTTGCGGTCGCGCGCGAGCGCATCGATCCACCAGAAGCCCGCGTTGTGCCGCGTGGCTTCGTACTCGGGGCCGGGATTGCCGAGGCCGACGAACAACTTGATCATGGAGCGGAATTATCGGCGCCACCGCTCGCCAAAAAAGAAGGCCCGCGCGAGGCGGGCCGTCGTGGCGAAGCAGGCGCGAGGCGATTACTTCTTCTTGGCAGGCGCTGCCTTGGCGTCCGTCTTGGCGGCCGCCGGCGCGCCTTCCGCGGCGCCTTCGGCCGGGGCGGCTTCCTCGGCCACCAGCGGCGACACAGCCGACACCACCACGGGGTTGCCCTTGCCGTGGCTGATGTACTTCAGGCCCTTGGGAAGCTTGATGTCGCTGACGTGCAGCGTGGCGTTCTTGGTCAGGCCGGCGAGGTCCACCTCGATGAACTCGGGCAGGTCAGCAGGCAGGCAGCTGACTTCGATTTCGGTCATCACGTGGTTCACGAGGTTGTGGTCCAGCTTGACGGCGGAGGATTCATCCTCGCCCTTGAAGTGCAGCGGCACCTTGACGGTCATGCGCGTGCGGGCATCGACGCGCTGGAAGTCCACGTGCTGCACCAGCGGGCGGAAGGGGTGGTACTGCACATCGCGCAGCAGCACCTTGCTGGTGGCGCCGGCCATTTCCATCTCGAGGATGGAGGAGTGGAAGGCTTCCTTCTTGAGGGCGTGCCACAGCGCGTTGTGATCGAGCTCGATCAGCTGGGGCTGGCCTTCACCCCCATAGACGATACCGGGCGTCTTGCCCGAGATGCGGAGACGGCGGCTCGCACCCGTGCCCTGCTTGGCGCGCTCGTAAGCGACGAATTTCATAACTCACTCCTGTGGAAGTCGACCGCGACCAGTGCGACTCCGGTTTCAAAAAGGGCGCCACGGTGGGCGCCCGGCTTCTTGCTCAGGCCCGGGGATACCTCAGAAGAGGTTCTCCTGGTCCGAGAACAAACTCATGACCGATTCACCCTTGGCGATGCGCTGGATCGTTTCAGCGATAAGCGGTGCCACGGAGAGCTGACGGATCTTGGCGCACCCTGTCGCACCGTCGTTCAGCGGGATCGTGTTGGTCACGACCACTTCGTCGAGCGCGCTGCCCTTGGCAATGCGCTCGATGGCCGGGCCCGAGAAGATCGGGTGCGTGCAGTAGGCGTAGACCTTCTTCGCGCCGCGTTCCTTGAGCACTTCGGCCGCCTTCACCAGTGTGCCGGCGGTGTCGATCATGTCGTCCATGATCACGCAGTTGCGGCCGTCGATCTCGCCGATCACGTGCATGACTTCGCTGACGTTGGCGCGAGGGCGGCGCTTGTCGATGATGGCGAGGTCGCAATTGAGCTGCTTGGCCAGTGCACGGGCACGCACCACGCCTCCGACGTCGGGCGAGACCACGATCAGGTCTTCGTAATTCTGCTGGCGCAAGTCGCCCAGCAGAACCGGTGAGGCATAGATGTTGTCGACCGGGATGTCGAAAAAGCCCTGGATCTGGTCGGCGTGCAGGTCCATCGTCAGCACGCGGGCCACGCCGACCGTCTCCAGCAGATTGGCCACCACCTTCGCCGAGATCGGCACCCGGCTCGAGCGCGGACGGCGGTCCTGGCGCGCATAGCCGAAATAGGGGATCACGGCACTGATGCGCTCGGCCGAGGCGCGCTTGAGCGCGTCGACCATGATGAGCAGTTCCATCAGGTTTTCATTGGTGGGGGCGCAGGTCGACTGGACCACGAACACGTCGCGAGCGCGCACGTTCTGGTTGATCTCGACGGTGACTTCACCGTCGGAGAAGCGGCCGACGCGGGCGGCGCCCAGCGATGTGCCCAGGTTGTGCGCGATCTCGGCGGCAAGGCCCGGGTTGGCATTGCCGGTGAAAACCATGAAATCAGGATGGTGAACCTGCATGAGCGTCCCGGCAAAAAAGGAAATGGCCCGTTCGAGGGGCCGCCAATACTCTCGTGAACGTGAAGATTTGGCAGGGGAGAAAGGATTCGAACCTTTGCATGCTGGAATCAAAATCCAGTGCCTTAACCAGCTTGGCGACTCCCCTACACAGGTTGGCGGCCAAAGCCACCCACCGATATATGTCGCATCAGACCACAAAAGCGCTCTGACTTTCTAGACCGCCCACCCCGCAAGCGGATGGATGGCCAGATTGCTGCACTTGCGAAGCTGCCAGCCCGAGGGCGCGTCGGCCAGCTTCACGTCATGCGGCATCGCCGCGAATACCGAACTCCCTGAACCGGTCATGCGAGCCTCGAGTCCTTGGCAACCGAGCCACTCAATGGCGTCGGTGACCGCGGGACAGAGCCTTTCAGCGACCGGCTGCAGGTCGTTGCGACCGAAGTCAAGACTCTTGATCTCGCCCCCGTTTCGCCCGGCATGTGCAGCAAAGCCAGAAATTATAGCAGCGGGTGTGGCGCGCTGAAGTTCCGGCGCTGCAAAAATAAGACGGGTGTCCAGGCCCTGGGCCGGCTTGACGACGACGAACCGCCCCGGCGACAGGTCGATCGGCGTGATCTGCTCCCCGATGCCTTCGACCCACGCGTTGCGCCCGCGCAGGAAGAAGGGCACGTCGGCCCCGAGGGCGAGGCCGATCTGTTCGAGTTTCGACAACGGCAGATCCAGGCGCCAAAGGCGATTGAGCGCCAGCAGGCAGGTGGCTGCGTCCGAGGAGCCGCCTCCCATGCCGGCCTGCGCCGGCACCCGCTTGGCGATGCCGATGTGGGCGCCCTCCGCCGTTCCGGCAAAAGCCTGGAGCGCTTTGGCGGCGCGCAGCACCAGGTCATCTTCCGGCAGCGGCATCGTGAGGTCCTCCCGCGTCAGGCGGCCGTCGCTGCGCTTCTCCACGTGCAGGGTGTCGCACCAGTCGATCAGCATGAACACTGACTGCAGCAGGTGGTAACCGTCCGCGCGCCGGCCGGTGATGTGCAAAAAAAGGTTGAGCTTGGCCGGCGCCGGAAGGTCGTAGAGCGCCTTCATGCGCGTTCGAAGACGATGCGCAGGTCCGCTCGCGGCTGCGGCGACTCGCGCGTAGCCTGCAGGCGGCCGGCGCCGATCTGGGACAGGTCCGGCCGCCAGCCAGGCACCCGGTCGTCGCGCCCAGCCAGCCAGCCGAACAGCGCGCCCACCGGAATGACCGCGCCGGTCGCGGCCTCGATCAGCGCGTCTACCGAGTCGAAGCGCCGCGTCTCGCTGCCGTTCCTCAGCAGTGCCTCACCCGGGGACCAATGCAGTTGCGCCAGCGTGTTGCCGATCGGACTCGTCAGGACGAGCTCGCCGGTCTGCGGGGCGCCGCGCAGCTCGAACAGTGCCGAGAAGGTCTGCACCGGCTCGCTGTCGACGCGCAGCGAAAGCCTGCCGCTCCAGGCCTGTCCGGCATCGGTGTTCTTCGGCGGGCCTCCGGGGCTGGCACAGCCTGCGGCCAGCAACAGGCCGGCCCAACCAGCGCATAGGACGAGACGACGCTTCAAAGCTTCACGCGCAGACGCTTGAGCGTCTCCTGCAACGTCTCGTTGTCCGAGTCGACCAGGAAGGCCTCCTTCCAGATCGACATGGCGCGATCGCGCTGGCCCTTGACCCACAGCACTTCGCCGAGGTGCGCTCCGATCTCCGGGTCGGGCCGGCGCTTGTAGGCGGACTCGAGGATGCGCACGGCTTCGTCGGTGTTGCCGAGCCTGAACTCGACCCAGCCGAGGCTGTCGGCGATAAACGGGTCTTCGGGCGCGAGCTGAACGGCCTTCTTGATCAGCGTGCGCGCTTCCTCCAGGCGGATCTTGCGATCGGCCAGCGAGTAGCCGAGTGCGTTGTAGGCGTTCTGGTTGTCGGGCTTGAGATCGATCAGGCGGCGCAGCAGGCGCTCCATCTCGTCGAGGCGGTTCAGCTTCTCGGCCACCATGGCCTTGTCGTAGATGAGGTCCGTGTCCTCGGGCTTGGCCGAGCTGGCCTGCGCCAGCATGTCGTATGCGGCCTGGTACTGCTTGGCATCGCGCAGCAGCTGGACCTCCGCCATGAACTTCTGCTTCTTGTCGTCCTCGGTGCGCTCGGGCAGGGCACGGACCAGTTCGCGGGCCTGCGGCAGCTTGCCCTGGCGGGCCAGCAGCGCAGCGCGTCGTGTCTGCGCGGCTGCCAGGTCTTCGGTGCTGTCGATACGCGACAGCCAGTGCTCGGCGCCCACGAAGTCCTTGCGGCGTTCTGCCAGCTGCGCCAGCAGCAGGAAGGCCTGGGTCTGGCCGCGGCCGCGCGTTTCGGCATCGGCCTGCGTGTCGGCCATGGCGATGTAGCGCTTGAGCGAGGCTTCGGCCGCTGCGTCTTGGCGTGCCTGGGTCTGCAGGCTGCCCAGCAGCAGCCAGGGCTCGGGGAGCTCAGGGCGCGCCGAGGTCAGTGCGGCGAGTTCGGCGCTGGCATCGGTGTAGCGGCGGCCTTCCACCAGCACGCGGGCGTAGGCGATGCGCATCTCTGGCAGGACCTTGGGTCCGGCCAGGTAGCGCTTGACCAGCGCCTCGGCCTCAGGCTGGGCAGGGTCCACCAGTTCCAGGGCCAGCGTTGCCGGTCCGTCGGCCGAGGGATCGATCTCGTGGCCTTTGCGCGCCGCCTCCAGCGCGCCGGCTGCATCGCCGGCCGCCAGTCGCAGGCGGCCGACCGCGGTCCACGCGGCGCCGCCGGTGGCTGGGCTCGTGAGTTCATCGGCCAGCGCCTGTTCGACGACCGAGACGGCCAGCTTCTTGTCGGCAGCCCGGGCGTAGTGGCGCGCGATGACAGCCATCAGGAAGGGCCGCTCCACCTGCGGAGTAGCCGCCAGCTCGGTCTTCAACGGCTCGACGGTCTCGCTGATCCGGTTCAGCGCGATCAGGATCTGCAGCTCGAAGCGCCGCGCCTCGCGCGATTGGGGCAGGCTTTCCTTCCAGGCGCGTGCCGCGGCGAGCGCGGCATCGCCGGAGCGCGCCTGGAGCGCGATTTCCACGGCGCGCTGGAACAGCTTGGCGTCGCGCGAACGGCGCGCGGCGTCCAGCACGAGCGCGTAGCCCGAGCCCGGGTCGCCCGAGCGCGCCGTCAGTTCGCCCATCAGCACTTCATAGAAGAGCTCGGCTGTCATCGCCGAGGCTTGCGCCTTCTCCTCGCGCTGGGCCGTGGCCGCGGCGGTCGTCACGGGCGGTGCCGCTGGTTCGATGAGGGGGGCGGGGCTGGTCGGTGCTGCCGGGGCGGGGGTTTGGGGCTGCGCCTGCGCGGCCAGCGAGATGAAGGCCAAGAGCGCGGCCGCCGAAAGGCGGGATCGGCGAAGCGATGGGGTCATCAAGCCATAATAATCCAAGGTTTTCCAGCAATGGCCGCACGGGCTGCGATCTCGCCTTGTTTTCATGTCGGCCTTTCTCCATGCCTGAACTACCCGAAGTTGAAGTGACGCGACTCGGCTTCGCCGAACGGATCGCAGGGGCGCGAATCGAAGCCGTGCGCTTGGGCAAGCCGCTGCGCTGGGCCCTGGCGGCGGAGCCCTCGACGCTGGTGGGGCGCACGGTGCGCGCCGTGCGCAGGCGCGGCAAGTACCTTCTGGTCGACCTGGACTCTGGCCTGCTCCTGATGCATCTGGGCATGTCGGGCAGCCTGCGCTTCGACACCCTGCTTCCCGCCCCTGGCGCCCACGATCATTTCGACATGGTGACCAGCCGCGGGACCCTGCGGCTCAACGATCCGCGGCGCTTCGGCGCGGTGGTATACGTGGAGGACGAGGCAACACCGCTGGCAATCAAGCTGCTGGGCGGGCTCGGGATGGAACCCCTGGAAGCGTCTTTCGAGCTTGATCGTTTCCATGCGGGCCTGCGACGACGCAGGGCGTCGATCAAGCAGGTGCTGCTGGCCGGCGACGTGGTGGTGGGCGTGGGCAACATCTACGCCTCCGAGGCGCTGTTTCTGGCCGGCATCCGTCCGAGCCTGTCCGCTTCACGCATCAGCCGTCCGCGTGCGGCGCGACTGCATGCGGCGGTGCGGGAGATCCTGGCGCGGGCGGTCGAGCGTGGCGGCAGCACACTGCGCGATTTCTCAAATGTCGACGGGCAGAGCGGCTATTTCCAGCTGGAGGCGACCGTCTACGGTCGCGCCGGCGAGCCCTGCCGAATCTGCGGCACCCCCGTGCGCCAAGTGCGGCAGGGCCAGCGCTCCACATATTTCTGCCCAAACTGCCAAAAGTACTGAAAGCCCGGCAGACTACAGGCACGCCAGCGCCATGTGGGTGCTAATATTTGTAAGCAACCCTTACACACCCTTGACTCGCTCATTCAATCAGCAATTCGACCAGCACGGTGCCTGGCGACGCAACTTTGCGCACCGCCTCAAATGGCTGGCGCGCTGGCTGGACGAGAACGAACTGCTCGACCAGAGCGTGGCAGAGCGACTGCGCGAGCTGGAATCGCAGATGCGCACCAGCAAGGTCATGGTCGCCTTCGTGGCCGAGTTCTCGCGCGGCAAGTCCGAGCTGATCAACGCGATCTTCTTTGCTGCGTATGGCCGCCGCATCATGCCGGCAAGCGCGGGCCGCACGACGATGTGCCCCACCGAATTGGGCTACGACGCCGGTTTTGCTCCCTGCCTGAGGCTGCTGCCGATCGAAACCCGGCTGGAGCCGCATTCGCTCGCTCATTGGCGCGACAAGGTCGAGCACTGGACCGAGATCCCGATCGACGTCGAGGACGCCGAACAGCTCTCGCAGACCATGAACAAGGTGGCCGAGGTCCGGCGCGTGCCGCTGGCCGAGGCGCGCTCGCTGGGCTTCTGGAGCGACGAATCGCCCGACGACAATCCCGTGCCCGATGGCGAGGGCCAGGTCGAGATCCCGCGCTGGCGGCACGCGCTGCTGAACATGCCGCACCCCCTGCTCGAGCAGGGCCTGGTGATCCTCGACACCCCCGGCCTCAACGCCATCGGCGCCGAGCCCGAACTGACGGTGAGCCTGATTCCGCAGGCCCACGCCGTGGTCTTCATCCTCGCCGCGGACACCGGCGTGACCCGTTCCGACCTCGCCATCTGGCGCGAGCACCTGATCACCGAGGGCGATCCGGGCGAGACCCGCATCGTGGTGCTCAACAAGATCGACACCATGTGGGACACGCTGAGCACGCCGGCCCAGATCGATGCCCAGATCCAGCGTCAGCGCAAGGGCGCCGCTGAGCTGCTGGGCGTGCCGCTCACACAGGTGCTTCCGGTGTCGGCGCAAAAGGGCCTGCAGGCCAAGATCCGCCGCGACGTGCCGTTGCTGCAGGCGAGCCGGCTGCCTGCACTTGAATCCGTGCTGGGCGAGGGCCTGCTCGGCAAGCGCGAGCGCATGCTGCGGCTGGCGGTGGACGCCGGCATCTCTGCTTTGCAGGCCGAGGCGGCGCGCATCCTCAAGGTGCGTCAGCGCGACCTGTCGGAGCAGGCACTCGAGTTGCAGGGCCTGCGCGGCAAGAACGTGTCGGTCATCCGCCACATGCGCACCCGCATCGAGCAGGAGCAGGCCGAGTTCGAGGGCAGCAACACCCGCATCCTGGCGCTGCGCTCGGTGCAGGGCAAGCTGCTGCGCGAGGTGTACGCAGTGCTGGGCAGCACTGCGCTCAAGGCCGACATGGCTCGCCTGTCCTCCGCGCTCAAGCGGCCCGGCATCAAGTTCAACGTGCGCAAGGTGTACGGCGCAACCTTCGATGCGCTGCGCAACAACCTTCGCGAGGTGCAGGCGACCACCGCCGAGATCCAGTCGATGCTGCACGCCACCTTCCGCCAGCTCAATGCCGAGCATGGCTTCGCGCTGCAGGCGCCGGCCGAGCCCGACCTGACGGGCTTCCAGGAGCAGCTGAGCCAGATCGAGCGCAGCCACATCCACTACCTCGGCATCGGCAACGTGTTGAAGCTGGCGCAACCCGACTTCTGCGACAAGCTCGTGCGCGCGCTGGCCAGCCGGCTGCGCGTGGTCAACGAGGCGGCCATGACCGAGGTGGAGCGTTGGAGCAAGGGCGCCGGCGCCCAGCTCGACGCGCAGCTCAAGGAACGCCGCCGCAACTTTACCAAGCGCATCGAGGCGATCGAGCGCATCCAGAGCGCCGCGGGCAACCTTGACGAGCGCCTGACCGAGCTCGCTGCCCAGGAGGTGGGCCTGGCCGAGCTGCACGTGCGCCTGCGCGAGTTCACGGCGCTGCTGACGAGCAACGAGGCGCCCTCCTCGGCCGCCGCGCGCAGCGAACTCAGTGCCGCCTGAAGATCGGAAATCGGCGGCCCAGGGGCTGCCGGCGGACTTTGCCGCGCGCGTCGTGGCCTGGCAGCGCAGCCACGGGCGCAGCGAGCTGCCGTGGCAGAACACCCACGACCCGTACCGCGTTTGGCTGTCGGAGGTCATGCTCCAGCAGACCCAGGTCTCGACCGTGCTGGGCTACTTCGCCCGCTTTCTCGAACGCTTTCCGACGGTGCAGACCCTGGCCGCAGGCAGCGAAGACGAGGTGCTGGGCCTGTGGAGCGGCCTGGGCTATTACAGCCGCGCGCGCAACATGCACCAGTGCGCCCAGGACGTGGTCTCGCGCTTCGGCGGCGCTTTCCCGCGGACGGCGGCCGAGCTGCAGACGCTGCCAGGCATCGGCCGCTCCACCGCCGCTGCCATTGCCGCTTTCTGCTTCGGCGAGCGGGTGGCGATCCTCGACGGCAACGTGAAGCGGGTGCTGACGCGGGTGCTGGGCTTCGAAGGCGACCTGGCGTCCTCGACACAGGAGAAAGCGCTGTGGGCCCTGGCGACGGAACTGCTGCCGCCGCCCGCCCAGCAGGGAGCCATCGCCGGCTACACGCAGGGGCTGATGGACCTGGGCGCCACCGTCTGCCTGCCGCGCAAGCCCAGCTGCATGATCTGCCCGGCCAGCGAGCTGTGTGCGGGGCGGCGAGCGGGCGCGCCGGAGCGCTTTCCGATCAAGACGCGCAAGCTGCGGCGCAGCGCGCAATCCCTGTGGATGCTGAAGGCGCTCGACACGAAGGGGCGCGTGTGGCTGGAGAAGCGCCCGTCGCGTGGGATCTGGGCCGGCCTCTACTGCCTGCCGGTCTATGAGAGCCGCGCCTTGCTGCTGGACGAGCTCGCGCCCGATGCGCGCTGTGTCGCGCAGGACGATCCGGCCTTCCTGCACGTGCTCACGCACAAGGACCTGCACCTGCATCCGGTGTCCGTGGCGTATGCGGCCGAGCGCCCGCCGACCGGGTCGGGACGCTGGTTCGAGGCCGGCGAATGGCCGGTGCTCGGCCTGCCGGCACCGGTGCGCAAGCTGCTCGCGACCGGCGACTAGCTCAAGGCGTCCAGCTCGCGGTGCCGCTTGAGGGCGGCCCAGCGTGTGCTGAAGCCGCGGGCCAGCTGTTCCACCAAGAACACCGAGCGGTGCTGCCCGCCGGTGCACCCGATCGCCACGGTCACGTAGCTGCGATGGTCCCGTGCCAACGCATCGAGCCAGCGATGAAGGAACTGCTCGATGTCGCCCTGCATGCGCGCGACGTCCTCGTGTTCGCGCAGCCAGTCGATCACGGGCGCGTCCCGGCCGGTCAAGGGCCGGAGCGTGGGCACGTAGTGCGGGTTGGGAAGCATCCGCACGTCGAACACGTAGTCGGCATCGAGCGGCACGCCGCGCTTGAAGGCAAAGGACTCGAAGACCAGCGTGAGTGCGCTCTCGGGCGCGGCAATCAGCGCCTTGATGTAGCTCTGCAGCTGCGCCGGCCGGATGATGCTGGTGTCTATCACGTCTGCACCGTCGCGCAGCTCGGCCAGCAACTCGCGTTCAAGCTCGATGGCCTGCACCAGGACGCGCTGCTGTTCCGGCGCATCCGTGCGGCCATCGTGGCGCGACAGGGGATGGCGGCGACGGGTTTCCGAATAACGGCGCACCAGCGCATCGGTGGTCGAGTCGAGAAACAGCGAACGCAGCGACACGCCCTCGTTGCGTAGCCGCTCGAGCTGCTGCGGCACCAGCGGCAGCGAGACGCCGCTGCGAACATCCATCGCGATTGCCACGCGTCCCGCCTGCTGCTCGCGCTGCAGGGCGATGAAGGGCATGAGGAGCTCGGGCGGCAGGTTGTCGACGCAGTAGTAGCCTGCGTCTTCGAGCGCGTGCAGGGCGACGGACTTGCCCGAGCCGGACATGCCGGTGATCAGCACCAGTTCCAGGCTCACTGGAGTTCCTTCGCCTTCGGCTGCGGTGCTATTCGCCGTCGGAGCGGCCGTGCGGCTCATGCCGAAACCTCCGGCGTCTTCTTGCCCAGCATTTCTCGCGCATGCGCGAGCGAAGTCTGCGACACGCGCTCGCCGCCCAGCATGCGAGCGATTTCGCGGGTGCGGGTGTCGTCGTCGAGCACCGACACGCTGCTCTCGGTCCGGATACCGCCCCGGCTCTTCGCGCTCGTCTGCTGCTTGGCGACCAGCAGGTGGTGATCGGCGCAGGCGGCCACCTGCGGCAGATGGGTCACCGCCAGCACCTGGCGATCGCGGCCCAACTGCTTCATGAGACGGCCGACGGTCTCGGCCACGGCGCCACCGACGCCGGCGTCGACCTCGTCGAATATCAAGGTCTGCGCGGCGCCAAGCTGGCTGGTAGTGACCGCGATCGCCAGCGCAATGCGCGAGAGCTCGCCGCCGGAGGCCACCTTGCCGATCGCGCGTGGCGTGCTGCCCGGATGGCCGGCGACCAGGAAGGCGACGTCCTCGAGTCCGTGGCGGGCGGGCTCGGCCAGCGTTTCCAGCGAAACCTCGAAGCGTCCACCCTGCATGCCGAGGCCTTGCATGGCCTGCGTCACCGCCTGTGCCAATCGCGGGGCGGCCTGCTTGCGTGCCTTGCTCAGGGCCCTGGCCTCTTTCAGGTAGGCCTGTTGCGCGGCCTGCTCGGCGCGCTCCAGCGCCTCCAGGTCGCTTTGGGCGTCCAGGGCCTGCAGCTCAGCCTGCCAGCTGGCGAGCAGCGAGGGCAGCTCGGCCGGGGTGCGCTTGTAGCGGCGGGCGAGCGACATCCACAGGCCCATCCGCTCGTCCAGCTCGGCGAGCCGTTGCGGGTCCGTGTCGGCCTGGCGCAGATAGCCGTGCAGGGAATGCGCGGCATCGGAAGCCTGGGCCACGCTCGAGGCCAGCACTTCGCCCAATTCCTTGAAGGCGGGCTCGATGTGCTCGCAGTCCCGCAGAAGCGTGACGGCCCGGCTCAGCGCTGCGAGCGCGCCGCTCTCGTCGTCTTCCAGTGCGCCACAGGCGCCTTCGGCGGCGTCGATAAGCGCCTGCGCGTTGGAGATGCGGGTATGGCTGGCCGAGAGTTCTTCCCACTCATCGGCACCCGGCGCGAGCTTCATGACTTCGCCCACCTGCCACTGGAGGCGTTCGCGCTCGCGCTGCAGCGAATCCTGGGCCGAGCGTGCCTTGTCCAACGCCGCAATGGCGTGGCGCCATCCTTGCCAGGCCTGAGCGAGGACGGCAACCGCATCTTCGGCGCCGGCATAGGCGTCGAGCAACCCGCGCACGGCATCGGGACGTGTCAGGCTCTGCCAGGCGTGCTGGCCGTGGATGTCGAGCAGCCGGTCGCCGAGTTCGCGCAACTGCGTGGCGGTGGCCGGGCTGCCGTTGATCCACCCGCGGCTGCGGCCTTGGAGATCGACCGTCCGGCGCAGCAGCAGTGCCTCGCCGGCCTCGAAGCCGCCTTCGTCCAGCCAAGCGGCGAGGGTAGGCTCGGCATCGAACTCGGCGCTGACGTCGAGGCGTTCCGCGCCCTCGCGCACTGCGCCGGCGTCCGCACGATTGCCGAGTGCCAATTGCAGCGCGTCGATCAGGATCGACTTGCCGGCGCCGGTCTCGCCGGTCAGCACGGTGAAGCCGGCGGCCAAGTCGAGTTCGAGTGCACGCACGATCACGAAATCGCGCAAGGCGATGCGTCGCAGTGCCATGTCAATGCCCGCTCGGAATGCCGGAGGGCGCAGGGCGCGCCTGCGAGGGGCGACGACCCGGTCGAGCGTGCGGGCTCACCAAAGTGCCTTCGCCTTCGGCTACGGTGCTATTCGCCTTCGGGGCGGCCGTGCGGCTCATGGATCAGGAACCTCCTTCGTTCCAATGCAGTTTCTTGCGCAGCGTGTCGAAATAGCTCCAGCCTCGGGGGTGCAGGAAGCGCACGCGGTACTCGGAGCGCCGGACCACGATCTGGTCGCCGATGGCCATGGTCGCCAGCGACTGCATGTCGAAATTGGCACTCGCGTCGCGCCCGCCGACCAGCTCGATCGAGACCTCGTCCGCGTCCGGCAGCAGGATCGGGCGGTTGGAGAGCGAGTGCGGAGCGATCGGCACCATCACCCAGCCCGGCACGGCCGGATGCAGCAACGGGCCTCCGGCAGACAGCGCGTACGCGGTGGACCCGGTGGGCGACGCGATGATGATGCCGTCGGCGCGATGGTTGGCGACAAAGTGATGGCCGACCGAAACCCGGAGCTCCACCATGCCCGAGGTGGCGCCGCGGTTGACGACCACGTCGTTCATGGCGAGCGCATTGAACACCGAGAGCCCTTTGCGCACCACATTCGCCTGCATGAGGCTGCGGTGGTCTTCCTCGTAGTCGCCGGCCAGCATCGGGATCAGCACGGTCTGGTAGTCGTTCAGCGCGATGTCGGTAATGAAGCCCAGCCGCCCGCGGTTGATGCCGATCAGCGGCAGGCCGTAGCATGCGAGTTGGCGCCCGATGCCGAGCATCGTGCCGTCGCCGCCCACCACCAGGCCCAGATCGCATTGCCGGCCGATCTCCTCGACCGACAGGCCGGCATAGCGGGTCTGCGCCGTCTCGCCCTCGTCCGGCTGCTCTACGAAGACCTCGCAGCCCTGGGATTCGAGAAAGGCGCCGATGCCTTCCATGATCTCGTCCAGAGCGCCGGCCGGCGCTCGCGCGCCAGAAGCCTGGTACTTGCCGATCAATGCAACGCGCCGGAAGCTGGATGTCATCGGTAAATTACAACACTAAAATCTTTCAATGCTGGACGACCGCGCCAAGTTGCTGCTCAAGACACTGGTCGAGCGCTACATCGCCGAAGGGCAACCGGTGGGCTCCCGTACGCTCTCCCGGGCTTCGGGGCTTGAGCTCTCGCCTGCGACCATTCGCAATGTCATGTCCGACCTGGAGGGGCTCGGGCTCATTGCCAGTCCTCACACCTCGGCGGGCCGCATTCCCACGGCGCGAGGCTATCGCCTGTTCGTCGACACCATGCTGACTGCGCAGCGCGAGCAGTTCGCGGCGCCCAGCCTGCCGCCCGACCAGCCGCAGAAGGTGATCGCCAATGCGGCCCATTTGCTCTCGAACCTGTCGCAGTTCGTCGGCGTGGTGATGGCGCCGCGGCGCGCCTCGGTGTTCCGGCAGATCGAGTTCCTGCGGTTGTCCGATCGCCGCCTGCTGGTGATCATCGTCTCGCCCGATGGCGACGTGCAGAACCGCGTAATCTTTCCCGAGGTCGACTACTCGCAGTCGCAGCTGGTCGAAGCCTCGAACTACATCAATGCGCATTTCGCCGGCCTGTCGATCGAACAGGTGCGCGACCGGCTGCAATCCGAGATGGAGCAGCTGCGCGGAGAGATTGGCGCTCTGATGCAGGCGGCGGTGCAGGTCAGTTCAGAGGTGCTGACGGAGGCGCAGGAAGAAGTGGTGATCGCGGGCGAGCGCAACCTGCTGTCGGTCACCGATTTCTCCGGCGACATGAGCCACCTGCGCCGGGCCTTCGAGCTCTTCGAGCAGAAAGCGCAGTTGCTTCGCCTGCTCGACGTCTCGAGCAAGGCCGAAGGCGTGCGCATCTTCATTGGTGGGGAAAGCCAGGTTGTGCCCTTCGACGATCTCTCGATCGTCAGCGCGAACTACGAGGTCGATGGCGAGGTGGTGGGAACGCTGGGCGTCATCGGGCCGACGCGCATGCCTTACGACCGGATGATCCAGATCGTCGACATCACGTCGAAGCTCGTGACCAACGCGCTGAGCCACCGCAAATAGGGGCAGGGAAGCCGCCCACTAGAATCGCTCCTGCGTGGGCCGTTAGCTCAGCTGGTTAGAGCAGCGGACTCATAATCCCCAGCCCTGTTAAGTTTTATCGAGCAAAATCAACAACTTACAGCATCTGGAAAAAGCGACAAAAAGCCTAGGCTACATATAGGCAACGCACCCGATGACTGGCATGGTTCCCCCTGACGCAGTGGGATAATTGAAAATCTGGGCCCCTAGCTCATGCTTGGTTAGAGCAGCAAACTCATAATTTGTTGGTGCCGTGTTCGACTCACGGGGGGCCTACCAACCTCTAAAAAGCCGTTGTAAGGTGATACTTGCAGCGGCTTTTTTTCGTTCCCTTGTCGCACCAAAAGTAAGCATTTGTCAGCGAAAAAGCGGGTTGTCCATTCACAATGAGGGATGACTTCTCTTGCAGAAATTCTCAAGGCACTGCCGCCTGATGCACTACTGAGCGCAGGCCAACTACTGGCTATCGTTGAAGCAGCAAAACAGCCCTCTGCTAAGCCTGCCAAGGAACAGAACTATAGCCAGTGGGATGACCAGCGGTACATAGATGAAAAGACCCTTGCTGACTGGATTGGTGAAGCCGTCCCCACGGTGAAATCTTGGCGAAGCAAAGGCTCAGGTCCACAGTACTTGAGCAATCCTAAGAATGTTCGCTACCAAGTCGGCCATGTTCGTGAATGGCTGAAGAAAAGAACGGTAACCAACACTTCAGAGGCATCGGTTAAAGGCCTGAGAAGCTACTTTTTAGAAGGCTCCACAGCTTTCCCAGTGTTCACCTATCCAGATGGTTTGAAGCTCTCCCTTGAGGCTGCAATCAAGCACGAGGAGGGCGATCCTGAAGCCACCCCCACGAGTTTCAGAATCGTCAACATGGGCAACGCCATGGAGGACATGGCAGAGCTTTCAGAATGCCTCATAAAAGACTTGCCCAGAGCCAGCGAGTTGCTCAAGGACAAAGCCAAAACGTTTGATGTTGCCTACTGGTTCTACCATCAAACAATCTTTGGCAAGCTCCAAAATCATCAGCCTTTCATCCAAGCCATCCACCTGCTTTTAAAGAATGGCATGAACATCAACACTGCCAACAATCTCAGTGGCTACAGTCTGGCTCATGTCCTCGGACTGAATCAATGGTGTTTTGACCATCCCCAGCACTACAAAGAGTTCGTGACAGCCTTGCTGGATGAAGGCTTGGATCTTGAGAAGCTGGACAATCAAACAATGTCAGCTTTGGACTATGCAGAAGAAGATGATGAGGACGGTCCGCTCATCAATATTCACAACAGCATGAGCTTGGCTCAAAAACTTGAATCAACATTGAAGAAGAAAGGCGACAGATGACAACGAAGTCAAATATAAAAACCATTGACGATTTCCTTGAAACAGCCAAGAAAGATTATCCAGCAATTCATGCTGAACTTAGCAAAGACAGGATAAAGCCAATCTTTCAAGAAACTGCACATTTAATCATCCAGCTTTATGAAGATGGCTTGCTTAGCACTTCCGACAAGTTAGAGGAAGGCACACGTGCGGTCAGGCTTTTTGGCAATACTTGTCGCAACGATCCGACCGCCATCAAGGGCTTGAGGGCTTTCAACAACTTTCTAAATGGCCTAAGTAAGGCAGATGATGTCAATCCTGATTTGGCGAAGCTGTATCAAGTTCTAGATGATCAGATAGAGTCTTATGAAGAAGACGATGAACTTGAATCAGAGGAGCCAAGAAAGATTCAAGCATATATCTGTGTCTACATTGGGGAAATGCGTAGAGGTCTAGGTGCAGACATCCGCATCATTGACTCGATTGAAGAATACTTTAAATGGTTCATTGCCCCTTATGACTTAAACCCAAAGGACATTAAGGTAGATGGGTCAAGGCTGACTGCCGATCTACAAGTTGATGAAGAAAACGGCCTTGACGTTGAGATTGACTTCAATGATCGCGATAGTTTGGTCAAGCTTGAAGAAGACATTGACATCACCTTATTCCCCGATGGCTCTCCGTGGCGCACTCAGTTTCATCCTGTATATGAAGGCGAGCCATTGACTTCGGGTGAAATTTTTAGCGATTCAATCCGTTAGAGACATTAATCAGACTTGCTAGCTCACCAAGTCTGAAAACAGTGGTCAACATTAAAAAAATATGCACATTGCTCAAATTGCTGAAGGCGTTCGCAACCTTCTTCTTCACGCCAAACCAGAAACCTTCATCTATGACTTGCTGACTGCCTATGGCAAACCCAAGGCTTCAGTGACCAGGTTGCAGGCTGGCGAGTACAACATTTCCAAGGATAAGGACTATGTTCTTTGGAAGAGCAATGTGTACTTCACTCACAGTGGCATTCATCAGCCTGCCCAAATCTTGGAACAGATGAAGCAGGCTGATCAAGTCAAGAAGCACAAACCCAGATTCATCATTGCTACGAACTTTGACAAATTCTATGCATACGACACAAAGACTGAAGAGTCTTTGGATATTGCATTCGTAGAGCTAGCAAGCAAGTTTGATTTCTTCCTGCCATGGGCAGGTATGGAGAAGTCAAAGCAGACTCAAGACAGCCCTGCCGATGTCAAAGCCGCCGAGAAGATGGCAAAGCTTTATGACCTGATCCTTGAGCAAAATCCAGTTCAGAACGATGAGCAGCGCCACAGCCTCAACGTTTTCTTGTCTCGCTTGTTGTTCTGCTACTTTGCAGAAGACACCACGATCTTTGAAGCGAAGCTATTCAGCAAGAGCATTGAGTCTCACACCAGTGCAGACGGTAGCGACCTTGCTGAATACCTTCAAGGGCTCTTCAAGGTTCTTGATGAGGAAAGCCGTGACGGCACACCAAGCTACTACGAGAAATTCCCATATGTGAATGGTGGCTTGTTTGAGAAACATGTCCCTGTCCCAGCCTTCAACAAGCGCAGCCGCGAACTCCTGATTCGTTGCGGCTTGGACTTGGATTGGTCAGAGATCAATCCTGACATCTTCGGCTCTATGTTCCAGGCCGTGGTTGATGTTGAGCAACGGGGCAATATGGGGATGCACTACACCTCATACCAGAACATCATGAAAGTAGCTGGCCCGCTATTTTTAGATGCTCTGCATGAAGACCTAGACTCACACAGAGGTAATGCAAAAAAGCTGGAGGAGTTGCTTTCACGGCTCACAAAAATCAAGATATTTGACCCAGCTTGCGGTTCTGGCAATTTCTTGATTATTACCTACAAGGAGCTGCGCAAGCTGGAAATGGAGATTCTTGAGGCGTTGGCAGCATTAAATCAACAGCATTCCTTCTCGTTGAGCGGAATCAGACTGAGCCAGTTTTACGGCATTGAACTTGATGACTTCGCATCTGAGATTGCGACGCTGGCCCTGTGGTTAGCAGAGCATCAGATGAATGTGATCTTCTATGCCCGCTTTAAGACCACCTCACCCACTCTGCCACTGAAACCGAGTGGAAATGTCAAATGCGGGAATGCAGCACGCACGCCTTGGCAAAGTGTATGCCCTGCCCACAACGATGAGGAAATCTACGTTCTTGGCAACCCTCCTTACCTCGGAGCACGGCAACAATCATCCGAGCAGAAAACAGATGTGGAGCTGAGCTTTTCAAAGATTCAAGGTAGTGGGGACTTAGACTACATCGCAGTGTGGTTCCTTAAAGCGGCTGAATACGCCGAGAAAACAAATGTTCGCTTTGCATTTGTATCAACCAACTCCCTGACACAAGGGGTACAGGTGGCGATCTTGTGGCCTCTACTGTTCGGGAAAGGTCTTGAGATTTTCTTCTGCCATCTCTCATTTAAGTGGGAAAACAGTGCAAAGAAGAACGCAGCAGTTATTTGTGTAATCGTCGGCCTTCGGCATGTTTCACAAGAAGATAAGTTCATCTTTGATGACGGCCTGCGCAAGAAAGCAAAGAACATCAATGCTTATCTTGCCGATGCGGAAAACCTGTTCATCTACCCTAGAAAAACGGGCCTATCAGCTTTGCCACCCATCAACTATGGAAGCTTCGCCTTAGATGATGGCAACTACACACTCACAGCCAACGAAGCATCGGCAATACGACAGGAATGTCCCACCGCTTCCAAGTTCCTTCGTCCGTTTATCGGAGCCAGAGAATTGCTGCATGGTGAGGAAAGGTATTGTCTGTGGCTTAAGGATAATCTGGAAGAAGCGCTAAAGTGCCGCCCTATTCGTATGCGCTACGAGAAAGTTAAAACTTGGCGCAGCAACAGTGACCGTGCAACGACGAAAAAGCTTGCAGCAACCTCACATCTCTTTGCCGAGATCAGGCAGCCTACTCAAAATTATCTGGCAGTGCCAACTGTTTCTTCCGAAAGAAGAAAGTACTTGCCGATTGAGTTCTTGCAATCAGAAGTCGTTGCATCAAACCAAATTTACGTGGTTCCTAATGCAACTCCAATAGTTTTTGGATTGCTCGCCTCAAGATTTCACATGATTTGGATTGAAGCAGTTGGCGGCAAACTTAAGAACGACTATAGATATTCTTCCGCATTGTTGTACAACAATTTTCCTGTGCCAGTCCTCAATGACAGCATTAAAAAGAAGCTCACGGTTGCTGTAGGCAAGATTCTGACCGTGCGCGAGTCATACAGCGAAATGACCTTGGCGAAATTGTACGACCCCGATCTAATGCCCCCAGAGTTGCTGGATGCCCACCTTGAGCTGGACTCGGTTGTTGAGTCAGCTTATGGATTGACTGGTGATGTCACCGATGAAGACAGGCTTACTGCGATCTTCAAGCTCTACACAAAAATGACCAAAGGGACCATCCATGCCTAATCTTGTTGAAGTCCAATATCACCAGACAGGTGAAAGCACGAAGCTCAACGATATGGGCATGCGTGAGATGCAGGCACGTGCCTACGAAGCACGCAATGAGCAGTACCTATTGCTGAAGGCTCCCCCAGCTTCAGGCAAGAGCCGCGCTCTTATGTTCCTGGCCTTGGACAAGATCCACAAGCAAGGCGTCAAGAAGGCCATCATTGCCGTGCCTGAGCGCTCTATTGGCTCATCATTTGCATCTACCCCTCTTTCCCAGCATGGCTTCTTCACAGACTGGGTAGTGAAGCCTGAGAACAATCTGTGCACACCAGGTGGTGACTCCAGCAAGGTCACAGCCTTCAAGAATTTTCTCAAGGATGACAGCGACATCCTGATCTGCACCCATGCCACCCTCAGATTTGCTTTTGAAGCGATTGAAGAGGAAGCATTAGATAACTGCGTACTTGCCATTGACGAGTTCCACCATGTCTCAGCAGACGCCGATAGCAAGCTTGGGTTCTTGCTTCGGAGTGTTATGCAGAAGTCCAAGGTGCACATCGTTGCCATGACTGGCTCATATTTCCGTGGCGACAGCGTGCCGGTGTTGTTGCCTGAAGATGAAGCCAAGTTCGTGAAAGTGACCTATAACTATTACGAGCAGTTGAACGGCTACACCTACATGAAGTCATTGGGCATTGGGTATCACTTCTACCAAAAGAAATACCTCAGTGCGATTGCCGATGTGTTGGACACCGACAAGAAGACCATCCTTCACATTCCCCATGTTCGTTCAGGTGAATCCACCAAGGAAAAAGGCGACGAGGTCGGAAGTATTCTGGACATCATAGGTATCGTCCAATCTCAAGATTCTGAGACAGGGGTTATCAATGTCAGAAGGCACACAGATGGCAAGATCATTCGGGTTGCTGATTTGGTCTACGACGAACCACGAGCCAGAGATAAGGTAGTCAACTTTCTCCGCACCATTAAGACCCCTGAAGAGCTAGATCTCATCATTGCATTAGGTATGGCGAAGGAAGGCTTTGACTGGTCATTCTGTGAACACGCATTAACCGTGGGCTATCGTGGGTCCCTCACCGAAATTATTCAGATCATTGGCCGATGCACCCGCGATAGTCCGAACAAGTCCCATGCCCAGTTCACCAATCTGATAGCTCAACCAGATGCTCATGATGATTTGGTCAAGCTGGCTGTCAACAATATGCTCAAGGCGATTACTTGTTCCCTCCTGATGGAGCAGGTTCTTGCGCCGAACTTCAAGTTCAAGACCAAGCTCAATGATGATGACAAGGCTGGACCGGGCGAAGTAAAAATTGGAGGCTTCAAGGAGCCTTCCAGCAAGAAGCTCAAGGACATCATTGAGCAAGACCTGAACGACATGAAAGCTGTCATTCTTCAAGATGACACGATGCTCAAGGCGATTCCAGGAAATGTTGATCCTGAAGTCATAAACAAGGTTCTCATACCGAAAATTATCAAGCTTCGCTATCCAGACCTCACGGATGACGAGATTGAAAGTGTTCGCCAGCACATCGTGGCCGACTCAGTTTTGAAGAGTGGCGAGTTTAAGGAAGACGGGGATCGCAGATTCATCAAAATGGCTGGCAAGTTCGTAAATATTGACGACTTGCACATTGACCTGATTGACCGGATCAATCCTTTCCAGTCGGCTTTTGAAATCCTGTCCAAGTCAGTGACTGCCAATGTCCTGAAGACCATCCAAGAGGCTATTGAAGCTACTCGGATCGTCATGACACCTGAGGAAGCTGTGTTGCTTTGGCCGAAGGTCAAAGAGTTCACCAAGATTCATGGCAACCCACCAGACCCGCAGTCCAACGATGCTCTGGAAGCTCGCATGGGGCAAGCCCTCATCTACATCCGCAACCAGCGAAGACAGCAGGGCGTATGAAGAAGGAAGACTTGCTCAAGCTCGTGGAGGATGATGACCTTGACTTGCTCAAGGTGAAGCCACTCGCCACCCCTGCGATGACGGCAGACCATCGCCTTGTCGCTTCGTTCAAGGAGATAGAAGCCTTTGTAGCCAAGCACGGCAAGGAGCCTGAGCCCAACCATGCAGACATGCATGAATTCAAGCTCAACAGCCGTTTGGCAAGCATTCGCTCCAGCAAGCTCAAGTCAGATTCACTTCGTGCCATAGACACCCACCAGCTCCTGAAAAAAGTTGTGGAGACGGTGGACGACATCTACGACGATGACGAGCTGGGTTTACTGGGTCCGGGTGAGGAAAGCATCTTCACCTTGAAGCATGTGCCAGCCACCATGAAGATGCCCGACAAGATTGCATCTCGCAAGCCTTGCATGGACTTCCCTCAGTTTGAGCCGCTTTTTGACCTGTGCCACCGAGAACTCAAAGCTGGCATTCGTGAGATGCGTGCTTTCACGGGTGAACAACAAATCAAGCCAGGTCACTTCTTCGTGCTGCATGGCATCGTGTGTTTCATTGCCGAAGTCGGTGAGAAAGAAGTTAAAAATAAAAAGGTGAATGCTCGCCTTCGTATTATTTTTGACAATGGCACTGAGTCCAACATGTTGCTTCGCTCACTGGCGACAGAACTCTATAAGGACCCATCGGGCAGGCGCATTCTTGACAACCATGAGAAGGCTTTGGAAGAGCTGGAGCTGATTAAACCAGATGACCTGTCCACTGGTTTTGTCTATGTACTGAAATCAGTAAGCCAGCTCCCTGAAGTCAAAGCCATCACGAACCTCTTCAAGATCGGCTTCTCCACAACCACCGTTGAAGACCGAATCAAGAACGCGGCAAAGGAGCCAACCTACTTGATGGCGCCGGTCAAGATCGTGTCTGTCTTTCAGTGCTACAACCTAAACCCGCAGAAGTTTGAAAATCTGCTGCACACTTTTTTTGGTAAATATTGCCTAGACCTCAAAGTGACAGACAGCATGGGCAAGCTGCATGTTCCCAGAGAATGGTTCATAGCACCGATTGACTGCATAGAGCTTGCAATCCAGCTCCTTATAAATGGCGAAATCGTGCACTACCGCTATGACGGCGACACTGAGCAAGTCGTAGAACGAGATTAAGAAAGACAAGATGATGGAACAAGAAGATCTTCTTTACGACCCGCGTTTCTTGGAAGCCCATGCTGGCTCCATCATCACTGACCCTGCTACCGCCATCGTGGAGCTTGTCGCCAACTGCTGGGATGCTTATGCCACCGATGTCCAGATAACTTGGCCCGACACATCACAGGGCAAGCAGTTCAAGATTAAGGACAACGGCAAAGGCATGACCTTGGGGATGTTCCAAGGCATTTGGCGAACGATGTCCTATGACAAGATCGGCGCCGAAGGCGCACTGTCAGAACCTCCACCAGGTGTAGAGGGTTCGCCCCGTGCAGTCTTCGGAAAAAATGGCAAGGGACGGTTCGCCTCATTCTGTTTCGCCAGCAAGTACACCACTGCTTCCACGAGAGACGGACAGCGGTTTGAATGTGAAGTCAGCACCTCCAGCACTCGCCCACTGGTCATCAAGGACATCTCCTATGAAGCCGAGAAGCAGGACGGCCACGGCACTGAAATCGTGGGCACCGGAGATATTCGTTCCCACTTGTTCACCGAAGAGCAAGCCCGAGAGCTGATTGGGAGCAGGTTCCTATTCAATCCTGCCTTCAAGGTATCCATCAACGGCAAGGCCATTACTTTTAACGACATCCCCGAACTCCTGTCCCAAGAAGACCTTGAGATACCGGGATATGGCACCGTCAAAATTCTTCATATTGATAGCAAGAAGCCAAACAAGACGACCAAGCAGCATGGCATTGCATGGTGGGTTCAGAACCGTGCCGTAGGCCAGTGCAAATGGTCAGGCAGTGACTACGAGAGAATCTTGGACGGCCGAACCTCAGAAGCGAAGAGGTTCATCTTCATTGTGCAGGCCGACTATCTCAATCAAAAAGGTGCTGTCGCTAGCGATTGGAACAGCTTCAATGATGAGAATGCGGCATGGACCGAAACACGCACAAGAGTGCAAGATCGCATTCGCCAAATTATTTCTGACACTGGCGAAGCCAGCAAGACAGCACTTAAATCCAATGTGCTCACAAAGCTTGGTAACTCTATCAATGGACTTTCGTTGCTCTCCAAAGAGCGTGTGCAGACCTTCGTTAATCAAGTGGTGGACAAGCTGCCATCATTTGGCGAATCCGAGATCGTTCAGCTTGGAGCCTTGCTGACCAATCTAGAGAAAAGTAAATCTCAGTTTGGGTTGCTTGAGCTTCTTCATGATCAGAAACCAGACGATCTGGATGCGCTGCATGCCATTCTCAGTGATTGGTCAATCGGCATGGCAAAGCTAGCACTGGATGAGATCCAGACCCGCCTCAAGCTCATTGGTGAACTTCGTATCAAGCTCAAAGTGGTAGGCATTGATGAAGTACATGAACTTCAGCCACTTTTTGAACGCGGCTTATGGATGTTTGGTGCGCAGTTTGAGTCCATAGAATTCACATCCAACCGTGGCATGACGCAGGTCATCAAACAAATATTCGGTGATAAAAAAGGCAAGGGCACCAGGAACAGACCTGACTTCGTTGCATTGCCAGATAGCAGCATTGGGTTCTATGCAAGACCCTCGTACAACTCCCAGCATGACGAAGACGGCGTCGACCACCTTGTGATCATTGACTTGAAGACCACAGGGCTCAGCCTCGGGGGAAAAGAGCAAGACCAAGTTTGGAAATATGTGAAGGAGCTTCGCGGTAAAGGCTACCTCAAGAAGCACTCAAAGGTTGATTGCTTTGTGCTGGGTGATGCCATAGAAGACGGCGAGAGTGAGCCGACATCCAAAGGCGATGAAGTCACCATCTTCCCAATGCTTTACGACACAATCTTGAACCGTGCAGAGAAGCGATTGCTCAATCTTCATTCCAAGGTCAAAGATGCACCATTCCTGCTTGAGCAGCAAGACGAACTGAATAAATTCTTGTCGCCGCTGCATGTCCTTCAGCCAGAACTTGCGGAAAGCAAGGCTTGACCAAATCGCTCCTCCTCGTTGACCTTGAGAATGTTCATAAGGTCGACCTCTCACGACTTGATGAGAGCTACCGAGCAATCATTTATGTGGGCGCCAACCAGAACCCGCCGAAGGCTTCACGAAAGAAGGAAACGGCTCACAGGTTCACCCGTGTTGATTTTCAAAAGATTGAAGGCACCGGCAAGAACGCCTTGGACTTCCACATCGCCTTTCAGCTTGGCCGGACTATTGAGACAGCACCCGACACCCTGTGCATCGTCCTGTCCAAGGACAAGGGCTTTGACCCACTGCTGAACCATCTGAACAAAAACGGTATGCAGTGCAGGCGGATCAATAGCCTTGATGAATTGGTGCCTGTCGTCATCCAAGTTGCTTCAGTTGAAGCCGTTCCAGCCATAGAGGTGATCGTCTGCAAACGATGCCACAAGGCCAGCACGATTGAGCACCACGGGGGTCAGTGGTGCACCAACTGCGGATGCTTTGCCAGTCCGCCAGACAAAAAGCTCCTGCCGTCACTCCAGCCAGGATTTGAGGATCGTTCTCGAGATGCAGAAGAGGACTACGCCATTTATTCAGTATGTGGCTGGTGCCACCAAAACACAGATATGACAGGGGGCATTTATGACGATGGTGAATGGATGTGCGGAGGTTGCATTGGCAGATACGCAAGATGAGGGTCCAGTCACCTTTAAGAAGGTCATCTACTCAAAATTGAATTCCAGACAGCAAGAGAACTTCAATTTTCAAAAGATTTCTGCACACTTGGCCGACTATGGCTATAACTGCCTTAGGCTCTCTGACGATTGGCACGGCGCCGACTTCATTGCTTGCCACATTGACGGCAACAGGTTCTTAAAAGTGCAATTGAAGGGCCGACTGTCTTTTGAGAAAAAGTATTGTGGCAAAGATATTCATATCGCCTTCAACTACAAAGGCTCATGGTATGTATATCCACACGATGAGCTGATGAACGAGCTGACCACTAATGGTCACATGATAGGCACCAAGTCATGGGACGATAAAGGAGGTTATAGTTGGGGCACAGTGTCGGTAGAGCTTCTTGGCTTTCTTCAAAAATATCTGATTTAGAAACCGAGCTTCGCAGTTGTCTTCTTGTGATGAGTCTTGAAGTGTCTAAGTTTAAGGCTTATCGCAGAAGACGATGAAGCCCTCAATGCTTTGATTTCATCTTGGGTGTGCTCCAGCAACGACATACCCACAGCATCAGAAATCTTCTGTTTGGCTACTCGCAATGAGTCGCTTATCAAGCTATCAATCAATGATGAATCAAGCTTTGTCTCAAACAGACTTGAGCCTTGAACCTCATCCACATACATCTTCTGAATGATTGCCGCTTGCTCCTCAACCGATGGAGCCGCAATATCAAAAATTTTAAATCTCGTAAGCAGTGGCTCTGAGATTCCATCCAATCCATTGGCACAAGCCACATAGAGGATGGAAGACAAGTTGACCGGATGGTCTAGGAACTCATCCACGAAGGCACGGGCACTGCTTTCCTCAAGCAATTGATACAGAGCATTCTTCGGATCTCGCTCAGCACCCACAGGCTTCTCAAGCTCATCCAACACAACGATGGGACTGGCTGTAGGGCTGTAGAGCATGGCATCCAAAATCTTCCCGCACTTCGCACCGTGCCAAGTCGCATGTAGACCACTTAGCACCCAAGAGGACGAGGCAGAAGCCATGTCTATGAAGGTGAATCCAGTCTTTAAAGCCTCAGCCAGCTTCCTGCTGAAAAGGGTCTTGCCTACGCCAGGTGGCCCGAGCAACAACACAGGGCTGATTCTTGTCCTGCCGGTGATGGCACATAGCCTCAACTGCGCCTTGTAGAAGTTGATGACATCAGTGAAGTTGGGGAACTGAGCTTGTAGCTCATCAAAGACCTTTTCATCATCGACAGCCAGAGCAGGCCTGTCTTCCTTCGTTGCCAATATCTTGCTGATGAAGCTCCTGTGAGTCTCATCCTTGACCTTGGACAAAGCTCTTCTAAGTGCATCCCTGTCAAACCAAACGACACCTTCAACTGAATCGCTGGGTTCATCTTCATCAACAAACTCACCAGTACGTGTTACTTCAACATCATCGCTTCCAGTCTCAATGCCTTCAATCCAAGCAGCATCATCAGGTTTCGTTTGGTCAGCCTTGAAATGTCGGTTGATAAGCTCTCTGGTAGATGATTCCTTTTTCTCTGAGTCAGCAGTCTTCACGGCATCAAAAATGATTGGTGGGCTTTTTAAATCATCTGCTAACTTCCTCAATTTGCTTCTAGTTGCCATACATACCTCTTATCGTTGTTATGTATTTAAGGTAGCAGATATATTGTGATTTGCAATATCTCTGGGCAACAAAATACCACCCGTAGGTGGCTTATATTTTTGTCTTTCTCTGAGTAGAAGTCTCAATCTTAAGGTGAAGGTTGGCTTCAAGCCTATCCCTCAAACTTCGTCTTTCGACTACTTTGTCGAGAATGGAAAGGTTGATTCTTAATATATCATCATCAAATGCATCGTCTACATCCATCTGAAGCCTGATTTCACCGATGAAATCCAAAGTAAGTCGCTTCTCATCTTTTTCATTCACATAGAAATCTACCCCCAAACCCTCAATCTTATTCATGAAACACTGCTTTAAAAAGGATGGGTTACGAACAAGACTTACATGGGCATATTTGAGAATCGCCTTTAAATCAGGGGTATAGGATTTAGGCCAAAGCTTCAGCACTTCCAAAAGGAAATCACGATCTTTGAGGTACTTCGTTGGAAGGTATCTGATAGCTCCAGCTCCAACACGCCGTATTAGGTCAGTGTCAACCTTCAAGTCATCAGATAGGTTCTGATAGATATTTGCTGACGCCAAGCGAGCTAATGAAAATTCCGAAAACTCATCGTCGTCAGTTGTGTTTGCAAAGCGAAGCAAAGAAGTGGCTAACTCTTTGTCATTTTCATAATACGGCTTTACGGAATGTAGAAAAGCAGTGTCCCGCAAATGATGTGGAGCTTCAGACATAAAATGAGCGGAGTCTGAAAAGAATGCTGGAAAAAAGTTTCCTGGAATGTGTTCGTTGAATAGATAAAGTTGCCTAACGATTTCGGGGGTGGCGCGTTGTCTATCACACAATGCAACAATGTAGCCCCAGTCATTGTTAACCTTGGAAAGAAATCTGTTCGCACACATCTGATTTTCTCTCTCGCCCAAACCTGCATATTCGGGATCACATAGGGGGATATTTCCAGAAGTCGCATGCATCATCAGAACCTTTGATAAATCGTCTCCTGAAAGGGTTGCCGCAAATGACGCCGGTTTATCTTGTGCTCTGTACTTATTTCGATACATGAAGAGCAGGTAATCAAATGCGTACTTACCAAGGTTTGATTCTTTGCCTGTACGAAACCTGTATCTCTCAGCCCATCCGCCACGGTAGAAGGTTACTTTGTTCTGGCTTCCAATGCCATAAGGCATCCTATTAAGATAGCCAGCATTTTTGCTTCTTATCACCTTCCATAAGTCCTTCTTCTCTAGTTCATCTTCTAGGCCATTGAATTGCCCAAACAAACTGTTAAGTACGTTCCATGCTTTTAAATCGATTTTGTAGTGTTTGGCTTCATCAAGGCAGTCATTCTTCTTGCAAACCGTAGCAACATACTTATTGAACTTCTCACCTTCACTGACATGCCTGAAGTGAGTTACAAGATCAATTGAATCCGTACCTAAGACATGCTTGAACAGAATTTTGGATAGTTCTCTATTCTCAACAAACTTCATCTTGCCATTTTTCAGATAGGTTCCAGTCCACACATAGCCACGGAGCATGAACGGCTCAGTTATCAATACCTCATCAACGACTTGCTTGGTTGACAGTTGATAAAACCTTATCTTGATAGTGCCAAGTGATAGATGGTTGGCTATTTGTTCAAGTGTGGGTGTTGCTTTGAATAAATGCGTAGTTGCCAGTGGTGAATATGTCGCATAGTCCATGAATGCCTCTTATGGTTGTTATGCATTCAAAGTAGCAGATATATTGTGATTTGCAATATCTATCACGCATGAAAAAACCACCCGTAGGTGGCTTTAATATTGGTCAGGGGAACTAGGAATCGAACCTAGCACTTTGGAGCGCGACTCCATACTTTGCCATTAAGCTATCCCCTGATGTTTATGGCTTCAGAGCTTCAATGTCAGATTCTCTTATCTTCCTATCACCTTTTCTGCCCATAAGTTTGTTGAAGGCTTCAAGGCACATATAAGCACCCACTTCGCGGGTGAACCAATCATCATCAGCTAGCCCTACAACATTTATCTCCACATACTGGGTTGCTGAGCCACTCCTCCATGTCATCTTGCCAGAGCTACCAGCAGGAATTTGAGACGGCAATGATTGAGAAAGTGGAAGTGAGAAGATAACTGGGGTTGCATTGGCACGGCTCTTGGCTTCCTCATTCTTCTTTTTTTGAGCTTGCGCATTACGTTCGCGTTCAGTTTTTGCGGCATCAACTCTGGCAATAAAATCTTTTGTCGCCCGTTCTCTGCGTTTTCTAACCTTTTCGGAAACACTGGTGCGTCTTATATATTGATTGAACTTTCGACTCATGTACAAGTCGCCGTATTTATAGCCGGTAATCACAGAAATCTTTTTCAAAGTCACCTGTTCGCCTTTGCTCTCAATCTCTTCTATCGCCATGTCTGTAAGGGTGAAATCTATCTTCATGATCAGAAACCCATTGAGTAGCCGATAGCTACACCGCTTGTGCCGTTCTGACCAAGTGCACCACGAACGTTGAACATTCCCCTCTCGCCGTGCCTCCATGCGATGCCTAATGCCAAGGCAGATGTTCCATGAACAGTTGCAGCACCTACAGCTACTTGTCTTTGAATATTTGGATTGAAGACCAAAGCAGATGAAGCCATACCCACGGAAGCAGCACTGTAGGCAATCTTGCTGGCCTGCTTGAACTTGTCATCTGTATAAGCATTGGCTTGCTTCACACCACCAGCTACCGCAGCATCTACATAGTCTTTTCTCGCATAGCCCTTCACTGTGTTGTCAGTGTAAGTATTGGCATTGTTCAAGACAGAAGCACCAACATTGTCCGTATAGGCGTTCGCCTCAGTCACAGCTTCTTGCTTGATACCAGCCGTTATGTTGTCTGTATAGGCATTGGCTGAGCCCAATGTGGAAGTAGCCACCGCATCTGTGTATGCGGCAGAAGTAGTGACAGCCTGAGTCACACCATTGCTCACCATCGCCTTTGCTTGGCCGAAGTTAGCAGCCTGGTCATTGGATGTAGCGACGCCAAGGCCACCAATCGTTCTACCGCCTACAGCGACCTCATTGCTTCTCGTGGCTGAGGTGCCATTCCCCAGTGCTACAGAGTTCGCTACTCCAGTGACATTAATGTTGTTGCCAACACCCACATTGGAGCCTTCTACATAATTGTTAGTCCCAAGAGATACGGCATTGTCTTCAGCACTGCTATCTCTACCGATGGCGACACCACTTTGACCTGTAGTAGTTCCAACACCGATGGCTACCCCAGATTCATTGGCAGATGCACCTTCTCCAATGCTTACAGAATTATTGGAATAGATGCGGGTGATGATTCCAGAGCCGCCAACGGTGGTTGCACCTAATCCAGTTGAGTTTTGTTGAGCATATGCACTGGCTGAAACTAACAGCATGCATCCTATAAATATTCTTGTGTGTTTCATGGTTTTCCTTTTGTTGTTCTATATATCTATAGCAAAAAGAAAACCAAAGTCAATTATGAATCACAATATCTTTTGACTAAGAGATATTGACAATCACAATATATTTGCTAAGGTGAATTCATTCATAACAACAAAGGAGACACCTTATGAAGAACATCTTTAAAATTTCAGCAATTGCGATTGCTTCAACTTTATGCACATTCTCAGCAATGGCACAAAGCTACCCGACCAAGCCTGTTGAACTTCAAGTTCCATTCGCTACTGGTGGAACAACTGACATCGTGGCCCGTGTCATCAGTGAGCCTTTAGGCAAAGCATTCGGGCAATCTGTCATCGTCATCAATAAGGCTGGTGGTGGTGGAATCGTGGGAGCTAACGAGACAGCCAAGGCTTCTCCAGACGGCTACAAGCTTGGAATCGCAACTGTGTCCAGCACTGCTGCAAACCCAGCCATCAATCCGAAGACACCTTACGACCCAATCAACGATTTCACATACATCACAAACATCGCAGCAACCCCAAACATCATTGCTGTGCACCCATCATTCCCAGCTAGGACTTACAAAGAGTTCTTGGCAGTGTTGAAAGCGAATCCAGGAAAGTATTCCTATGCTTCGTCAGGTGCTGGTGGTATTGGTCACTTGTTAATGGAGTCCTACAAAAGCCAGACTCAAACATTCGTGACTCACATTCCATACAGAGGTGCTGGCCCTGCATTGACAGATACTGTAGGTGGACAAGTGCCAATGATTTTTGACAACTTTCCATCAACTTATCAGCACATCAAAACTGGAAGATTGATTCCAATCGTTGTCGCCGCTCCTAACAGGTTGAAAGAACTTCCTGATGTTCCTACCTTCAAGGAAGTCGGATTAGAGTCCGTCAACCGCATGGCTTACTACGGCATCACCGGCCCAAAGAACATGCCTAAAGAAGTTGTCACCAAGATTCATGATGGTGTAGTTGAAGCTCTGAAAGACCCAGCAGTAAGAAAAAGAATTGAAGACACTGGTTCAATCATCATCGGCAACACACCAGAGCAGTTCACTGCACAAGTTAAAGATGAGCTTGCAGTTTACAAAAACGTAGTTTCTAAGCAAAAGTTGACACTTGAGTAAAATGAGTCACCCATAAGAAAAGCCTTCATCACTGAAGGCTTTTTCACTTTCTCAATCACCGCGACCAAGCAAATGATCCTGCCAAACTTTACTAAGAATTTGATAATATATAAATAGCAGGTTATTTGTAATTGTCAAAAAAAATCCTCATTTCTGAGGGTTTTTAGAATTCATGGCTGGGAAGCATATTGAATTAAGTATTGGATTTGGTGTGGCAGCGATTAATCCTGTTTGAATATAAATAGCAGGTTAATTTTGATTGTCAACTTCGCATGGCAAACAGCAATCCGCATGCTGAATTTTTGAGCACATGTCCCACCAGGTCAGGCAAGTTTTCGCCACCACCGACCACCACCGGCTTACACTGGATGGATGTACAGCCTTGCTCCTATCCCAGTCAACCTCACCCCGCTATCAATAACGGAGCTTGAGGAGCATGTGAGGGCAGGCTTCCCGAGTCCAGCCGAGGATTTGGGAGCCAAGCGAGTGGACATTTTGGAAGAGCTTCTCATCCATCCAGCAGCCTCCTACTGGATGACTGTGAGAGGGGACAGCATGAAGGAGTACGGCATCTGGGACAGGGATACCCTCCTCGTGGACAGAGCCATCCGACCCGCCCATGGGCACATCGTCATCGCCGTCCTAGACAACGAATTTGTCTGCAAGTACCTCTACAAGCGCGCTGGTGTCATAAGGCTCAAGGCAGGCAACCCAACCTACCCAGACATCATCCCCAAAGACGGCCAGCTACTGGAAATCTGGGGAGTGGTGCTGACCTCTCTCAAGCGGTTCAAGGCGTGATGTCATGTTCGCACTTGTTGATGGAAACAACTTCTATGTAAGTTGCGAAAGAGTCTTCAGACCATCGCTGAACGGCTTGCCTGTCATTGTTCTTTCTAATAATGATGGATGTGCCATAGCACGCTCGAACGAAGCAAAGTCATTGGGCATAAAAATGGGTGCCCCATGGTTCCAGATTAAAAGTATGGCTGAGACACATGGACTTGTTGCCCTGTCTGCCAACTTTGCTCTTTACGGTGATTTATCCGACAGAGTAGCTAGCATCATCTCAGGCTTTGGTCATCGTGTTGAGGTGTATTCCATAGATGAATCATTTGTTGATTTATCAGGCATCAACACTGACCATGTGGAAAGAGGCCTCAAGCTCAGAAGTCGAATCCTGCAATGGGTAGGCATACCTTGTGGGATTGGGATAGCCAACACCAAGACACTTGCAAAGCTGGCAAACCATGTCGCCAAAACGAGCGAGAGGAAGCCGGGTTCCTACCCTGAGAAGCTAGCTCAAGTCTGCGACTTCTCAACCCTGTCACCCGCAGAGCTTGACGATGTTTTCGCAAGGACTGAGGTGGGTGAAGTTTGGGGAGTGGGTCCGCGAATCAGTGAGCAGCTCAAAGCCGGTGGAATCATGACTGTGCAGGATCTCATCCGCATAGATGCGGCAACCATCAGGAGCCGTTTCAGTGTGGTGCTGGAGAGGACTGTTCGTGAGCTTCAAGGAACATCCTGCATTGACTTGGAGGAGCATGCACCAGCCAAAAAGGAGATCGCCTGTACCAGGTCGTTTGGCACACCACTCACCGAACTGCACGAGCTGACCGAGGCAGTCACAGAGTTCGCTACAAGGGCATCAGAGAAGCTCAGAAAGCAAGGAGGCAACGCCGGCCAAGTCCTGTGCTTCATCCGTACTAGTCCCTTCAGGAAAGATCCCCAGTACAGCAGGAGCATGACCATCCCACTGCGTAGACCTACATGCGACACCAGACTGATAGCTGAAGCTGCACTGTCAGGCCTGCGCAATATCTACAAGGCAGGATTCAACTATGCCAAGGCTGGAGTCATGCTCTTGGAGCTTCAAGATGGTGGCATTGAACAATTTGAACTCAACCTTGAGCCAGAGCCTGAAGACAAGGGGACATTGATGACCACCTTGGACAAGCTCAACGGACGGTATGGCAAGGGCACGATCATCTTGGGAAGTGCAGGCTTGCATGGGGACAAACGAGCATTCTCCATGAAGCAGGAACGAAGGACACCAGCCTACACTACCAACTGGGCAGACATTCCAATAGTGAGAGCGTAATCACCGCTTCCTGTTTAGGCTTTTGGCAACCTGCTCAGATTCCTCTAAAAGTTTGGTCAGCATGACAGCATGAAGTGCAACTGTGTAATCTTGCTCAGGAGACAAAAAAGAGCTTATTCTGCCAGTGGCATGTTCTGATGGATCTAAATAAAACTTTGCAGATCCATATTCATTAGCGCCGGAAAGAATACCCAACGCCTGAGATTCCTTCTTATCTTCGCAATTTTCAAATGATTCATTGACTAGAGCAACCTCAATAAAGTCATTGAGAAATGGATTAACCAGTAAAATAAAGCTCTTGTCATCTTGCTCAAAAAATATTGTCTCAAGTGCAGGCTGCTTGATGAACTTCCCAACTGTTTCAACCACCTTGAGAGCTTGATTTATTTTGAACAAGTTGTTAGCACTCGGTTTGTAATCAGGATCTCGTAGCATTTTTGGCTTTCATGTTTTGCTATAGCGAACAGGCATCATCCTAACATGACACTTGAAGAAGAATACCAATCCATTCGCCCTCTCACCAAGCGGAACATCTATGATCTAGCTATTGAAGCAGGCTTGAGTGGTGAACCTTGGGAAATTAGTCGTAAAGATAACAGACCTATTGATCCGCCTGACAATGTCTATCAAAACAGCCTGTGGACATTTGGTGGCAAAGGTGAACCATATCTTGCATGTATTTGGTGGAATGAAATCCAGCCCATGGATGGGAAACTTGTCCGTCTAGGAAATTCAAGATTGGATGCCCAGAAGTGGGGCAACATGAAGACGGACATGAAGATTGCTGGCGAGTCAGATCATCGCTTGGCAATGAAAATTAAAAAGGCTCAGGCATTCAGTTCTCTTGTCTCAACTGCATACTTTTCTCGCCTTCCCGTGCGAGTGGCAGTTTTAGATGGCAGTCGCACCGATGTTGAAGATGCGGCAACCGACTCTTCAAAAGCAGAAAAACGATTATTGGACTCAGCCTCATGGTGGGTTCATAAATATGACACTGACGGAGCCTTTGAGCTGGTCCGTGGCATTGAGCCACCTCCACGAGTTATCAAAGATCCATTTGATGAAGCACCCGAGCCAGGAACTGACAACGAGTTTCTTGACTGGCTTGAAAACTCTCCACTCTCAGACACCGAAAAAGATGCCATCGTAAAACTACGAGTGGGGCAAGGCTACTTTCGTCAAAAGCTGGTTGAAAGGTGGAAAGGCTGTGCTGTTACGCAGTGCAAGGACGAGGCGCTATTAGTTGCTTCGCACATCAAGCCTTGGAGCAAGTGCACCACCAGAAAGGAGCGCCTCTCTCCAGACAACGGCATCTTGCTCAGCCCGAACTTGGATAAGGCATTTGACCGTGGATACATCAGCTTTGACGATAATTTCAAGATGCTCGTTCACGCTAGATTTCATCTTCAGGCTCAAAATAGCTTGCCTATTAACCCGCATGGTGCATTGACCAGTCGCACACATGCAGGAATGAAACCCTATCTCAAATGGCACAGGCAACACTTTGGCTTTGAACCTAAGGAAGAAGAATGACTGACGACGATAAGCCGACTGAATATCAAGTCAACTTTGATCGACTTATGGAGTTTTTGAGGGGAGACAACCCTCAAATGTTTTTCGATCAAAATCCAAGTCCTGAAGTAATTGCCGATGTTGTCGCATGTTCTTTGGATGTCGGACTTGATGGTATCGCTTCTTTCGCAGCACTTGAAGGCTTGAAAAAAGGCATCGTCAAAGATTTTCGAGAGTCTCCCGGTGTTATTTATCAAGAAACAATAGCCCAAAGCTTTGAGAAAAGCGACTATGGCAAGATACTGTTGATGTCTGGGTGGACTCAACCAAACAATAAGAGCCAAAATGACCGAACTTGATGAATCTGATTATTCAAAAAGGGTTTCTACAATGGTGGAGCTTTGTGAGGAAAAAGACAGAGCCGAGTTCTTTGCCATGAACCCGACGGCTGAAGAAATAGCTGATGTGGTCCAGGAGCTTTTTGAGTTCAGTGATGAAAAGCATATCCACATGACAATGGAAGCTATTCAGCGTGGTGTCATCACAGACCTTAGAGGTCAACCAGGCCGAATCACTGGACTTACCATTGCACAAATTTGGGAATCAACAGCTTACGCTCAAGTTTTAAGGCTTGCAGGATGGAAATGCGATAAAGATAGCGACCCAGAAGGCAAGGACTTCATGGCACGGATGGAAGACTTGAAAGATCGCAGTTGACATGCTGGCACCTCAATTCATTATTGTTGACGACGAACTAGTAAGCCGCTCCAATTACATCAGAAACATCTATCGTCAAATAGACAAAATAAAAGAGAAGAGTGAAAATTCCGCACGTCCACGCGCAATTAAGCCAATATTGCTGGATTGTGTAAGGCACGACCTTTGGGAAGTCTGCTACTTCCTCATTCAAGAGACACCCCTATCTATCTACCGATCCTGGTTTGATGACTTGGAGAAGAAGGCATGGGACATGCCTGACCCAAGAATTAGCTACGATGGCAAGAAGAAGCGCAGCAGATTCTATTTCGCACTTCTGGAACTCGCACAGACATCATCAGTTGACATCAAAGACCATCTTGAAAAAGAAAGTGCTGGGAAGCCTGCGGACTTCTGGAGAACCTATGCTAAGAGCATCTTTGGGGAAGATTTGTCGTCACCTGATATATACGACAGGTGAATAATCAGATTGAAATACAAGGGCTGCATTGACAGCCCTTTTTATTTTGCTACTCTTATCTGAACAACAAGGAGAAGAGTATGGCAGGAGTTTATATGGATAGTGATAGTTGCCACGATGCAATTAGGCGTGGTGACTCAATCAAGATGAAGAAGTTTGAGCTTTTCAGAGGTCAGAGGCAAGTGGTTGAAGATGCCATCAATATGAATGGTGGCAGAGATTTTAGATATGCATCTAAAGAGCTGCGTGGTGACTACCAACTATGTGCCCGAGCAATAAGCGATAGAGCTGGCTTTCTTCAGATGGAAAGGCACAGTCCAGTTCTTAACAATGGCTTTAATCTTCAATATGCGTCCAACGAGCTAAAAGCAGACCAAGGTCTATTTGAGACTGCCATGATGAATTGCTCATCACACAGTGCCTATGGTTTTGGACTTCAAAAGTTTCCAAGTTCCATCCGCGAAGATAAGGACTTGATGTTGAGGTTTCATAATAAGCATGGCAACTGCTTTCCATTCGTGGGAAAGAAGCTCCAAGCCGACAAGGAATTTGTGCATCATGTTCTTAACACTGAAGGCTGGCAGATTCAATATGCCTCAGACCAAATCAAGGATGACAAGGACATGGTTCTACATGCCCTAGCCAATTCGCCTACAGCCTACAGACATTGCTCAGAAAGGTTGCAGGGAGATAAGGAGGTATGTTTAAGAGCCATAGAGCATGAGCCTCACTACACAAGGCATTTTCCGACAGCACTACAAGATGAAATTGGAAAGGAAGATCCAGTTGCATACCTGACGAAAGCCGTGAATGCAGAAAAACTCATGGATAAATTAAATATGAAGCTTGCACCAAAAGCGGAGACTAGGCAGCAATCCATGAAGATGAAGATTTAACCAAGGGACTGTTTGACAGCCCTTTTTCTTTTGCTATTCTGAATAGAACAATAAAGGAAAATCATGACAACAGAAGAATATCAAGAAGAAAAAAGGTTTGTATTGAGTGAACTGGCTGATAACCAGTTCAGTACCAATAGATTAAGTCATGAATACTTAGTTGAACTAATTCAACCATTCAAGGACGATAAAGAGGTGATGACTGCATCGCTTGTAAACAATGCCTATATCGCTCATGAGGCTTCAGGAAGGCTCAAAGCAGACAAAGAATTCATGGTGCAGGCTGTTCAATCATGCTGTGGCATCTTTAGAGAAGCATCAGTGCAGTTGAAAGACGATATTGAGGTTGCACAACATGCAACATGGGCTCAATCTTCATCATTTCAATACGCCTCTGACAGAATCAAAAGCACTCCAGCATTAATCGAGATCTGTTGCGCTGATTCTTCTAGTCCCCTGAATTCAATAAACCCCTCAGTAAGAGACAACCCATCTCAGTTTCTAGAATTGCTGAAAGAGATTGAACCGCACCACAAACCTTCAGCAGTGATTCACTTTGCATCCGAGGAGATACAAAAGCTAGCTGGCGATGAAGATCCAGTGAAGTCCTTACAAGCTCATCTTCTTCACGAAAAGCTTGATATGAAACTGGCACCTAAGGTTGAATCTCACAAGCCTAAGATGAAAATATGAAGATCACGATGGCATCATGTAGCCCTTCACGTAAGGGCTTTTTTTATGTGTGGACGATACCGCCTAGACCCTCTCTGGATAGCCAACGAGAAGCTGGATCTTCTTCGCCTTGGCATCCGTGACCCTGAACCCGAGCTATGGGATGGAAGTGCCGAAGTCTTCCCCCGCACCTATCAGCCAGTCATCCGCCAGGACCAGGACGGCAAGACCTTCGTGGATCGGCGCCGCTGGGGGTTCCATCGCACTTGGCCTGACCCTGCCAAGCCTGACAAGTGGGTGAAGCGCGAACTCATCAACGCCGTGGGTGCGACAGTGCACAAGCTCCCGACCTTCAGGAAAGCCTTCAAGGAGACTCGTTGCCTCATCCCCATGTCTGCATGGTGGGAGTGGCCCATTCTGGAGGGTGTGAAAACAAGGGTAGACATCTCGATGAAAGAAACCACTGTCTTCCTTGCAGCAGGACTCTACGAGGTGTCTAAGGACAACAAGACAGGTGAGCCGGTCAACACCTTCACGATGGTCACAACCGAGCCAAACGACTTCCTAGGCACCACCCATGACAGGGCACCACTCGTTCTCGAGCCCGAGGACTGGGCGAAGTGGCTAGCTGGTGGCGATGAAGCCCTGTCCGTCATCCATCAACATCCTGACAGTTCGGCTTTTCAATGGGTAGCTTCTGGCGACCCTCAATCACATGCAAATCAAAAGAATTGAAGCTCTCCGTGTTATTCACTCACGTGAAATTCCTGAAGAGTTTGAGCTATCGCCAGAACTGACCAACGATGAAAGGTTCATGCTGTTAGCGATTGGCATGAATTCGTACTGTATTACTTGGCTTGGAGAAGAGCTTTACAAGAATAGGGAATTTCTCCAATTGGTTCTTGTAGCTTATGAAGAGCAATATAGAGAAAATCGCATCTACTCCAATGATGAGCTAGACGATGACTTGTTTCCATCGAGCACACTGGGAACACCTACACCTTACTTTGCCAGCCTAATATACAAGTCGCTTCCAGATGACTTCAAAGCTGATCCTGACATCATGGGTGAGCTTATCGAGCGACAACTGAAAGTAACAGAACTTCACGAGACACTGTCGAGCAATTTTGATTTTCTTATTAAGGCAATCAAGTTCAGTCCTGAGCTATTTCATCTAGCCGACATATCACTTCAAAATGACGTGGAGTTTGTTAGGCTTGCAGTTAAAACCAATCCAACGGTCTGGCCTACTCTGAGTGATGAAGTTAAATCAGACCCAGATATGCAGGAGGCTCTTGGTGACATCAAAACCTACATCTCCAACGACATCCCCCTTGAGGATCTTGATGAATTGGATCGCTACTGTAAGTTACTGCCTGACGAAATAAGAAACGACAAAGAATTTGCTGAGCATTTCCTGACGAAAAATTATTACTTTCTATCTTATATGGGCGATTCTCTGAAAGATGACTTGGAGGTCGCTAGGGAAGCTTATAGATGTGTTGAGGGTTTTTATACAATTAGCGAGGAGGTTTTCTCGGATAATTTATCGCCAAGAATCAAGTCATTGCTTGAGAAAAGCAATCTAGAGCCGGTTGAAACACTCACCAATGCTATTGAGAGCGAGAAGCTGCACGGCAAGCTAGGAGTTAACCTTAAGCCCAAGGATGAACCCAAACTTACCCCACGCCAGCGAAAACAACAATCAGGACCTGTTCTATGAAAGCACCTATGATTGACCATCTCCGCAGACTTACAGTTTTTGTTGACGAACCTGACACAGGAGATTTCTTCTGGGTTCTCATTGAGTCTACTGATGATGCTGCTATCTGGAGTGATGTGAAAGCTTCAGAAGAATCATTTCCAACATGGATACAGGCTTGGCAAGCAGGTACTGCTGAAATGATGAAGTCAATCAAAGATCAGAACACCGGCCCGAGAGCATCAGGCGAAGACGAGAACGCTGACCCAGTGGGTTAACTAATTGTCTGAGGAGTGTCGTGCTGAGTGCATGAGGAAGGCAAATACTTTCTGTTCATGTTGCCAATGCATTCCCATGACAAGTTGCCGTCAGGGTTGATACGAGCTTTCATGAAAATTGAATAGCCTTTGACCTTAGTATTGACATCATTGCCTAGACGAGCGAACACCATGCCAGGTGATCCAGCTTGAATATCAATGTAGTCCACATAGTTGCCACATCTGGTGTTATGGCAGGCCACATCAGCCTCAAAGCTGTCTGAAGGCAGTTGCCCCCTCATGGCATACCATTCTTCCACCTTAGGCTTTGTGCCTGAGGCAAGCAAGATTGCCTCACTGATTTGCGCACGAATTGTGTAATCTTGATATGCAGGCAAGGCTACAGCGGCCAAGATTCCTACAATCGCTACGGTAATCATTAATTCAATAAGGGTGAAACCCTTTTGCATTGCTGTTTTCATCATCATCTCCTTGTTGTTGTTTTTCTCTCGTTCTAAGCCACGAGGCTGGGCTTCTTAATCTTTGCAGGAGCTTGGCAAGTATTTAGCTGGAATCTCTTCTCCACCAGCCAATGTGCTTGTGCACTTCCAGCCGATGTTTCCACCAGGTTGCTCAGTTGGAACTAAATAGAGCCTTGCATTGATGTCCTTGAGCTTTTGACTAGCATCTGGTCCGTTCATCATCACCAGAATCACAACCTTTTGAGTGTTTGAATTGAAGTTCTTGAAAACCGTGGAGTATTTCCCGACTGTGGGAGCATCTGTATAGGATTTCAATCGCATCGCTTCAAAGTCTCCGGTTTGTGCATGACTCTCTTCCATGTCTGTCTTAATGCCACCAGTTAGTGATATACCTTCAGCTACCTGTGCACGAATGGTGTAGTCCTGATATGCAGGCAAAGCTATTGCAGCCAAAATTCCTACAATTGCCACCGTAATCATCAATTCAATGAGGGTGAACCCCTTTTGTCTTATATTTGTTATCATTAATTTCCCCTTGTTCATATATCAAAATAGCAGATATATTGAGAAAAGCAATGGAAGTTGACCAATATTCAGACAAACGGGTTGTTGTAAGAAAGACGCAAACATGTTGTTTCGAACAAGTTTGATGAAAAGATGAAAAAAGATTGAAGAAGTTGTTGACGCACCAAAGATGAAGACCTAAAGTCACTACATCAACAAACATTCATTGAGTTTGTTGAGACGGCAAACTCAATCAACATCCACTAAGGAAACATCATGGCAACTGCTACCCAAGACACCAAGGCTCAAGACACCAACAAGGCTGCTGCTCCCGCTGCTGCGGCTCAGGCTCCTGCCACGAAGGTTTCTGATCTTTCAAAAGAGGCGCTGATGGACCTCATTCTGAAAGGTTCCACTGACCCCAAGGTGTTTGAAGCACTGCAAAACCTGAACAAGGCAGACGAAACAAAGCGTGAAGCCAAGAAGGGCACCGTAACCAAGCTGGTTGAGGAGATGAAGAAGCACGGCATTACTTTCCTTGACCTGAAGGAAGCTGGTGCGCAAGTCTCTGACATTGACAAGCTGTTTGATGCCAACACCATCCGTCTGGCAGCCGGTGTTACCAAGGCACCACGAGCAGCCAAGGAAACCGATGGCGCCCCGAAGGAAAAGAAGCCTAAGAAGCTTCTGATGATTGCCCTCCCAGCGAATGGCAAGCGTCCTGCTGGCTACGGCAAGGGTGACCCCGACAAATTCACTTCGTACACCAAGCCGGCGTTCAAGGACCTGTTCATCAAGCACGGCGACAAGTTCGAATCCGTAATGGAGAGCTACAAAACTCCAGAAGGAAAGGAGTTCTACGCGACTCCTGAAGGCAAGAAGGAGTGGGCTGCGATCATCGAGAACATCAAGACCAAGAAGGCTGGTCCAGAAGCCAAGTAAGCTGTCCACAGCAAGATCCACAAGCCACCTTCGGGTGGCTTTTTCACGTCCTCCACAAACTTATGCACAGACCCATCAAACTCACTCCAGATGGTGCGACTGCCACCGAGTTGCACAGGCTTCACAAGGAGCTTGCCCACAACCTCACGGCTCATGGTGAGCATTTCTTCAAGTCAGGAGAGTTGATGGATGTGCTTGGACTGGCTCACACCCCCGAGGAGACACGAGAAGCCATGTCCTGCCTGTTGAGCATGACCAAGGAACTACGGGCGATGAACTGCCAGCTCCTCGCCGTGGGCTTCAAGGAGATCGACCGCAGGCGGGAGATTTTTGCCTTCACCTACTGTGTCCAGTCCATCCCTCACGACAACGACCCGCTCATGGTCAACGAGTGCTTCAAGCTGGAGGTTCCACTGTTTCTACTTGCAACAGAAACGGCGAGAATCTTGATTCATGCCTACAAGGCCCGACCCGTGGCAGACATCCTCAATATTTCTAAAGGTCTTTGATGAAACGAGTCTTGGCATCGTGCCTGTTCTTCCCACTTGCCGTGATGGCTCAAGACAGTGTTTTCAAGTCCCCACGGGTGCTGTGCACGGCTCTTGAATCTGAGGGCATCCCTACTGCTGGATGGAAGCCGAGCAAGGCAGACCCCAGCGAGTGGACATGCATGAGCCAGCTTGTGTCATTCGGCACCTCCAGAGGGGGAGGCATGGAGCCAAACATTGCCTACTACATCCGCTCCACGGCTTTTGACCGTGCGAATGAAATCCGCATCAAGATCAACATCAACAATCCGGCTGAGAAAGAGCTTGCTTTTGCCAAGCTTCAGAGTGCAACCACCAAGTTCTTCAAGTCAGTAGGTCAGACACCTCCAGCAGGACTTCTCACAGCCATTGCCCAGAAGAAACCTCAAGTCGTCACGGCTCCGTTTGGACAAGCTGAACTTGAGTTCCAACCAGGTCACATAGAAAGCTATGTGGTTGTTCTGAAAGAAGCTGGATACGTTGCTGCCAACAAGGCAGTTGTTCAAGGTGCAACCAATGAGTTTGCCCAGTGCAAGAAGGTGACTGCGAAGGCTGTCAATTATTCAGAATCGCTGATTTCAGGCGACGGTGCACCTGTGATGGAGCCCGGACACAAAAGCTTCATGCTTAAGGGTCAGGGCAAGGATTTGTTCTTCTGTGAGATGCACGGTGGTGGGAAGTACAAAATCAAAGCCGCAATCAATGGAGCATTCCCGTTCAAATATATTGCCGAAGGCAACCTCTAAATTTGACATCTCCATGAAGCACGCTAAAAATAAAAGAAAAAGGGTGCAACATGGAAAAAATAATAACGAGCTACATGCCGCGAGAAAAAGAGCTTCGCATTGAATTCAGTGATGGTGTTGTCTATTGGTACGACGATGTGAACAAGCGAGATGTTGATGACAAGATAGCCGAAGCTGTAGCTGACCACGCAAAGCTAAAAGACGAGATTTAAAATTTTTGAATATGCTTCCTGATCCGTTCACTTTCATCAGTGTTCCAAAAGACCTTGCTTGTGAATTCTTTGCAGTGTTCTCAAGATTTGAATTTGCTTTGAAAGAGGCAGGCTTTGTGAAAGGGGAGGGACGAGCATCCCCAGACTGGAAGCGATTCGCACGGGAGTTCACTCTTGAAGTGGCTCAGGACAGTCCTCTTGCCGTGAGCTTGGGCTACTTGCTTGCCTACCCGCCACAGATACAGGCGCCGAACCTCAAGTGGAAGGATGTGGCACTACAGGGAGCGACAGACAGGGCAAAGGCACTGGAGAGCCTCCAGCGAGTGAGGAACAACCTGTTCCATGGGGGGAAGCACCCTCCCAACTCTTCACCAGGTCGTGACACCGAGCTTGTCACTGCCTCTCTGGCCGTCCTCTATGCCGTGCTGGAGCAGAACGAGCAGATCCGCAGCGACTATGAGACTGTGCTGTTCTGACTTGACGCGGGCCTGTCTGCGCTGTACAACGAGAGAAAGGAGTTCCTATGAACAATGACCGCAATATGTCTGGCACATTCAATAACGAGCTTGGTTTGGGTAGTTCATTCACCCAGAATCAAGCCGGTGTTAATTCATGGGACACTACTTTCAGCGCACAAACAAAGCTTTTGAACCAAAAGTATTTGGCACCAGTTCCAGTTGCACCCAAAAAGTCACCATTGTATGGATTGGCTTTTAAGCTGGGTCAGATGTTTCGTTAAAGCCATCCTCTCCTTGATTTGTATAAGGCTCCTACGGGAGTCTTTTTTTTGCCCAAACATCCTTGCTTGGCAATGCTTCGCTATATGAATACGCAAATTGACGCAAATCATCTTTAGCTTATGACGTTTATCGTTCGACGCAATCATCTATCCTTTTTATAATCTATGAAAGGAGAAAATTATGATTGAAAAGAAGTTTGGCATTGAAGAGTGCAAGTACATGGGATTCTCACAAGGCCAATATTGGAATGGATGGGAATGCCCTTACTTCACATTGGAAGTGGCACAGCAAGTTGCAAATGATTTCTCGCAGTTTGATGACAAGCTTATCTATGACGAAAAATCAGATAGCTTCATCTACCGAACCGAAGATTATCCTGAAGGTGAATTTGACACTTTCAGTCCAGTCATCATTGATGGCAAAAGGCTCTACCCCATTGGTGCATTTTCGTGGTGTTGGGAAGCTGAGTAATTAAACAACTTGGCACAAGACCAAATTCGGTCTATAATCAGTCCACCTACTAAGGACATGCCATGAAGTTCTCTACCCAAGTCAAACCCATCAGCTACCTCAAGAGCCATGCCGCCGAAATCGTCAAGGACATCACTGAGAGCCGTGAGCCGATGGTGATTACTCAGAACGGCGAGGCAAAGCTAGTGGTGATGGATGTTGGGACCTTTGAAGCCAGTCAACAGACCCTTGCCCTCCTGAAGATTTTGGCACTTGGAGAGAACGAGATTCAACAAGGTAAGTTTCGCCCAGCCAGTGAGGTATTTGCCGACTTGGACAGGGATGAAGAATGAATGTTGTTTTTCTTCAATCTGCTGAAGACGACATCAAGGAGTTGAAATCCTATGTTGTCAAGAAGTTTGGCAAAGATGTTTGGGCAACCGGCTACCAAGAAATCAAGACCGTTGTTTTTGCTGTAGGCAATGGAACCATCACCGGCAAGATCCCTTTTGAGCTTCAAGAGTTGAATGTCAAGAAGTATCGCCAAGTCCTCACAAAGATGAACAAGATTATCTATGAGGTGATTGATGACACGGTCTACATCCACATCGTTTGTGACCAACGACGAGACTTCAACACACTTTTAATGCAGAGACTCTTCAGAGCCTAACAATCTAAGCACCTTCGGGTGCTTTTTTTATTGTCGGTAACCAATGCCGTTTATCTTAAAGACATGAATTGTCTATTGATATTTGAAAATGAAATGGTATGATATTGCCAACACATTAAAGAAACAAATCATGGCAATTCAATACAAAAATAAAGAAGAAGCAATTCAAGCATTGAACAATGGAGCAAAATTCTGGACAAAAGGATTTGTAAGTTTCCAAGATGAACCAGAAGTAGCCTTTGCTGCAATCAAGAATCATCCCCAAGAGGTTAAACGACTAAGCGAAGCACTTCAGACAGAAGAATTTGCATGCAAGTTAATGAGGCACTCAGGTCAATTGTTTCAAATACTTCCTGAAAAACTGCGTGAAAACAGAAATGTGACCTTGGCAGCTATTGAGTCGTATCCACACTCAATAGCCTACACATCAACGGATAATAAAGCCGACAAAGCTATTGTTTTGCGTGCCGTGGAGAAAGCTGGCTCAACCTTAAGCGATGCCTCAAAGGAACTTCAGAAAGACTCTGAACTTTTCCATCTCGCTCTTAAGACCTATGGATGGGCGTTAGTGCATGGAACAGAAGCAGACAAAGCAAATGAAAAAACTGTTTTAAAAGCAATCAAGATTCATCCACATGTTATCAGGCATGCATCTCAGGCGATTCAGGACATCGTAGGCGACAGTGAAACTCCTGCTGATACACTTGAAAAATATATCAATGCCCGTGACCTACATGCAAAGTTAAATGCTAAACATGCAGTCAAGCCATCGCGTGCAGAACGAGGGCCAAAAATCTAAGCACCTTCGGGTGCTTTTTTTATGCAATCCTGATGTGTGGATAGACACCCAAGATGGAGCTATGCAAGAATTTTCCCTTTGATGGGGAAGCCATGAAATCCACATAGACTTCATAAGCCACTTTGACGTATTGATAGATACGACCATTCTTGAACTGAACTTCAAGAACTTGCTTTTCTGCGTTATAACCAACTGCTGAAAATGTTGTGCTTTCCACCGCCTTCTTGTACATGATAATACCTCCAATTAATAGAGGTATTATATGATAAATGGGATATATAAGCAATCAATATATCATCATTTTGAGTCTTTCATTGTAGATTTTTGAGCAAAACCAATTGCCTTGTCAACATAATGATTAAGATTGTTTTCTCCACCGTTTAAAGTTGATTTGGTGGAATTAGTGTAGTTCTTATCAGCCGCACCCAAAAGCTTGGATGTCTTCTCAGAGACATCAGCACCACTCAAGCCCTTGCTTGCATAGTGAGCTGAAATCTCATTGAGTTGCTCAACACCTTTAGTGAACTCAGAGCCTTGAAGCTTGCCCTGACTGGCTTTATCCAGGAACGCACCAGCACCAGAGCCGTACTGTTCATCCATGCCACTCTTCAAGTTCTTGGAGAATGCTTGGTCAAAGTGCATGCCCTGATCCATATCAGCATTCATGCCTTCATTGAACTTCACACCAGCAGAAGATTCTTTTCCGCCCAGAGCTTGGATACCACTATCCATTTTTGAGCCGATTTGTTGAGCTTCTAATGAGTTGAAGTCAGCTTGCTTGCCACCCTCAGACATTGCTTTCTGGACGATTGAAGAACCACCGGAGCCTAGCTTGTCATCAAGATCACTCTTGACACCTGAGATGGCCGCTTGTTTTGCCTGTTCGTTTCCAGCCAATGCAGCCTGGCGCTGACCAATTTGCTGTTGCATGTCAACACCCTGCCTTTTGGCATCCAATCCTCTACCAGCTTGCACACCGATTGCACCGACTGCCGCATAGCTTCCTGAATTTTGACCACCTAAAGATTCTCCATAGTGACCAAGTTGCTGACCAGCACCGCCAAACCAGTTCAAGATTTGGTCAGGAATAATATGGATAGCATCCATGGACTTCTTGATAACTGTCCACATTACGCCTGCATATATAAGAGGTGCGGCAAGTAGGCCAACAATCCAGATAAAGATACTTGAGTCTTGCTGGCTCAAGATGAAGACATCAAAGAACACCATGTTGATGAGTTGACCGAATAGGGTGATGATGGTCAATGCAGCAATAAGACCAAACACCATGAGCACAGGGCGAAGAGTCAAGCTCAACACCAGACGGTAGCCTTGAGAGCCCGAGCCTGTCATATCGTCGCCATTGGCCGTCAAGTGCATGACCGCCCAGATGGGAGCTGCAATTAGAGCCTCCACACACAGCACTACCCAGCCCAAGCAGACACCAATCCACATCAGGAATGGAAGCATTGGCAGGACGAAGCTCAGCATGAAGCTGATTGCCATGAGGGCAGGGAACACAATCATTGCAACGGGCAATGTGGCTATCGCCAAACTTGTACCAGCACCTTGAAGATTGCCTGCCGCAGTTAGAGCAGCACCGTACTTCAAGAACATGGCACCGCCAACGATTCCAGCCCAGTTGCCCACTCTCTTCATAGCCATGACTGGATGCTCATCAGAGCTTGCCGCAGTGATGGCATCAGCCTTGAAAACCTTTTTCACCAACTTGTCTAAGCTGAAACCTGACTTGATCCAGTCCCAGACACCAGACCCGCCATCCATCGCCGAGCTGGATTGATCCTCACTGTTGGCTATACCAAACTGGTTGTCGCCTTTCGCTCTTAGCTCCATCAATGGCTTCAAATATTTGCCTTGGAACTGGTCCTTGAAAACGCTGTTCACTGAGCCTGAAGCACCTGAAGCAGTAGGCACCTTTGCGATGGCTTTCTGAGCCACTTCCGACAGGTAGCTCAATCTCATAAACCATGCGCCAGCCAGCAAGAAGCCGTCCTTAGAAGCCGATTTTTCCAACTGTCCGAAGTCACCGAGTTTGGCGACGACGCCGGCGGCCGCGTCCTTGGTGGCCGCCTCATAGGTAGCAGCAGCCACATTGATTTCTGATGTGACATCAAAGCCGGTGTTACCCACGAAGCTTCGAGCCGTGTTGTCGACCGCAGAGATCAGGGCATTCACCGCAGCCACATGCTTAGCATCAGCAGCGCTCAAGTCACTGTTGAGGCTGGACAGGTCTCCCATCAAGGAAAACTCGCTCATGGGGTTGCCCGCTGGAAGTGGGTCTTGCCTGTCAATCGTGACACTGCCGCATGAGTTCTTAAAGAAGCCAGTTGATTCCGTCTTCGCACCGAACTCGATGATGGTTCCACCAGGTGTAGCTGTAGTGGTGGTGCCCCAAGTGATCTCAGGCCAGACATCGTTTGCAGCTCTGGAATCGTTGTAGAGCTTCTCATAGCCTCTCATGCATGTGAGAGAGCCGAAGGTGTTCCAAGCCAAGTTGGACACCGCAGGTTTCTCCATACCGACAGTGACCACTTTGGTGATGTTCGCCGCACTCATGTAGCTGGACCACACGTTGTCAGCCAAGCCGATTCCTTGGACGATGAGCCAGCCTACAAGCGCTTGCATGACACAGTAGCCCCCTGTCATCACGGGAAGGATGAGAGCAGTCCCTACAGCCGTCCTGATGGGCACCCAGACCGATGAGAACTTCTTGCCAAGCATCTCGCCGTCATGAGCCGTGCCTAGTGTTCCTGCAATGATGGTGTAAGCCACCAAGATCCCGCCAATGGTCAGGACCGCAGCATTGAACGTTGTGATGACACCTGAGAAAGCATCTGAGCTACTGGCGCCGAAGACCCCCAGATTGCCAAACATCGCGGCTAACAGTTTCATAGCCTTGTCCGCAGGGACAGGCTCAAACATATTTGCAGCTTCTGCAAAACTTGGCATCAGTGCCAAGATAAATAAAATAATTCCGTACATATATGACTCGCTTCTTGTTGTTGTTGTCTCCTTATATTATAGATGAAATACGAATTGTCAAAAATAAGGGGATGTTTTTAGACGAAGAATAGCCACCTTCGGGTGGCTATTTATTTATGTAGAGTGTTTTAAGACAAGTTGATCATCAAGTCAGCACATTCAGAGACACCCATGTTTTCAAGTTCAGCCATCTCTTCCAAGTTCTTTGCTCGCTCAATGGCTTTGTTGCTCACCTTGATTCCGAGCTTCTTCATTTCCTCCAACTCCTTGACCACATCATCTGAGAACTTTTGAACTGACATATATATCCTTTCTGTGTTGATGAACAAATTATTGATCAACCACAGAAAAAGAGTCGATTCATGATGATGATTTTCGAATCTTTACGCATCGATATGGTAACGGGATTGATATTGTAGAAAACTTCCCTACACTAATATAAGAGGAATTACAATATGAATACACTAACCAGAATCAAATTACCATCATTCAAGACTGTTCTTGCAGTCCTGCCAAACTTCAACATGCTTTATGTATGTTGGTATGTGTGGCAACTCATCAAACTGGGAGGGATGAAGTTTTGTGACAGCTTCGGCAAAGAAAGCAACGATCAAACCGACGCTCACCAGGTCAAGCTTGCCAACAACCAGGACTTGTTTGCAGCCAGCTTAGGAAGCACAGCCCTTCTATGGTTCATCTTTGGACAAGAATCCATTCTCAACACGATGACCTATGTGATAGGACTCTACTTTTATCACACAGTTAAGGTGCTAATGAATATGCAAACAGCATTCCAAAGCATCTCATTCATCTAAGCCAGAAATAGAAAAACCCTCAGAAACTAATCTGAGGGTTTCTCACTTCACAACAAGAAGAAACATCTCACGCGGAAACTGACATGAGACATTCATACAATAGATCATCATTTTGTGAATGTCAAACCACAGAGATTGAAACTCTTCACATTAATTACTTTAATCTATTGACTTTAATTGTATTCTATATACAATTGAATAAAACGGAGGAACAATATGAATGAAATAAAAAGCAGAAAGCCAGACGAAGATAAAGTTGATGTGCCTTATCTCATAAACCTCAAGCGTGATCAGAAGGCAAAGATTGCCGTGCTTAAGAAGAAGGGCTTCAACATCCAAGTGTTGATGAGAAATCGTATTGACGAACTCTTTGAAATCCACGGAGAGACTGAACAAGCATAAAAAAAGCACCTGTGTCTAGCAGATGCTTTTTGTAAGTTAATGCCGAATCTTGGAAGGAGGAGGCAAATATAAAGGATATATAGATGAATAATACAGATAATAATGAAATTGTCAATACTGTCGACGACAAATATGTTGACGATCAGTTTGGAGTTCCACCAGGAAACGAAACATTAGACGAGACTGATACCCTGTATCTGACCATTGATGATGATGGCAAGTTCTTGCCGTTTCACCAAAATAGTGAAGACTCAATTGAACAAGACCAAGAAGATGAAATAACCAAGTTCTTGTCAGTTGATAAGTTGCCAGAGTTTGCAAGGATGAAGCTTGCAGCGAAGAAAGCAAAAAATAAAGAACGACTAGCTGAGCTGATTGAGCTTGAAAAAGCCTACAAGCAAGAAGTAGCTGCCAAAGAAAAAGAGCAAAAAGCTAAAGCCCGAGATGACCAAAAGGCCGCAGAAGCCTTCTTCAAGAAGCAAGAAAAGCTAGAAGCCGAAGCCAAGAAGGCCAAGGAGAGAAATGCCGATCTAGCTCACAAGGCTCATATGGCTGCACTGGCAAGCGATGAGCCAACTCCCGAGCTGGTGTATGCCAAGACCGTAGGTGCGATGCCTAACCTGGCCGTCGACGTCCGAGATGAGAACGTTGCCCTCTACGAGTGGGCTGAGTCGTACTGGAAGCTCCTGACCAAGCACGAGGGCAGGAAACGAGCCTTTGAGTGGCTGGAGGAGAACTTCCCCAACATGGCAGGCAACAAGCTCGCTGGGAATGCCTACGAGAGTGCCTTGTTCAAGTCCCAGTCCCTGCCACCAAGACCCAAGGAATCCATCATCCCCATGCTCAATGCATGGCTCTTCGTGACCGATGAAGGCAACCTCCTGTTGAAGAAGCCAGACAAGGCTTGGGGTGTGACCTACAACATCAAAGCCGCCTTGAAGTTCAAGGAAGGCTCCCGCTTCTATGTTCCAAAACCACTGCCACCTGAAAGCAGGTTCTACAAGTTCATCACAAGCAGCTTGCCTGATGAAAAAGAACGCATGCTTGTCCAAGAATATTGTGGCTACACCCTGACTAACAATGTCAAACACCAAGTAGCTCAGATTTGGGAAGGCTCAGGTTCCAACGGCAAGAGTGTGCTTTTAGAAATCATTGAGAAGCTTCATGAGAATGCTGTAGCAGTCAACTTGGACAAGCTAGATGGCCCTGAAATGGCTTCATTGAAAGACGCTTCACTTGCCATTTCTGCCGAAACTCCGAAGGGGAAGCTCAATGAAAATGAACTGAAAAAGTTCATTGCTGGCGACTTGGTTAGCTTGAGAAACCTTTATGAACGGGCTTTTGACCATCATCCGACTGCCAAGTGGATCATGTCATGCAACAGGTTTCCAAGGATTCAAGATGAGACAGATGCGGTTTTCCGCCGTCTTCAGTACATCCGCTGGGATGTTAAGTTTGAAGGTGATGCAATCATTCCAGACTTGCACAAGCTCATCATTGAAAACGAACTTGATTTAGTTGTCGATTGGTGCCTTGAAGGATTGCTTCGCTTGAACAAAAGAACGAAGTTTGATCCGCCAGAAACTGTTAAGGCAAGACTTCAAGAAGAGAAGATTGCCAGCAACACCGTGTTGGCCTATGTGACCGATATGGGTTATCGCATCGACCCTGTAAGCTGCAACATTTCCAAGAATGACTTCTACAAGAAATATCAGGAATGGTGTGAAGAATCCAATCTGACTCTTTTTGGTGGAACAGAGTTTTGGAAGAGAATGAATGCTCTGTTCCCTGACATGAGAGATCCTCAGAAAACGGTCAAGGGCAAGAGGATGAGGTTCATCAACCTTACCAACACTCCTCTTGAGGACATCAAAGCCGAACAAGACGAGATTGACAATGCATTTGGGAATGAAGAGTCCAACAAAGATGTCAATGAAATATTGACTCTAAACATACCAGTTAAGAAGTAAGACCGACTTAGACCCACAAAGCCAGCTCCATGCTGGCTTTTTTCATGGGAAATTGCACAAGGTGCACAGGGTCCACCTCGGCCTTGTGCAGGACCTTGTGCAGGCCATCTTCAGAGGAGAAACCGTCACTAAACACCCCAACTGCACAAGGCGCACAGGCACTTTGACATTCTTTTTACAGGCAGGAATAATTTTTCGAAACTTTTTTCGAAATCGGTTTTTTAGGCCATTAGAGGGAAGTAAAAATTCAAATATGAATTTCTAAAAATATTTTTAAAATTATTTTTTCTCGCACGGAAAACTTTTGAGATCTACCTGTGCACCTTGTGCACTCTCACTTTTATAGAAGGTAAGTTATTGATTTATATAGGTATTTCGACTGCACAAGGTCCTGCACAGGGTCCTTTTCAACCTTGTGCACCCTGTGCAGCTAGGTTTCCCCTCTTTCGGCCCTAAAGAGCAGTCTTCTCACAGAGCACGAGCTTCGCCATAATCTTCGAAATCCAAAATTTTTAAAGCTCCTATTATATGCAATCATCAAATATCAATTGATTAATATCTTCATTCATTATATAATAATTAACTTAAAAGGAGATTAACATGCAAATAAATAGGAGCGAAATAACAGACGATCTGATTCTTGGTGAGATTTTCTACAAGGCACGGGATCATTACTATGAACTTCTCAGCGAGTTACTTCCTACTGATGGATTTACGAGAACAAATCTTTGGTACGAAGCAGATAAAACACTGAGGCAAGTTATGCCGGAAGATAGGTTTGAGGGAAATGAACTCAACTCTATACTTTATTATCTTCGTTCAAACAGCACGTTCGTCTATACACAATCTGACATTGATGAATTTAGAACTATTGTCCTTGTATATCTTAAGAAGCAAGAAGAGGACATTTTTAACTCAGCCTTAAATGAGTATGTTGAAGACTCTGAGGTTCCAGATGAAAACGATGAAGATGAAGAAGAAGAGGTAACCGAAGCAAAAGGTGAATGGATAGCTTAATCCACAACTTAAGCAGAAGAACAAGGCACCCATGAGGTGCTTTTTTTACGTCCATGCGAAGCACATCCCCTATCAGGGGAAGACTCTTCTTTAGAAGAAGCGATACCTATCCATGACTTCAACCGTTCATCTTAAACAATTGCTTGTCTATTGATTATTTAAAATGCTTTGCTAATATGAATACATAACAACAAGAAAGTATTCCATGAACCTCAAAGATTTAAACCTAAGCAAAGATTCGATAGAACAAGCATTGTCAGCCCAGATCGACTACACATTAACAATCAAGAGCGAAGCTCACTATGTAGTGCAAGTCTTGAGCGATGAAGGCATGGGCATCCTGAACATCTACTTCAAGAACAACAAAAAGGTCAGTTTCCTATGCCAAGGAGAAAAGACTTCTACAGCTTTTAATTTCGCCATGAAGTTAGTCAATGACATCAACATGGGAGTAGCAGCATGAACCCATCAACACTTACTCTCAGCACTTTGAAAGAAATATTAAAGTGGAAAGCACACCCACATAGGCCAGCCAAGAATAAGTTTGGATTGTTGTTGCTAGATGATGGCACCAAGGAATTCATTGTTGTGCCAAAACCTAGAGCAATCTATCGCAGCCAGCTTAAACAATGGGTATACGACAGGTTGGATTCATACCAGATGATTGGATGTCTGTCAGAGGTTGACATGTCTGAGATTGAGCACTGGAACAGTGTAGTGGCTTGTACAGTCGGGAATATTTTTCATGGAGATGGAAATGAATACGCCAACTCTAACTAAAAAAGAAATTGAAATGGATATTTATATAAAAGTCAAGCTTTTTAGGAGCGAGCTTACAGAGATATCTTATGTATGGTTCAGATTATATATAAGACATGGACTCAAGGTTGGCGAATGTCTTTTTTACGACCATTTCAGCAACAACCACAACCGCCGTTCCTTATATTACATAACAACCGCCACAAAGAATGCTTTTGATTTGCAACAAAGCCTTCAATCAAGCCTTGGCGAAAAACCCATAACAACAAGAAAGTTAAAAATATGAACTACACAAAAGAACAAAAACAAGAGAAAGATAGAAAAATATCTTCAGCCATCGTCTCTATCAGAAAGTCAGGCAAGCCAACAACCGTGAAGCTCATTGCTGAAATCACTGGCTACCAGGTCTATGACTTGTACAACCAGCCAGCAATCAGAGAGTTGATGACCGCACCAAACCCGAGCTACCGCTACATCATTGGAATGAGCTACACCTTGAAGGTCAAATTGGGCAGGAAGAACACGGCAACTCTTGAGCTTTACGAACCGAACAGCCTCAGGACTCCATGCCACACAGTCAGCTTCGCACCGAACGGCAAGCTATCCAAGGAATTGACCGCCTACATGCCTACGGCACGGCCAGGAACAGCCATGGACATCGCCTTGAAGGAAGCTGCTGACTGGGTGAAGCAGGAATTCTTCGCCAATGTCTGATCTCATCAAAAGCAGGGAGCGAGTCAAGAGCCTTGGCGAAGTGTTCACCCCTCCACACATCGTGAGCAAGATGCTGGATCTCATCCCACAGGACAAGCTTCAAGACCCGCTGAGCACGTGGCTGGAGCCAACCTGCGGAACAGGCAACTTCCTCATTGAGATCCTCAAGCGCAAGCTGAGCTACAGCACAGGCGAAAGCACGACCTACGCCCTCAAGTGCCTGTCATCCATCTACGGCATAGACATCTCGCCAGAGAACGTCCACGAGTCCCGAGACAGGCTTTACCGCTACCTGTTGCTCACCGTTCAGTCAGACGACCTCACAGCCTTCTTAAAGCAAGCCGAAGCCATCCTCAAGGCGAACATCCAGATCGGCAACGCACTCACGCCTCAGGACATCACCATCTGGGAATACCACTGGATCGAGGACAGCTTCACCAGGTCATCACACCGCATGAGCGACCTGTAGACCATCAGTGCAGCTTGGCAATCACCTTGAGCAGCCGGCCAGTCTCAAAGTGCAGCATCACCCAATCCTCATGGCTTACTGGGTTGCTATGCATGGCAGTGTCACGAATGGGCTTGAGCCGATTCAAGGATTCCTGCACATCCTCTTTTCGCCGTGTCCCAAACAGGGGGGAGAAGACATCCCTCCAGAGATCACCCTTGAAAATAATCTTGGTGTAGTGGCTGAAGTCAGTGCATTCAATCAAGGTCCTGTCCTCTCCAGCTTTCCTCTTCTTTTCCTGAACCTGTTTCAAGTTGTCTTTGACATCAGCGGGTAGTTGCTTGAACCAGCCATTTCCAAACCTTGCCGTCATAGCTTCATCAATGAACGTCCTCAGGCGATTTTCAAGCCTGTAGATGCGTGCATAGCATTTGGCATTCAGCTCCTCTTGATTCAGCTCCTCATCACCGACATCCACAACCACTGGCCCAAAAAGCTCAATGTCTGTAGATGGATGTGTCAGCCCAGCCTCAGAGACGACACCAAAGAACTCCTCATTTGGAAGCTCAGTCAAACCTCTGTCGAAACCTTGGGTGACGTAGAGGCTTTGTGCAAGGGTAGGGACAACGATGGTGCCCCGCCAGTCGCCTAGGCTGGATCTCAAAGCCTTGGAATGCAGCTCACCGAAAACATCAGCAGAGCGAATCACACTTCCAAGACTTTTGAACTGTTCAAGAGCCAACATTTCAGAAGCAAACAATGGTGGAATCTTAGGCACCAGTCGTTCAATGGCATTTCCAATCGCCAAGCTTTTAAAGGCACTTCCAAGTTCAAAGTTCTTGATGGTTTCACCAATCTTAAGATGGTGCATGGCATCAGAGGCAATGATTGATTTCATCTGACTCATCGCACTATTCTCAGTCAGTGATTTTGAGAGCTTGATGGCGTCGCCAATATAAGAGGGCAAGACAGGAGTTGCAAACTTAGCAATTTGCGAAGCTGCAAATTTCTCCTTTTCAAACATCTTGCCGAAGTTCTCCACAGCACTCATGCTTTTTTGATGTGCAAGGATGCTACTCAATGAATCCTTGTTCATCTTGGCAAGGGTGTCAGTAATGCTTGAAGCTCCAGCATATTTGGACAACATATCCTCACGAGCTTGCTGCTGCTTAATGATTTCTTGAAGAGATTTGCTCATTCCGGCTCCTATGCAAGCAGTTTACCAGCCAAGCACCTACGGGTGCTTTTTCACGCCTGCTAGGTATCCCCTTTCCAGCTCTAAAGAGCGCCTCTCACAAGTGCACGAGCTACCGCTAGTAGTTAAACCTATCCCCCACTAAAGCAACCGTTCATCTTAAATATCACTTTGTCTATTGATTATTTAAAATGGTTTGCTAATATAAATAAATAACAACAAGGAGCTAATATGAATTATATTTTATCTACAAAAAACACAAGCATTGATTACATCTCAAGCGAGCAGTACGAAGCTTATCCATTAGAGGCTGGAAATGTCACTGGCTCATGGGCTAAATACGAATTAATCCATGAAGATACCGGCTTCACTCTTACAGTGAACTCTTCAATCTACATTGATCAAGGCGAATGTATTTCAAAGCTTAGAAGTCTTAAAGGTTTGAAAGATCACATGATTGATGCAATCATGAAAAGTCATGAAGTCGAGTCTGACGAGCCACAATTTGAAATTGAAAGCGATGATGAAGTAACTATCACAGAATCAATGCTTGATTTCATCAAAAGACATCAATTTCAAATTGATGAAGATCTTCGCTACAACGTAAGAACTCAAGTCGAAAACATACTTTCGCTTGAATGAAGAGCGCGCAAGCAGAACTTAAAGAATCAAAGGGAAATCATGGAAAATAAATATAAAGAAGCAATGCAAATGAAAAACAAAGATTCATGGGATGCTGAGGATCTATGTTATTTGGCTTACTTCTTATCTTGTTGGACACTCATAGTAATTATATCCATCTGGCTCTACAAACTATAAGGCACCTCGTGGGTGCTTTTTTCTTGTCTGCTCATCTAACCGTCTATCGTAAATATCATCTTTGTCTATTGATTATTCAAAATGGTTTGCTAATATGAATATATAACAACAAGAAAAATTCATCATGAGCACATATTTCAAAATCATCAACTTAGACAAAAAACAAAGAGGCATGCTAGCCACTCACATAGCCGATGAGCAAGCACAAGAACTAATTGCTCAAAAGTATGATGCAGGCTACACAAAAAGCGAAGAACAGGAAGAGCCATACATAGGCTTCTCCAAGTCAAACATCAAAGGTTCATGGGCAAAGGAACATAGAGGCTATCTAAGCTACTACAGCAAAGAACATGCTGGAGCAATCTTCATGGAAGCATGTGGAAATCTATGGGGTCACAAGGGGGAGTGGTATGGAGACAGGGTCGTAATCATCTCCGATGCTCCATGTGATGACCAACTTTGGGAAGAGTCATATGACTGGCCCGAGCAATACTTTCATATAGATTATGCTGATACGAGCTGGAGCGCAAAAGATGAGATTGACGAGATAGATCGAAAAGCCAGAGTAAGAAAAAATGCAAGCTCAAAATAGACAAAGCACCTATGAGGTGCTTTTTTCTTGTCCGCTCATTTAACCGTTTATCTTAAACATTTGCTTTGTCTATTGATTATTTAAAATGCTTTGCTAATATTAATACATAACAACAAGGAAATCATTATGAAATACAAACCAACCACAGCAGAGAACGACAACATCACAATGCAATTATGGATTCACGGCATTGGCATCTTGGCAGTTCTTCAACTTGTACTTATGGGCTACTAAGAGGAACGCCATGAGAACATTCAACGAGGTTTATTCAGAGCTTCAACACTACTCAGCTTTTAAAGCAGAGCCATCCACAGAATCAGAAGCAATCACATCTACCAATGCCTTCTTCGCAGAGCTTGCTTTAGACGATGACACAGATGCCACAGCAAGATTTGCCGACTTGGTTAAGTGCTACACAAATTCGGCTAGGCACTTCTTCATCTGCAATCAAACAGACAGAAGAACTTTTAAGTCATTCTTGGAAAATGTGTACGAAATTGCTAAACATCCATTTTTGCTAATTGACACCCCAAAAAGCGACTATTCACAATGCAATGATGAAGATGAATGGCAAAAAGAAATGGCTCGTAGCATAGGCGGCGATGTCAACCTAGGAATGAAAGCTTTATACGATCATGGAAGATGGATGGTTGATAGTTCCGAAAGAAATGAAAGCAAGAACGCAGTAACTTTCAAAGGTCACAGAATTGGAGTGGATGGAATCCTATCTTCACTACCAATCGTCAGAACTACCAAATCACTTATGAACAACGACAAGAAGATGGCCGAGGGCACTCTTCACCAAGACATCAAAGCAAAACACTACCCAAACATGAAACAAAGGAAATCATCATGAACAGAAAAGCGCAATTTATAAAAAGTCCAATACTTCGTCAGCAAGTTGAGACGATAGCCAATCACATTAATCTGAAAAACGTCAAGCCAATGAGTCACATAGTTCTTCTAAACGAATCCCAAGAAAAGTCCGCAGCTTCAAACTTCAAAGAAAATCTTCGTGACGATAGTTGGGACAACAACAATCAATATTAAAAGGACTCAAAAAATGATAATAGATTACTTACCAATGAAAAGTGGCAACTACCATGAGAAGCAAATCAGCTACGCACCATCCTCTAATAAGTTGAGCCAAGAGTCTTTGAAAGACTTGCAGAATGCACTTACCAATTTTTCAGCAACCGCAAATCCACTCTTCGTGATGACACTTGGGACAACAACAACTGCTACTGAATAATGGAGTTGCTCACCTCACGAGCCAATAACTATAAGAAGAATCTATGATACAACAATTTTTAATCCTTAATTCGCAGAGCGCACTTCCCAACGATCTTAAAGAACTTGTGATGGCGAAGATAGTAGGCGCATCTGTCAACCTTCCACATTCCGTCCTTGTCGTCTATGAGCAAGAGCATGGCAACAATCCAAAATATAAAGCTCTTATAGAGTTCTTGAGGAAGTAAGCCATGAACACAGATTTTGACTTCTTTCCGAAAAGAAAGGCTCAGCTCAAATTCAAGAAGCAGAGAGCAAGAGCTTTAAAATTTTTGATTTCTGATTTTCTGGATAGATTTCAACAACGAAGGTTTGCAGATGTTGAGCTGATGATGATCTTGATGTCACCAATGCTTGTTTTCACACTTCAGGATGCGTTCAAACTCAAGGATGATGTGACACCAAACAGGATGGTGCAGGTCCTTGCCTCTGAGGTAGCCAAGGCTCCTTCACGAATCCCCCATGAGACTCTTGATGCCGTGATGAACGATTCGGAGGTGAAGAAGGCCATGGCCGCAGCCTTCTTGAAGCAAGCTGAGAAGCCCAACAAGCCGATCCTTCTTGAGACTGAGCAAACCCCTTGAGGGGCCGTTTATTACGTGCCCGAACGGCGCCAGTGAGCCAAAAGTGATGATTCGCACTGTACAGTGATGTCAACACGAAAGGCTCTCTATGTGCGACCTCACAGCACCACCAGGACTGACACCCAAAGCTCTTGCAGACTTCTACCAGGCGCGGATCACCGAGGAGAAGGCCAAGGGCGAGCCATCCAAGGATGTGACGGACTGCATAGCCAGACTGGAGAAGCTCAGACAAGGCGCTCTCGCACTGGATGACATCCCAGATAAGCCAACGGTCGACATCAAGCCCTGAGACACAAACCACCAGCCAAGCACCTACGGGTGCTTTTTTTGTGCCTGCGTGGTTGCCCTCTTTCGGCTCTGAAGAGCACCTTTCACACAGTGCACGAGCTACCGCCAACCACTCCACATATAAACGGACCGCTTATCTTAAAGTTCTGTATTGTCTATTGATTATTTAAAATGGCTTGCTAATATATAAGTACAACAACAAGAAAGAAAATCATGAGCCATAAAATTTTACAAAGCACAAAAATCTACAGAGCAGTAGACAAACACAACAACATAGCAATCATCTTTGGCTCAGTGTCATCGGATAACAATGTATCCCCAAGAAGCTATGACACCATCTTGTTGCACTATGCAGCTCCAAACAAAGGCGTGATGAGTGCAGTAGTTGCAGAACTCGTTGATAGTTTGGTGCAGGGTTGTATTGTTCTTCAAAACGGCAATAACAAATCAATTGCAGATGACGCGATCACTTTGAAAAGACGTTTCTATCAAAATCTTGACCGTGCTAAAACCATCCACGTCGAAAAGATTGAGTACACAGAAAACAATGTACTTGTCACATTAGGCGAGCAAGCAATATCTCAACTGAAAGGTTGCGAGCCAAGATTGAAGTTCTATACGGAACAAATCACTGGTGTCACTAGCTTGCACCTTTTCAAAGACGAGCCAGTGCACCACGCAGCCATTAGATTTTTATGCAGTGATAGAACTATTAAAGATGCCCTAGAGCTTGCATCATATGGAAGTAAATTCATGCCCTCCTTATTTGAAGGGCCAGTAAATGAAGAACAGCTTGCTCAGTTGATCGGCCAACTAAATAAATGGACATATCGCACAATCGCAAGAAAGACGATCACACGTTTCTCACAAGTGACTATGGACAAGCTCTTCACCAAAGACCAGCAAGAAGATTTTTACTTCAAACAAAGTATTGATTGCCTCAGAGAAAACGAGAAGTTCATAGCGCAAGTACGTGAAGTCAAATCAAGGCTAGCAAGAATCACCATATCTGGTATTGAGCCAAGTGAATTCATGGGATTGTTCCAATACATTGCACAAGAAGAAGGCATCTATGACCCAGGACTAACTAGCGAAATTCTTGAAAAGGCTCACAACTATGGATCTGTAAGTTACCTTTACGATAAAACAAGAGTTACTTTCCAAAGATAAAAATCAAGCACCCTTCAAGGTGCTTTTTTTTCGTCTTCACATCGGACCGTTCATCTCAAAGTCTGTCTAATCTATTGATTATTTAAAATGGCTTGCTACTATAAAAAGACAACAACAAGAAAGACAAAGATGAAAACCTTCCATTTAGTAGCAACCACAACAACAGTCTCAATCTCTGAAGTAGTCGAAATCCGCGCTGATGACTTAGAGCAAGCTCAAGCAATGCTTGAATCATTGATCGAGGATGGCGAGCTTGAGTTCACAGAAAAGCAATGGGACCAAGAGGTTGAAGAAGTCGATTCACATTCACCCGGCTTAAGAGTCCTCACCATCGACCTCAAAGACCGTGACGCCAACCTGAAGCAGATTGGTGACTTCATAGACTTCCCTCACGATGACTATGACCACACATCCAAGCATGATGTTGCAAACCTTCTAAAGACATGCATTGATGAAGAGTACATAAGAAACTCTCATCTGACTGGTTACAGACAGATCGTGATCATCAACGAAGAATAAGACCGACCAGACCAACAACAAACAAAGGCCACATGAAGCAGTATGACCAGCTAAAGCAAACACTATCAAATGAGTTCGACCCCATGAACAAGGTGAGACCATCTGTTTATCTAAGGGATGGAGTTCAACAGTATTACATTGAGCGCCGCATAGGGGATAGATGCTTCATGATGGACTCAAGCCAAGAGTTCATAGAGCTGAGGAAGCTAAACAAAAACAAGGAAGGATGGAAGCTGATACAAAGGATCTAACCCAATAAGATTGAATGGTTCTCATGAAAACAAATAAAGCACCTTTAGGGTGCTTTTTCTTCGTCCATACATCCAACCGTTTATCTTAAAGAATGCCTTGTCTATTGATTATTTAAAATGGCTTGCTAATATGAACATATAACAACAAGAAAGAAAAGCCATGAACATAAACTTTGACAGATCGGTAATTTACGAGCGCGACGACTACAAACATCACTCAATTGTTTCACAAGAGCAATTCTCTTACATAGTAAATAAGTTCATGCGCCTTGAACTTGGAAACATGAACGACCTTGAAATGCTCTTCAGCAATCTGAGAGCAGAAATTAACTGCAACTATCTATATAGCCGCACTTCCTGCCGCATCCAAAGGTTTATTGATGCTCACGTTGAAGATCTCCCAAAGATTGTGTGGAGTAAAGAGGAATGAACGAACTCACACAAGAACAAAAAGAACGAGTCCAGCAGTTGATCCAAGGCACCAACAATGCCTTCCAATGGCTCAATATGTATGTTGAAGAGATGAACATCACACGAGACAACTTTTATGAGAACTGCCAGGCCAACATCCAGCTTGGCGAGAAAGTCATGGAAGTAGCTGGGCTTATAAGTCTCGCAAACAAAGAGATTCTAAAAATAACAACAGGAGATGAAAAATGAACAGAAAAGATTACAAGGAGTTCTACAAAAACGAGATGGATGGTTTCGATTCATTTGCTTGCGTACTCTTCATAGCACTTATCATCGCTATAAACATTCAAGCAATCAATGCATTTTTAGCAAAGTACAACGGCTTTTTAGATGAAAATCGCTTACTGATTTTTGGCACGGGAGTCCCTCTTATAGTCATCACCATTTTTATTAGAAGATTTGTCGACTGGAGAAAAGTAAAACAAGAACTAAAAGGGGGTCATCATGAAAAATGAAGTACAAGTTTCAAAAGCGCGTCAAGCCAATCTTAAAACCTTTAAGCTGTTGCTCTCCAAAGTTACTTTCAACTTAAAAGAACATCACAATGTTGTAGCAGCGTCTGGCTTTTTTGTAACTTCTGTGGAAAATGAGCTTACGGAAGAAGCTGCAAAATATTCTGATGCAGAAGTGAAAAGTTTTCTTATCAACCACTATGAAAATATTCTCTTGAGCGGGCAGAGTTATCTAGACTCTTTTGCTTTCCGTGGGGCCAGAGAACTTATAAACTTTGTTCTTGAACACAGTGTGGAAATCAAAAACTATGACTATTTTGACTTCCTTTACTACGAAATCTTAGATTTGATTAAGGAAGGCGGTTGCCTAGCTTTCTACGACCTCTACGCATCCACTGTTAACAAGGTGGCAGAAATGCTTGCCGAAGCTGGTGATATTTCAAGGCTTAATCACTTTCCATATAGCAACTCATACAACTTCATCAAAAATCTAAGGCATGATGGAAGTGATAAGGAAATTGAAATTCTTGATTACTGCTTGGAGCGCGGTGATAACAACGACATGCTTTCCACCGACGAAATGCGAAGATTCCATTATCACAAGAACGGGATTAACTCAATTATCTTTTTAGCGAACAATTTGCATAAAGTTAAGCATCCGTATCATGGAAACGATTGTTGGCTTCGTCTTGAGAAAGAGTTTGTTAGCGAAAAGGACGGCTTTAGATCTTATTACTTTCAAGATGTATTAGATTACAGGCAAGCTTTATTGCTCAGGCACATTGGAAGTCATGATGACGTTACGGGTGAAGAAATCATTGACTACTTGACAAGGATGAATGTCTTCTTTTCAGAAGAAGTTTTGGAAGAGATTGTTAAAATTTCTGGAATGAAAAATGCAACTCTTCCGCAGATAACTGTCGCTAGGATCAGTGACGCAATAAATGCGAAATCTCTCAGCGACAAATTGAAAGCTAATCTTCCTGATAGACCAAGCGCAAAAACAAATAACAAAATATGAAGCACCCTAAAGGTGCTTTTTTCTTGCCTTATAGTTGCTCAACAACCAAGGATGAGATGTGCAACTGATAACCACAAATGCGGCTCTGAGAAGCAACCTTTCACGGCTCATCAAGAAGTACCCACACATCTCATTTGCAGTGGCATGGGCAAGCTCAGGGACTGATGCCTTCACGAAGCTGCTGGAGGACAAGGGCAAGATTCGCCATGCCGTCATAGGCACGCACTTCTATCAAACCCACCCTGACGTGCTGGACAGCTTCACTGACTCCCAAACCGTCAAGTTCATGCTCCAGCCATCTGGTGTCTTCCACCCCAAGGTGTATGCCTTCTGGGATGACACGAGCTTTGAAGTCCTGATCGGCAGTGCCAACCTCACCAAGGGTGCGCTGAACACGAATGCAGAGGTGTCTACTCTCATCACCCACGAGGACAGCCCAACCATCAAGGATGAGCTGCTGAAGGTCATAGAGGGCTACTGGATCGCGGCCAAGACAGTTGACCAGGCCGAGGCACAGCGATACCGCAATATCTGGGCGGCCAAGCAGCCCGAGCTACTCAAACTCGTGGATCAGTATGGGGAGACTCCACCCACCAAGTCAGCCGTGCAATCTAAGGTCATGGGCATGGACTGGCCCACCTTCCTTGCCGAGATTCAGAAGGACACGAACCACGGCTTTGATGACCGGCTGGATCTCCTTGCACAGGTGCAGAAGTCCTTCTCCACCTATCCCACCTTCAACGACATCCCCATAGACACACGGCTAGGCATCGCAGGCCTCAGGAGCAAGTCCTTGAAGCACTCAGAGTGGTTTGGCTCTATGGTCGGCGCCGGCGTCTTCTACAAGCTCATGAACGCCTCAGAGCCAGCCTTCTCGCAAGCCTTGGACTTCATCCCAGCCACAGGCACAGTGACCAAGGATCAGTACCGGAGCTTCATCGCCGCATACCTCACAGCATTCCCAGACGGTAGGGACGGACTGGGCACTTCAACCAGGTTGCTCAGCATGAAGCGACCAGACCAATTCCTGTGTGTGGACGGCGCCAACCTCAGAAAGCTCGCCGAGGATGTCGGCATTCGCCGTGCTGACAAGCTGGACTACGAACGGTACTGGGATGAGGTAGTGGTACGGCTCATGAACTCCCCATGGTGGAAATCTGAACCACCCAAGGCAGGCAAGGAGCTTGAAGCATGGAAGGCACGAGCAGCCACGCTGGATGCAATCTTCTACGAGCCAACAACATGAATGATCTGTCACGAGCTGAGATGCTAGTTGAGTACAAATTCCAGACCAGAAAGGAAGCCTTCTACTTTCATCTTCAGCATGTCCTAGCACACAGATTCGATACCCCTGAAAAGCTGGATGAGTTTTATGAAGCCATCCCTACCAATGAGGAAAAGTTCTTGCTCCTGAGCACTTGTGCAAGCTACAGGTACATGGTCAAGGATGGCGACTGGGTGAGCAAGGTCAATGGCATTGAGCAAGTGGTCGACTACATCACCGACTCGCACAAGCTACTGACAATATTTGCACTGATTGAATCACTGTCGAACCTCAAGCATGTTCATTTTCAACAATGGCTGAAAAATGAAAAGAAGCTACCCATTCTTGATGAAAAACATCTTAACAAGCTCAATGATGAATATCTGTTGACTTACGGCTCAATCAAGAAGGTGGTTGCATTCTTTGAAAGGCTCTCAGATGACCATCAAGCGAAACTATGTAATTTACTGACCAAGCAAAGAGAGCCAATGGACAGCATCAAGAGGTTCGCACAGTTTCTATACAACATGAGGAGTCAGTTCGCTCATGAAGGAAAATTGTCTGTTGGACTTCAGAATGCGCCAACCATCAAATTCATGGGCAAAGATTCAATACTCATAGAAGTGAAGATTGAAGATGTGATGGAAGCCTTTGAGCTTGGACTGATAAGCCGCTTCACTCAAAGAACTTGACTTCCCATCCACGAATACATGCCAAGCACCTACGGGTGCTTTTTTCATGTCTGCACGGTTTCCCCTTTTCCGCTCTAAAGAGCACCTTTCACAAGTGCACGAGCTACAGCCTGAAATCATTCGTTCCTCAAATGGACCGCTCATCTGAAACTTTGGTTTGTCTATTGAATATTTAAAATGAATTGCTAATATATAAGTATAACAACAAGGAAAATTCATGAACAATTCATACATCACAAGACTGGAAAATAAATACGACATCATCATTCATGCTGGCACCATTCAAAACTTTTCAGGCAACTGGTTGAAGATGCAGTTCGACATGAGCACTAATAAAGGTGTTCGCAATGTCATGGTAAAAGCGAAAGAGCCAGTCTACGCAGCGATTGAACGTGCATTGAGCAAGTAAGGAGCTGACCATGAAAATATCAGCATACGAAAAGAAATTAATGAAGGATCGTGAGAAGTTCATGAACTCCATAAAGACAACAAACGATGTATGGGACAAGCTACTCAAGGACTCAACCACCATCAATGCAAGTTGGATGTTCAATGACATCGCTCACCTGTTCTCAAGAACAAAAGAAAACGAGAATCAAGTTGAAATCACTGTGACATCACTGAATCGATTCAACGGAATCACAAGGACAATCACTTTATGGATAAATCCTAGACATGCCGAATCTATTAAAGAAGTGGTGTAAGCCATGTTCAAATTTAAAAAGACTCATCCACCAATTCCTGTAAAGCAGTTCTTCAACGACAAAGACCCAGCAGGATTGCAAAAAACAGAAGTGGAAGACACAAGCGAATCAAGAATCAATGCACTAAAGGCTGATGCACGATCATTCTTCAACCATGAGCCTTCAAGACAAGAGCTACTTGCTGAGTTCAAAGAGGCCGAAGAAGATTTTGATGACTTCAACGGCTACCAGGTCAGATGGATGCTTGCACGAAAAGCAAAGCTCCATGCTCTCTTCCCTGAGTACAACGTCGCTGTTCCATGTTTGGGCATGGATGAAGCACAAGGAATTGAGAAGTTCTGGACAGAGGAAGGAAGGCTTCGCAATGACAGACAGACCGTCATCAATGCTGCACTCACCAACAGACACACCCTGAAGTGGGCGCATGAAAGATTTCAGTCTGATTCTGAGATTCTTCTTTGTTCAGTTCTCAACAACAACTTTTCTTTCATGGGCGCCAATTGCTACATGGTCACTTCAAAGTTTGACTTCATCACTGAAGACATGTTTGACGGAAACTGTTACTCCGAAGTAGAAGCTGAGCCTCTTGAAAGGCTTTATCAGATAGTCAAAGCTGAACGTCCAATCAAATCCTTCTATGAGTTGCTACGACCTCAGCTAAGAATGATTTATCCATCGATAGATCGCAGGAGCAAAGAGGCATTCGACACCGTATGCAATCTTCCAAACTTTAATGCCGTTATGGATGAATGCCTTGAGCACGAGGCTCAAAAGCTCAAAGACAACTATGCCAAGCTAAAGCCTCAGTTTCTCGCGGACAAGTTAGAAGACGCTCTTCCTGTAAAACCAATTAAGAAGACTAAGCCTTTGAAGATATGAAGCACCTACGGGTGCTTTTTTAACGTCCGCCAGGTCACGCCTCTCCCGCTCTAAAAGAGCACCTTTCACAAGTGCATGAGCTATCGCCACAATCATCAATCCACTTGTTTTTGAAAATGACCGCTCATCTGAAACTTTGGTTTGTCTATTGATTATTTAAAATGGCTTGCTAATATATAAGTATAAGAAAAACTAAAAGGAAACCATTATGAACATTCAGACATTTATCTTCACTGCATCTCAAGCAATCGAAATCAACAAAGATTTGGAATCTCTTGACGATAGAAATGACCAGATGAACTACAGCATCTTCAGAAACAACCAAGAGCGCTACAAAAAACTTACTGGGTTGACTCTTTCTTCACACGAAGCAATCACAGAAGCAGAGTTGGAATACTTTGAAGAAATGAACAAAGAGCCAGAAGAAGAAATCAGCACTGGAAGATTCGCTATGTTGAATCAACTCTTCATCAGAACACTACAAAACAACCATGTAGCCGCTTAAGTCCATAACAACAACAACAAGGAGACGAAAATGGAAAAAACTAAAAACGAACTCAAACAGGAAATCTACTCAAGCAGTCTTCCACCAGACTTTGCAGTGGTAGTCAGAATCAAAGCAACATTTCACGCTTTGCAAGAAGCTTCCAAACATGGTGCGAAGGCAGATCGTGACAGCCTAGCCCGTGAAATCGCAAACTTGACCGACATCAAGAAATCAATTCAGCCTAAAGTTTGGAAGAATTTATGAACAATATTTATGAACTCACTCCAAAATCTGTCTTGTGTGTAGGCTCTGCCTTTGCATTCATAGGTTTTATGAGCCTAATATCAACATTAGCGAAGGTCTTTGTATGAACAATGAAGACTTTGGAATCAAACCGGCTTTCAAGTTAGCCTTAATTGCTATCCAGATAGTAGGACTGTGCAAGCTTGCAGTCATGGGCTTTGAATACCTTGTGAGGGTGCTGGCATGAAAGCAGTCTTACTTCTAGCCCTAATTGCTTCCGGCGCCTATGCACAGCCACAGACAACCATGCAAGTCTCTGCCAAGCTTGAATACAGGTGCACCCTTGAGATCAAGGACAACAAGGTCATGCTATGCAACAACCCCAATCTTTCACCATCAATCTTGAAAGAAGAGGAGAGTAGGGCGACCATCACAGTTGATGATAAGTACATCACCATCAAATATTAAGCACCTCCATGGTGCTTTTTTAATGCCTGAATATTTACAAATGCTTTAATTTCTCTATGTTGATATGTACAACATAGGGGAATGCAATGATAAGAAGAATAATAGGATGGCTAGAAAGAATATTCGGGGGGTTCACCAGCCAGGAACACAAGCTAGGGATTGAGTTAGTCCCCTTCACGATGCACGGATGCAATGTCCGTTCACGAATCTCAGCAGACCAGTGGAAGAAGGTTTGCTCTGTCGTTCACAAGAAGGCCAGGAACGACCACAGATGTCAGATATGCAACCGCTCAGGCAAGAGCCAAGGTTTCACATGGCCCGTGGAGTGTCATGAAGTCTGGGATTTCAATGAAGCTACAGGCACACAGAAGCTCACGGGAATGCAGTCCATATGTCCTATGTGCCACAAAGTAAAGCATCTAGGACTGGCTACCCGCCAAGGTTACGGTGAAGCTGCCCTTGTTCACCTAGCAAAGGTGAACGGAATAGATGCCGCTTGCGCGGAAAAACTCGTTGCTCACGCCAAAACAGTAGTGAAACAAAGAAGCTCTCAGGAATGGAAGCTTGACCTCACATATCTAAATAAAAATGAGTTTGGCTTCCTAATGACAAAGTTCACGGATGACGAAGCTCATAAATGCAAGAACATTGAATTCTAATTGTTGCACATTAACAACATTATCATTGATATTCTTACTTTAAGTATTGTTATGGGGCTAAAACAATGATAGTCAAACAATAAATCATTCATTTAATATATAATAAAGTCATGTTTAACATAAAGGAAATAACATGGCTCTATACAAAACAAAAGAAACCGCACTGAAACATCTTAAAAACAATCAAAGCTTTAGCTGCAAAGTGTTTGACCTCTTCCGTGAGGATATGGATGTTGTCCGCGAAGCGGTTATCCATGACAAATGGGCACAGATACCATCATGCTTTGCAGACAACAAAGAATTGGCTCTTCACTCTTGTAGTCGTAATCCTTTTGCTTTTAAACATTTTTCGCCAAGGGTTAGAAGTGATCGTGAAGTGTTGATTGCAGCTCTTAAATCGCAAACGAAAATTCCGTCAACTTCAATTGACTTCAACGACTGGGAAATGGTCGCAGCTTATGTAAGCTCTCCCAATTGTTCATTTGGAGATTTGCCCGCAGAAATACTTTCAAGTGCAAGTCATGTGGTTGAACTTGTAAAGAATGACTCAACAGCTCTTGCAAGTGTGCCGTACCATTGCTTGGACAACGAGGCATTCATGAAAACGATGATGGAATTTAATATTCACTCTTTTCAATATGCTTCTGAGAGATTACGGAACTCTGTAGATTTTGTATTGCCATACTGCACTAAACATCCTTTGATGGTGTGGGATCTAGGCAACGAGCTTAAGAATAACAAAGATTTCATCACTCATCTTCTTGAGTCGGACAAGGCCATTTACAACTATCTGCCATTGAATATGCGGGGAAGAAAAAGCTTCGCTAGGTATGTCGCTGATAACCCTGAAACTCATCACGCAATACCATCAGAAATTCTTGACGATGATGGCCTTGTTGATTTGATGGTTCAAAACACATACAAATCGAGATTATTAGAACTCTACACCCGCCTTCCAGCTACACAGAAGATGCGACTTAGCATCATGGAAAAAGTATTCGTTGATACAAATTCCCAGATTTCGGTTGAAGTCTTGCCAGTTGAGCTTCTTGAGCAAATTGGATTTGCAGGAAGTAATTGGAGAGACTGTCCCTCCAATGGATTGCACCTACTTGAACTCTACAGAACAGCCAAACTAAAGGACAGTCTTGACTCAAAACTATCCATCAAGGAAGACAACAAAAGAAAAGTAAAAATCTAAGGGGGACAAAAATGAAAGACAAACTTATCAAGGGGATTCAGAAGAACATCACACGGATGGTGGAAGTATCAAGGCAAGGGTTGACTGAGCAACAGTGCATGATTGACCTCAGCCAGCTATCTTTCAATTTTGTAAGTAGCGACTGGTTTTGGAGCATGCAGTTTCCATGGGGGAGCATGTATCACTCTGACTTCATGGCTCAGGAACTCAGCAACTACAAGAAAGACCCTGAAGCTTGGGAGTTGCTCCAGACCATCACACAGGACTACTGGCAACTGGTGAAGCTGTGTGATCCGTTCACCGATGTCATGCACCTCATCGGCTACAGCTCACAGAAGCTCTCAAAGGCTATGGGCCAGTTCCTAACACCTCCTACGGTGGCAGACGGCTTGTTTAGGCTCACATGCACCTTGCCCGAGCTGGAGACGGGTGAGGACATCCTAGTAGGCGATCCTGCTGGATGTGGGGCAGGTTCACTTTTGCTTGGATGGCTCAGATATGCCCACGAGCTACACCCCACCAGACTCAACCAGGTGCACATGTTCGGGGTAGACCTAGATCGCAAGATGGTCCGCATGACGGCACTCCAAATCACCATGTCATGCCTTGTTCATGACATCCCACTTGGAAGCCTGTCCCTCCATTGCTGCAACGGCATCACTGACTACGACCACTATGCATTTGGCAGCACCAAATTTCTTGCCTACAGGTTCGCAGCAGACCGGAACAGGTATGTCATCTTCAACCTGAAGAATCGCGCTGAAGCTCCCGAGACGGAGGCAGCATGACACTCTCAAAACAGATACAGAAACTTGTCCATGGGTCCCGAGACATCAGGACACCAAAGGCAGGGCTAGAAGCGATGTTTGAGGCAGTAATCAACTCACTGCCCAAGGCACCCTACATGACGGCATTCCCTCATGGCTACCTGAGAATCAACCCTGAGTTCGTGACCATGACGAAGCACACGGCCAAGGATCTCGCGCAGCTCAAGGCATGTGCTGACACCTACTTGGATATGGTTCGCAGTGCAGAGCCGTTTGAGGATGTCCTAGGGGGTGAATACGACCAATATCTAGGCTTTGACTGGGGCCAGTTCTTCACTCCGTCAGATGTAGCCAGCCTCATTGGCGAGTTGAACACCTCCACGGGGCACCACGACCAAGCCATAGCCAGCAACCAGCCGATCAGCATCAGTGATGTGTGTAGCGGAGGAGGAGCCTTGACCATGGGGATGCTCCAGAGCCTCTACCAGGAACACGGCAAGCCAGCTATCGCTCTGGTGGACATCCATGCGGCAGACCGTGACCCTCACATGTGCAGGCTCACGAGTCTTCAAGTCATCTTGTCCTCAATGGTTCATCAAGTGCCGTTTGCCAGCCTTCGGGTTGAGTGTGGCAACCCGTTGATTCAAGATGAAAAGCTGTTCACTTATGCGATACCTCATGTGAGAAAGTATCTTTCGAACCATCAGCCCAATGATTTGGACAAGGAAGAAATAAACAGGCAGGTAGCACGGCTTAAAACGGTGGAAGTTGTCCAGGCCCTCTAATCCAAGATTCAAAAGACTTGTGATCGTCTTCGCTTGGTGGAGGGGCCGATAGGTCAAGTCCACGCATGCTGTCAGCGACATCTCGCCGGTTCATTTCACCGAGGATGTTGATACCAACGGCAAGCTGAAAATCCAGTGATCCGCATTCCTTGTTGATTCGGCCATGGGGAAGCATGGGGATGAGGTTTGGCTTCTTGCGAGTAGTGTTCTTGGCAAGGTTGACACGCAAAAACTCCAGCATCGTGAAGCTCATGTAAGTGTGGTCAAGGTGTGACTTCATCACATCCACAAGCTGAGGTTTCGCCAAGACCTCCTCCAGTTGCTCCACTCGTGAGACAACACCAATGTTTGATTCAGACAGCTCCTGAGCTTTCAGGGAAGCAATCTTGTTTGGCAATCCACCATTTTTATGCAGGTTCAGGATGTCCTTGATGGACTCCCTCCATGTCCTGAGCAACTCATAGGCAGACAAGATCCACATTTGAGATTGGGCATTGAGAAAGTGAGCCAGCTCAGGGGTTCGCTCTTCGGCCCATAACTCCCGAAGAACCTTGTATTCCATCTGCATGATGAACTGATCAGTCATGCCCAGATTGAAAGCTTGCATCCGAAGGAATGGATCGGACTGCAAAAAGACTAAATTGCTAAGCGATGTGAAAAGCTCACTAGGCTCAACTTTATCTAAATCTCTGTATTTAGATGGCTCATCGTAGTCACGATTATCAAATTCATCATCGGTATTCATGGCTAAAGATGGTATCGACTGAAAATATTAAGTCAAGAGATATTGCTTTTCACAATATATTTGCTATGTTGAATAATGTCATAACAACAAAGGAAAAACTATGTACAAATCAACAATTATTAAATTCTTACCACACAGCAGAAGCAAGTATGCAGTGATACCAGTAAGTAATGTGGGAGATGTAGGCAAGTCAACAGCAATGATTGCATTGATTGAAGCATGTATGCACCACCAAGTACCAGTAGCAATCTTCTCTGGGGATAAAGATCACACAGAGCTTTTGGAGGTTTACGGAGCCAAGGGGAAGACCTTTGACATCCGTAAAGACAAGTCGAGCTTTATCAATGCTTTGCAATCACCAGAAAAAGTCATCGCTATTGACACTCCAGCAGCATTCATTGATGTCTTATACGACACTTTTGAAGACATGGACACTTTGCTTTCATCTTTTGAGATGTTCGACACAATGCCACTTTTCATGGTGCCAATCGCAACAGACAAATGCTTGGAAAGTGTGAAGCGTCTTGCCCAGTTGCTTGCTGGAGTTGAAGGCGAGTACAGAATCATTTACATGATGAATGAGGGGAAGATGACTAACAAGGCGGCATTGCTAAAAGCTTTTGACGACTGCAAGCAAGCACAGAATGAGTTGACAAGTGGAAGAGCCGTGAAACTAAGAATCACAACCAAGTTCACAGCTGAGTTTCAGCTAGTTGTCAAAACCCAAAGATTGAGAAACTTCATCCAGACACCAGCGAATGGAATGGAGCTTGTCCTTGCTCATGACTTCTTGAGAAAGACAGATGACCAATTCGCAGGAGTACTTGACTTCCCACATATTGATCCAAGGACAGGATTAGAGAAAGGCTTGGGGGTTACCATCACACCAGACTTCAAGGAGTTTGGCACCGAAGGGAGCAACAAGGGGGTTAACGAAATCTTGATGGCAAATGTTCCAACCAAAAAGAAATAAACACCAATAAAGAAGAAACCAGCAATTTGCTGGTTTTTTTATGTCTCAACCTTGTCCAATATTCTGTGCAAAACCTTGACCTTGATGGGATCGTCCAAAAGGTTCTCTACATCAATGATGTTCTTGGGGAGGACTTTATCCATGGATTTGGCACAGCCTTTGAAGTAAGCCCACATCCACTCATCAGCGCCAGTCCACACGGCAGAGCGACCCTCGGTATCCAAGCGACGAAGCTCCGCATGCCAATCAGTCACCTCCACAGGCACGACGCCAGGCACAGCCTCCACAGGTGGCACGGACACAGCTTGAGCTACTGGACGATCAGTAGCTTGCACACGGACAACCGGATCAGCTCGGAGTTCTCGAGCTGGCCTAGTAAGAGTAACGGTAGGAGTAACGCCCCTAGACCCCTTGAGCGAATGCTTGGAGCGAACGACTGAATCCAAGTTGCGCTTCTCACGAATTCGTCTCATGTAGAGGCCAACCAAAGTCTCTGTCGCAGCCGTATGTCCATCCTTGTGAAGCAACGCAGTGACGAATCGATAGCAAGGAATATTCTTCAACTGGAGCAATGGAAAGAGCCGTTGAGTCCAAGCGTCAAACTGACCCTCAATCACGATACGGAGATTCAAGACCTCAGGATCTCGCTCAAGCTCAGCAATCGCTTCATCAGTCATCAAGGTCAAGTTATCCACGACGAGACCTCTCTTTGCGAACCTTTGAGATGACAACACAGACATGCTGAGCCGTCACATTCTTGTAGCCTGACTTCACGAGCAAGTCAGCAATAGCTCCATGGATAGAAATCCTACGAGCCTTTAATAATGGAAAAAGTTTAGATTCCCAAACACCAAGATTCTCACGAACCGCGTCAATCATTGTTTGTTCAGGAAGATTGTCAAGACCAGCCAGAGACTCAGTTTGTTCTTGAATTGCAATCTCAGTCAGTTCAGATAGGGAACTTAAAGTCCCCTCGTTTTTAGTATTCATATAGCCTCTCATGTGTTTATAGTTGTTGATACTCCTTAATATAGCGATAGTATTGATATTGTCAAATGCAGAGAGAATAAAACAGCTCTAAATTGAATGAATCAGACTTCTTCTGTATTAAATAGATTTAATCTAGATCATCGTGATTCTTTTTGATTGAAGTTGTTTTATTGATTTAGATTCGAGTCGTCTTCGCCGTTTCGAATTTCCTAAGCACCCAACACATTTAAATGTATTATTTTGCTTTTAACCCCATTTTCAGAGGAGAAACTAACCATTAATCAAAAAAGAAAGGTTTAACCTTGCAAAATACAAATTTTCTGCTTAACTAAATACAACAACAAGGAGTTAAGCATGAGAACAGTAGCGCAATACAACAAGGTACTTAAATTATCAGGTCACAGAATCTTGGTCTTCAGTACAGAAGTTAAACAACTTTATACATTGACCAAGATGGGTCAAAAAATGGACGTGGCGGACAATGACCACTTCATAGTCAAGCAGGCAAAGAAGGTCACACATGTCTTCATGAAACTCTGCAACTGCGACATTGCAGAAACATTGATGTCAATAGATGACTACGCAAAACTCTGCAAAGAAGCCGATGCATTAATCAAAAGATATGGCTCTGCAAGAGTAGGTGCTTAAGTGGAAGCCAGGAAGTTAACTTTCGCTCAGGCTCTAGAAGCTAACACCGCAATCTTGGATGACAGCAACACTGAGGAATACTTTGTTGCCATGCAGGCTCAAGTACAAGCTCTTGAGTTGGCAAGCAGTGAAATCAATCGTCTAAAGAAATCCAATCATTACTGGCAAGCTGGGTTCAGCCTTGTTGCAGTTTTAGCAATCTGGCTTATCGCCATGAGATTCGTTTGAGGTGCCCATGAACAAGCACTTAAGAATGGACGGCGTAAAAATCTTTGAAGACGATGAGAAAGCAATCCAACAAATAATTGCTGACCACAAGCTTCATCAGAAAACAGGACGCTCCAAGGCACACAGAATCGCTTTGAAGACCTACGTGGATTTGCATCAGCTTCCAGTGGAGCAGCGCAACCTAGCAAAACAGGTTGAGCTTCTAACAGAGCAAGTCCAACAGCTTTATTTTATTCTTCAGGAGAAGATGAAGTGAGAAAGCCAACCCATCCAAGCTACAACGAACAGCTTCCAAACATGAATGGAACTCCGTGGGAACTTATGGGCTACACGACTAAGGCATGGGCTAAAAAGCACAACCTAGTCATCAATGACAAGCCAAGTGGTCAGTATTACAGAAATGCCCCCATAGGGAAAAACTGTAAATGGATTGAACTCTACCTGATAGGAGGCAATGAAATCAGTATCAAGCTTGAAGCAGAGTTGCCACCAAAAGAACATACAACAACAAGAAAGACAAAGATATGAACTACAACAATCAAATCACACAAGCAGTCAAGAAGGAGCTTACAGCCCTTTATATGTCCAGCTATGGTATTGCCGAAGAAATGGCAGCACTTTCCGACAGACTGAAAATAAATAATCAGCTCAAGGAAGCAACCATTGACATGTTCTTGAGCAATGTCAACGAGATGTTGAAGCCTGAAAAGATGGCTATTTACATACTAAGCCGTGAAGTGCCATTGTCTCCAAGCGACCCCAGCTACCCTCTTAGTCATTACCACATTCAACTTCAAGCAGATGGAAGAGTGATAGCTGCACAAGATTGTGGCATCAGTTTCATCGCAGAAAAACGTTATGAAATGATTGTTGAGTATTTGAACAAGGCTCAGGCATTTTCTTCCACCATGGCTACTCTAGACAAGATAGAGAAGATGATTGACTTCAAAGAAACCTTTGGAGGAATCTAATCATGCTCATTGACTACATGAATATGACAAATGGCAAGTATCACGAAGGTCAGCTACTTTATAACAGGCAAGCATGTGAGAAGGAAATTGCCTTCTTGTTTCCTGACGATAAGAACCCAGACTTGAATGACCCAAAATATCGTGACATCGTTAAAAAGATGCCTTACTCACCGTTGATTGCTGGTGGGTTAGCGAAGAGTCTTGGTATTGAAGACAGATTTTTAACTCTAGAGCTTTGGGAAGATTTATCCAACGGCTACTGCCCTGTGGAATATCTTCCCAAAGTTAATGAGGCACAAGCTCTTCTCAGGTTTCCGATAGAGACACCAAGAGGCCTGATGATAAAGCTTAACAAAAACGCCACTCCAATTGGCGAGGACGGCAAGTACAAGCCCGAAGATGCGGGGAAGGATAAAAGAATTGGCACTGAGTTTGTTTTCACACTTGGAAGAAATACTTCCAATGTTCTTACAGCCATGGAGATTGCAGATCCTTCACTGGAGAGCAAGCTTACCAATCATGTGAATAAGATTTTCACTGAGCACATCCTTCCTGAAATGGAAAGAGATGCCTTCATCCGTACAGGTACAGATGGTGTTGATTTGCAGTATGTCAAAGAGCTTCTAGCAGTGAGCTTCCACCATATAGAGAATCGTGGAACTGCATACGATGGCAAAGGTAACGGAGGACCAGAATGTCATAAACACTGGCACTACGATCTTTTAAATACTGCAATGGGTTATGACGGCAAACTTTTGTCTGTCTGCAATGATTTAATCATCAAGAACAAAGACAAGTACAACGCCATCTTCCAACTTGAGATGTACCCTTTTCTTGAGAAAGAGTATGGACTGACCTTCAAGCCCATCTACTTGGATGAAGACAAGGACAACGAGTTTCTGCAAGACCATGAGAAAAACATTGCTTCATGGGATGTAGAAGATAAGTTTATTCCTGAATCTCTTCGAAGCGAGCTGGGAGCTAGATCCAAGGAAATGGAAGCTCTGATGAAGAAACTGAAAGTCAGAGGATTCGTTGCTGAAGAGATTGCCCGTAAGGAACTCAAGTTAGACAAGACAGATTTGTCTCCAAGTGAGATGAAAGCGATTTGGGCTGACAAGTTCTCCAAGCACGGCTTCACTGCAAAAAGCATTGCTGCACACCAAGACTTTAACCAGGTCAAGGCTCAAGTAGAACTTCCAGATCCTGCATTGATGGTCAGCAACTATCTTCGCAAACATAAAGATGTTGTTTTCAGTGAAGATCAGATTAAGGCGCACGTTCATAAGCAACTAATCGGAATCTGTGACCGTGACACTTCAGAAAGACATGCTGAATACGTGTTTAAGTCTCAGTGCCATCAAGTAATGGACAAAGACCAAAGGGAATATTTCAAAGACTTCCTTGCTGACACCATCTCAGATCCAGAGCTTAGAAAACAAAAACAGCTTCGTTTTGGCCGTGATGTTCGATTTACTACCACTGGCATTCTGGAGATGGATAAGTACATCAGCGAGTCACTTAAAGCCAGAGAGAGCGAGACTAGGTTTGTGCTTGCCAGAGAAGATGTGTTCAAAGCGATCCTTGCATGCGAAGTAGCGAACACCACACCTAGCAAGCAGTTTCAATTTTCTGTAGGTCAGAAGAATGCCATAGCACTTGCCATGACTCAGCCAGGTGCAGTGATGAACATCGCTGGCCGTGCAGGCTCAGGCAAATCTACTCTTCTTCGTGTCGTCAAAGAGGAGTACGAGAGAAATGGTTTTTCAATCATTGGCACTTCACCGGCTGGACATGCCACCAAGTCATTAGCTAAAGACACCGGCATGAAGAAAGGCACCTTCTTCAATTCAAGTGCCCTGATTAAACAAATCGAACTTGGAAAAGTAAAGCTTACCAACAAGCATGTAATCTTTGTGGATGAAGCCGGTATGGCTGACACGGAGACTCTCTACAAGATTATCAAAGCCGCAAACATGGCAGGAAGTAAGCTTGTATTGACCGGGGAAAAGGAGCAATTGCAGCCTGTAGGCTTTGGTGGAAGCTTTAAAGTTTTGAACGAACAGTTCACAACTGCACCTGTTACTACCATCAATCGCCAAAGAGATCATTGGCAGCGTGAGCTTGTTGAAGAGCTGGCCTCAGGTCAATCAGAGAAAGCTTTAGACAGGTTGTACGAAAAAGGGCTCATCCACATCACCAAGACCGAGAAAGGGAAAGTGGACTTGATGGTTAAACACTACATGGAAGACAAGACGGACTTCAAGCAGAAGTTTATTCTTGCCGCTTCTAATGATGAAGTCGACAGCATCAATGATAAGGTCCGTGAGGCTCTGAGAAAAACGGGGCAACTTCCACAGGAAGAAGTCACTGTAAAAGGCAAGGACGGTATAGATAGAGAATTCTCAGTTGGTGATCGTATTGTTTTCACGAAAAAACAAAAGAGTGCCAATGCTGAAACTACTACCTTAGAAAACTCAGAGACAGGCAGTGTGTTATCTATTGCCAAATTTCTCAATGGCAAACCGCGTGCTATTCAGATTGAACTTGATGATGGCACCCGCCACTTCTTGAACTTGAAAGATGAGCATAGCTTCCAACATGCCTATGCAAAAACGATTCACAAGAGTCAAGGTGGCACCGTAGAGAACACTCAGTTCACCATCGGCAAGAACTTGGCAGACTTACACAGCTCCTACGTGGCACTTTCCAGACATCGTGGCATGGCAAGGATGTATCTGTCTGAAGAGGTTGTAGATCTCTTATCAACCCGTATGAAGGGCAAGCCTCCAACAACATCCATGAAGAAGGTTGCTGAGTGGACTGCAAAGCAAAAAGGTGTGGAGCTACCTCCAGAAGTCCTTCATAGCTTCATTGAGACACGTGCATGGTTGACAGCCAACTACGAGGAGAAGGACTCACAGAATCGCCGGAAAGCCTCAGCCGTAATGGATGACCTGAAGAACGTGGTCGAAGCCTTCCAGAAAACCAACTTTAAGAAGACATCCAACGACTTTGACAGGGCTGATGGTCATGCGGAGGACACCTACAAGCGGATTCGTCAGGAGCGTGGCTACAAGGTGGCTCACCCTGTGCCTGTAGCTTCTGACTTCATGGGACCACCCAAGCCAGCACACCTCAACCAGGTTGACCAGGTACAGCCTACCAGTCTGTCCTCTAAGGCAGCAGCCCAAGCCAAGGATCTGGTTCGCAAGGCGGTAGAGCTTGCCCAGAAGGCACGAGATGTCATGAGCTTCAGCCGTCCTCCAGAAGCTGCGAAGAAGTCCATCAACGACATCAAGCACTTGAACGAGCTACCGCAGATGACTACCAGTGCACCTGCCAAGAAGCCCGTTTTCACACCAGACCTGACCGATGTGAAGAAACCGACCCAGACGAGATCCTTTGGCAAGAAAAAAGGATTAAGTCAAACTATGTAAACATATTGCTTTTCACAATATATTTGCTAGATTAAATAACAACAACAAGAAAGACTAGCTATGACAAAAAGAACAATTGACTCACTTAAACCAACAGAAATCAAAGAATGGACAGGATTTGTCCCTCATCCTGACTTGCCTGATACAGCCAAGGAAAAGATTCTAAAGATTAAACACAAAAGCTTTGTGCTTGAGAACCTATCCAAGAAGGTTGATGCTCCATCCAAACACTTGATTTGCACTATCTGTCCGAATTCTATGTGGATGGTACAAGGCACAGACCTTAAAGCTCAATGCGGCGCACTTCATGTGATTATTCATACAACTGATGAACCAGGTGCTCTGTGGATATGCGATAAGAATCAGCCAGAAGAGGAAAAGACTCCGCAGGAGAACGCTCCTTCTCAAGAAGGTGTCCCCGAACCCTACCACGATCCGTTTATAACTGACTAAACGAGATTTAAAATTTTTGATTTCTAGATTAAGCACCTACGGGTGCTTTTTTGTTGTCTAAATTATTTATCAAGAGGTATTGCAAATCACAATATATCTGCTAAGTTAATTATAAGAACAACAAGAATACGGAGAACATATGAACACAGTTGACCCAGTACAAGAATATGAAGATTTCATGACCAGCAATGTAGAGCAAGACTCGTATGTTGACCCAGTAATCATGAAAGGCTATGTACAGCCTAGCCAGGAAGATGCAGAAGAACTTAGAGCCACCTACATGAAGAATGTGCGCAACGAAAAGTTTTACGACCTGTACAACTTCTTTACACCTTTAGCTATCGGACTGTTAACCACAGTCGGGTTAATCACAACGATAACCAACATCACATCAATATTTTAAGGAGCACATGATGAACAAGGAAATTATCAAACCAATCGCAGTGGCAGCATTTATCGGAACCGTACTGATCGGCTCACTAACTTTCTATGACTTTTACATGACCAAAGTTCAAGGCGCAGCCATCATGGAAAACAGAAGAATCAGCTTAGAAAAAGATGACATCATTAAAGTTAAGTGCATTGAACCCAAGGCTGAATTTGCAGCTAAGGAAACTGCATATCTCAAAGACTACGGATTACTTTTCAATCCAACATCCAAATACGATGTCTTAGATATAAAAGATGGCAAAGAATCTCAACAGTACAACGACGCTAGCATGCTCAAGATGGATGACGAACTTGCTACTCAAGGTTGCGAAGAAGCCAAACAAGAAGTTGCTGCAATGAAAGACACCGACCGTTGGACCTACTTTCAATCCAACTGGAAAAGAATGATGTTTGGTGACAAGGCATGAACGACAAGCCAATCTACCTAGGGCCGGGTGACAAACGAATACTTGATGGAACCAGACCAGTAGTTTATGTAGGTCGAGCAATATACATAGGGACCTGCGGGTTCCTTTTTTGTTTAGCCATCGCTTTTTTGGCTCTGTGGTTTGTCACAGAAAGACCCCCGATGGCTACCAAGCTGGATGCCATCATTTCGTACTTCAAACTGATTTATAGCTGGTTCACCATAGGCGATGCACTCACATTGGCAATTCGCAAGGCAATCAGTCTCACTATAGGTGCAGGAGGTTTCTATTGGTTTAGCAGGAATTCATGGGAACCCGTAGAACTGAACATTCAAGTACGAGGCAGGAAGTTGCTCAAGGGCAAAAGAGGATTCGCTGACCTGAAAGAGGTAATGGATAGACAGATTCGCACCAGTGCAGCAGGACTCATCATGGCAACGAGTGTGGGGTTCAATGTTCTCAAGCCTGAAACCTATGATCCCAAAAAAGCAATCATCATCTATATGTCGGATCAGGCCCGAAGAGTTCATAACCTGATAATTGGAGGCAGCAGACGCGGTAAGGGTGTGAAGAACAAAGAAGTGGTAATGCAAGTCTACTACCACAAGATTTTGAAGAAGGAACTCTACAAGCTTTTGATTATTGATACGCCTAAAGGCGAGTATGCAGAGCTATTCCACAAGAGAGACATGATTCAGATTGCCCCAGATGAAAAATTCTCAGTTCCTCATGACATTGCTAAAGACTTACTGCTTCCTCAAGACTTTGCACAGTTCGCGGCAGGCTTGATTGATGTATCAGAGAAAGACCCATTCTGGGGAAAATCTGCACGTGCACTAACCACTGGCATTGGTGCGATATTAGTTAAAGAAGCTGGGAGCGATTGGAGCTACAACAACTTCGCATACTTCAAGGATATGTCAGTTGAAAACCTGACGCCGCTGCTTGATAAATACTACCCAGAGCTTGGACCAATTCTAAGAATGGGAGAAACACCACTGAGTTCAATTGTGGGAACTGTTGCAACCAACTTGATGTTCCTCAATGATGTGGCTCGTATATGGGATGGCTATGACTACAAGGTTGCAATCCATCAGATGAGTGCGAAGCTCTTGAAGAAACAGTTTTGGCTTGAGTGGTATCTAGCCAATGCCTTTCCGGTCATCAAAACCATTCACGAGGAAGGCAAAGATGTTGATGTAATCATTCCATGGAATGTTTGCACATCGTCAATCATCTATGCACACATCAAGAAACTCAACAAGCTGAAGCCAAAATGGAAGTGGATTGACCTCAAGGCTGAGCTACAAAAGCCGTGGGATGAGCAAGTCTCAGGAATGGACGAGTTTATTGAGCCAGCTCAGCTTGAGCATGTTCACAAGGTCTATATAAATGAGCACTTGAAGAACATAGAGCCTATTTTGAAATGGGCTGAAGTATGGGATGGCTACGAAGGACGCGAGAGATTTTCAATGCGCCGTTGGTTGCTTGATGAGAATCCAAAGAAAAAGGTTGTCATACTAAAGCCCTCTGGAAGGTTCAAGACTCAAATGGATGGTGTCATTCGTGGATTATTGCTGTATCTGACATCTATGGTCAATGACAAATTTTATCAAGAAGACAAGACTGATCAACTGGCACTTCGTAACCTGAACATTGTTTGTGATGAGTTCCAGAGCCTTGGAAACTTAAAGGAATTTGTACAGCCAGCACTTGAGATGTTTGCTTCTAAAGGGATAGTTGTGACATTATCTTGTCAGGACTTCTCACAATTAAAATCTGTCTATTCGCTCGAATTCTTAGAGTTCATATTAGCGAACACTGGCAACATCTACATCATGGGTATGAACCAAGGCACCTCAGCCGAAATGGTTTCAAACCTAGTGGGCAAAAAGCACATCAGCAAGACCCACACGAGCAAGACGATGCAGGAGAGCGGTACATCAACCAGTATTAACAATCAGGTACACGACAACGAGCTTGTCATCACTCCAGACGAAGTAAACAGCTTGTTTGGAACCAAGGGCAACGAGATTCACTATCTCTACCTGCCAGGCAACGAAGCCAATGCCTACCTGATGACGGCGCCAGTAGTACGCGACTACCCGAAGCCATACAAGCCTGAAGCTGCGGACTGGATCAGTGGCAAGACCTACAAGCCTGCACAGGTGGATGTAGCGCAGCTCAAGGCAACCATGCTGCCATCTCCTCCTGCGGGTGGACCCAAGCCGAGGATTGAGGTGTTTGTGGACGAAGACGACATCGTCGTCGACGCCGCTTCAGAGATGACCGATGAGGACTTCTCACCCGAGGAGCTTGATGCTATGGAAGCAGCCATCAACCGTTCAGAGCGTGCACCCCTCTACAACCTGCCCAGTGAGGATGAGGGCATGCAAGGCAGTCTCATGAAGGACATTGCCATGGAAGCTCTTGGTGGAAGCCTAGCGAAGTCTGTATCGCACGTGGCTGAGATATTCACTGATGCCAAGAAGAATGTGACCACTTCAAAGAAGAAGTCTGAGGATGCTTGGAAACAGAAAAGAGATGGTCTAGATGAGATGACCAAAAATTGACATTTAAATGTTTTTTGCTACAACTATAAGAACAACTAAGGAGCATTATGACTACGAAAACACAAGAAAAAGAAATCCTAGATTTTGGCGATTTCTTGAGATCAGAGATGAAGAGAAAAGAAGCTTTGAACCCAGAGCCAAAAACAGAACTTCATCCAGCATTGACCATGAATGCCATGGTTCAAGAAATGAACTTTGAGATGCACAAAGACCCAAGGAAAGCCCGCGACTTCTTCAACAATACGAAGAATCAGGAAACTTCAATGGCATTTGGCATTCATCACAATATGAACACTTTCCAATATAGAGAGTTGCATGTTGGCTTGCAAGATCCTGATGCACAGTGGAGAGTTCAAACAGGCAAGGATTTAGCCCACCGTAACATTCTTGAGACTCATAAGGCTGAGATGCTCAAAGCTGATTGGGAGCAACGCGATGTCCTGAAACATCAGCACGGCTTTGAGACTGCATACTTCAAATTGCAGGAAGCTAAATTTGACTATGCTCATTCACTTGATAACTCTTTGGCTCCAAGAGACATAGAGCAACTTGAGAAAGAAGCACACAAAGCCTTCAAAGAATACAAAGCTGAGATGTACGGTATTAAGCCAAACACTCATGTCTTAGTCAAACAGGTTAAAGCTCCGAACGATGAGATAAAAGTTGAAGGTGCCAAGGTTGAGCCTCAAAAAGCCGGAATCCAAAATTTTAAAGCTCCTGCACTTCCATCAATAGCTGACAAGTTGTTTGCTATGAGAGAGAAGAGTGGCATCACTCAAAAGCCAACCATGAAGATGAGCAGAGGTATGTGATGGATGACTTCAATCATTTTGAAATGCTCGCAGATCTACCAGAAAACTTAGTAAGGGCAGATTTTGCTATGGACGGGGCAACTAGCTTTGGCATGAAGGCTATGCCATTGCTTGGCGGGACAAAGTTATATGGAGATGAGTATCCTAAAATTCTCAAAACAGCATCCATAAGGTCAATAACTCAAGGTAATTTAGATGGAGCTACTACAGATATTGACAAGGAATTTCTTGTAAAGGCTGGACTTTCCACATTCGATTCAAAACACAGTTTGCTGCTTGTTGTTGAAAAGTGCGATGAAGTCATCAAGGCCCGTGAAACTGAAAAGCTGATGGAAAAGTTAGATAAGCAAATAAAGCCGAAGTCAGAGACCAGGCAACAATCAATGAAGATGAAAATATAAAAGCACCCCTTGAGGTGCTTTTTTTATGTCTTAGAAGAAGACTGCCTTCAGTCCTTGGTAGATGGCAATCGCAAGAAAGAACTCACCTACACGGTATGCAATCCTCTTGAAGGTGAATTCGTCGGTGCTGGATCTAAATGACTTGATGTGAGGCTCGATAGTCTCATCAAACCTGTCCACTAGCACTTTGGCAACTTTCTTCCTCTCATCAGAGAGCTTGTTGACTTCAGCAACCGCAGTTGCAGTCAGCCTCTTTTCCAGCTCACTCGCATGGTCATCCAGCGCCGCCTTCAACTGGACGGCTCCCGCCTGAATCACTTTGTCAGTCTCAGTCACCAGTCTGGCTTGTGCCTGCACCAGGTCATGGGAGATCTGAGTACCGGCCTGCTTGAGGATGAGGGCACCTTGCCCAACGAAGTCTTGCATGCCGTTGAAGAACACTTCACCTGCATCGTTGAAGCGCGGCTCCAGCCCAGCAATCCAGTTGTCCACATCCTCTTTGAACACTTCATAAGCTTGTCTGTGCACCAGTAATTGGTAGACAGATCTTTGTTCAGTCATGAAGAACTCTTCAAGAAGAGGGTTGCCAATGATTGATGAGCCAAGGATGTATTTAAGGATTGCTTCGCTTTCCTCATCCTTCAAAGTATTCAGATATTTTGCAAAGTTCTCGTATAGAGGTGTTTTGGGTAGCTTGTCGATTAATTCTTCCATTTGATTTCCTTATTGTTCAATTAATACTAGCAAAGATATTGCAATTTGCAATATATCTGCTAAATATATATCTACAACAAAAAGGAATCGAACAATGAAAATATCAATCCGTTCACGATTACTCATTCTCATAGGGCGAGTAATTTATGGTGATCCAAGAGGTTTTGGGCTTGATTGCAGTGCTGAAGAGTTTTATGCAATCCCAAATGACCGATCAGCCATCAACCAAACTCATCTTCACCCAGACTCTGTTGGAGGATGGCAAGCATTATGGAGAAACACCATGATTGACCAAGTAAGAATGAAAGTCTTTAAAAATATGGCTATTGCTGCAACTATCGCAAGTGCAACAATCTTCTTTAGTGGCTCATTATTAATAAGTGGTGTAGTAAAAGGAAAAGAGCTTGTTTCTGAAGTTAAAGCAAAAAGCCGAATCGCAGATGCAAAAGAAGAACAAGCAAACACCGCGAACAAACAACAGAAGATTCAAGCACGAGCAAAAGAAATCGTGGCTGAATTAACAGAAATTCAAAAGCAAACAGTTGAAGGAAAGATTGACAAGGAAACTTTTGAGAAAAAACAAAATGCCTTGGCTGAAGAATACAAAAAACTACAGGAGGCATTATGAAATTTAGAGCACTATCACTTTTATTCCCGATGGGGAAAGTTCTACATGAGGCACGAGAGTTTGCTGACGACTGCTGGCTTCGTCATGATGTTCCACACGGCAAAAATGTTCCACCTGACTTAGACGATAAGGAAGGAACCGGACAGCTCAATTCAAAAGGCTACCCAGTAGCTGGCATGCTGCTTGTTGAAAGTTCAGCGAGTGGCACTGCCAGTCCTGCACTACCTTTATATATAAGCTTGTATGCCCTAGTGGCTGTACTTATGGGGCTTCTACCTCAACTTGGATTGGGAGCGGTTGCGCCAGCCATCTTGCTTGCATATTTCATTGGGTTTTATTGCTTCTTCGGAGGACTGAAAACTGTTCTCTTCTCATTAGTTACTGTAGGTGCATCAACAGTGATTCCCATGCTAGGCGGTCCGTTGGCTGCAATCGGCATGAAGGCAAGCTTTGTTCAAGATATTTTTAATTTAATTCCAGCCTTTGCTCCACTTGCATATTTGGAATTTACAAACAGGAAGATTGCTTCAAAGCTTGCACGCCAAGGAACTGAAAACGCAGGAGCAAGTTTTAGAGCACCAAAGTCAAGACCCAATGAGGAAAGACATATTCAGGCCTTTAATGCAAACGAGGACAAAAGTCCACTGGTTGACCATGGGACAGCTACAGGCACTCTTACTTCAAATGGCGACAGCTATGCCCCAGATAAAGGCTTGTCAATGGTTCAAAGTCAGGATGACTTAGGGACTCACGTGCACATCTTTGGATCAACAGGAACTGGAAAAACCGCATTACTAAGAAAGATACTTAAAAGTCTTAAATCAAATGGCACTTCAATAAACGGTATCTTCATCATGGATGGCAAAGGTTACTTAGCGAGAGATTGCGCTAAATACCTTGATTTCATTATTGATGAGAAAGTTAAGAACCTCAACTTGCTTGAAGGCTTCACGCCAGAACAGTTTGCAGACATGTTGAAAACATTGAACAGCCCAGCAGGTGGAGAAACTGGTAATTCAAAGTTCTTTTCAGACACAGCAAGAAATCTAGTGTTTATTGGCTCGGTCTTTCATGAAGCAATTGTTGACCAGGAGCTTGGAAAATTTAATTTAACTACAAGATTCCAAGTCATCACTCAACTTGGCGAAAAAGCACCTGAGGGTGAAAAACACCCATTGCTTGCATTGATTGGAAACCATCCTGACTTTGGGAAAGAAGGAAGTCTTTTAACGGATGCTGCACTGACCTTTGGTGCATTACAAGAAAACGATGGGGAGACACTTAAAAATGTAATGGCTAGCGTCAATGCATGGTTTGCACCATTCTTCCAAAACAAGCTTCTTCGTCATCTTGCCGACAGCACAACTTCAGATATTGAAATCGTAGATGTGATGAAAGGATTGAGCATTGGGATTTGCTTTCCTGAGGCTTTGTTTCCAACAGCGGGTGTCATATACAGCAAGTTTTTAAAAGCAAAGTTATACAGAGCAATCCAAGCCCGTGGAGACAATTGGAAAAAGTCCGGTGGATCTCAAGTCTTCTTTATTGCTGATGAAGTGCAACGACTGATCGATTCATCAGATTTGGCAATGCTTCCAATAGCAAGATCCCTTGGACTCTCTTGCATATTTGCAACTCAAAACGTGGATTCGTATTTCGCTGAATTCCCCAAAGACAAAGCTCTTGCAATGTTGGATTCTTTTGGGTCAATCATTTCTTATAAATCCAGTGCTCCAACATATGAATATGTGAAGGATCGCATTGGTAAAGATAGAGTTTGGGTTGAGCAAATTCAAGCTGGCATGATTTCATACAGCTTGACTAACAGAATCATCATGGCTAGTCCAATGAATGACCCTAACAACAATCATAGAAGGTGGATGAAGATACTTTCTATGAATGCATTTGCTAAATTGTTTAGAAGCGACGGCATAGAAGGTATTGGAAATAATGGTAGTGGTCAGTATGCAACTCTGAAGCTTTCAGAACAACCTATTCACATTCTTCAAGAGAAAGATGTCCAACTTGTCAATACCAAGAAATTCTATGCAATTGCTGATCTTTCAAGAGGTGGTGCAAGAAGAAGAGATGTGATAGTCACAAACCCACTAGATTCAAATTTTGAGCCAATTAATACCAGCTATGCCGACAAGATGACTGCAAAGGCAAGATTAGGAGCTACAAAATGAAAGTAGCCAAGTCACACATTCTTGTAGCTTCCCTTGTTCTGTTCGCAGGAGCAGGCTTCTACTATGCAGGGAAGAGATCCACACAGAGCTTGGAGCCTGTCACGGCTCTTCCTGAGCTGAAGGTGATGGAGTTCAAGGGCACTGATGCGAAATTGCCTTCCATCAACTTGCTTGACCATGTGGGTGCTGAACCTAAGCAGGTACAGACACCACCTAGCCAAGTCGTGTCCAGCTACACCCCCAAGAACAAGTCTGTAGCCCGTTCATTGGCACTATCAGAAGCTGCCAAGGGCAACTGGTACAGCAGCATCGTTTCCGAGGTGGAAGGCTTCAAAAATTTTCCCTACATGGACAACAAGGGAGCAGCAATTGGGTTTGGCTGGAACCTAGGCCAGCAGTCCGTCGCAAGGAACACAGAGTTAACGAGAGCGATCGGCCTTGACTCGGCCGCAGCCGGGCAACTGGTGGCTCTTTCTGGGGTCCAGCAGCCTTCTAGTCTCCCCCGTGCCTCCATAACACCGGATCAGGGTAGTCAAGCCGTGATGCTCATGAGAGAGCAGTACGAAGCTCCCATGAGAAAGCTTGTCCCGAGCTTCGCCAGCCTGAAGAAGAACGAGCAGGATGCATTGGTCTATCACGCCTACAAGGTGGGTGGTGGAGGTGCTGCGAAGTACATATCCATGCTCAGTGCCCTGAAGGTCTATGCGGCAGATCCTACAGAGGCGAACAAGCTGAAAGTGGCTGACACCTTCACCTACAAGTACACCCTGAATGGCAAGGTCTACACAGACGCGAGAAGCAAGCTGTACCTGGCCGCACTGTTCACCAGTCCAGAGGCATACACCTACCTCTTGGGCACAACACCGGCGCCGGCCAACTTCAACCAGGTTGCCAAGCTCGCTTCACAGAAGATTGACACCAGCAAACCGGCTGAGTCTCAGGTTCAGGACGAGTTTGGAGATGTGAAAGAAGAGCTGATGAGAACCGGCAAGCCGTTCAATCTCACTATTGCAGAGGACAAGCCTAAACCTGCACCATACAAGAATGTGTTCCTACCAGGAATATTATGAAAAAAGCACCTTCGAGTGCTTTTTTATTGCCTAAATTTGACTACATGTTTTCTTCTGCTAATTTGAATGGTATTAATCAATTAGACAAGGAAGAAGCCATGAACGATAAAAATAAGAGTTTCGTAAAAATCAACGAAGGCAACAAAGATGGAGTCAATGTCATTGTTGACAATGAGAACCAGAGGGCAATCATTGAGATGAAGAACAGCTTTGACATTTACATGGGCTTCTCACGAAGAAACCAGCAAGGCGTAACTTACGCAGAAGAGCTTCGCAATGACAACCCAGCAATGAAAGTTTTCAGTGTCCCATTCAGTGAACTTGGAAGCGACAAGCTAGTTATGAATCTCAACGAGAAGATCATGAAAGCAAGACTTGTCACCAAAGAGATTGCCAAAGAATGGGATGACTTGACTTACATCGTGACCTTTGACAGAGCCAACGGCAAAACCCCTGAATTCAAACATCCTCCATCCCCATCTAAACCATGCTGGATGGTGGGCGAAGTTGTCCATGCAGGTAAATATTTTGGAGTGCTAGAGCAAGGTGTTGACGGTGACAAACGATTCTTCCAAGTCATCAAGACCAACTCAATTCTTCAAGGCAAAGATGATTTCATGAACCGTGAGGAAGCAGTTAAAGCAAAACTTCCAATCGGCTCCAAAAAGTACCTTACCCAATACGACAAGGGAAGAATCTCAGTTGCCGACTACACACCCAAGCAGGTCGCAGTGCCTGAAGCTGTAGCTCTTCCAATCAACCGCGAACAAAAAGATGCCCTTATGGCTTTTCGTGAAGCTCATGGAGCCGAGTGGAAGGACAAGCTGGGTGTCATGTGGATGGAGGCGAGCTATCCAGGTGTACCCAAGGCGAATGCTCCGCTGCTTCAACAAGTACGCAATGAGCAAGGCCCTGAGTGGTTGCACAACCTCAAGGACAAGGACTTGTACCTAGGCACTGTGAGAGAGCCTGTAGCCAAACCTGAGCCAGTCGCCAAGAAAGAGGAAGTTAAGGCAGAGCCAGCAACCAAAAAGCCATTAGCGAAGAGAACCAAAAAACTTGCTCAGGAGATGTAAGCATGACATCAAGATTCACTATTTCAAAAGAACAAATGTTGAGTTCCCTGAAACACCCAGCATTTCCAGTACCTATCTACGCACATTTTGAGCCACATAAAGATGACAAAGAAGTTGCTCTTGCGGCGGTTTCTAAAAGAGGCGACCTACTCCAATTGTTCAACAGTTCATTACAAGATGACAAAGAAGTTGTGATGGAAGCAGTTACGGAGAATCCAAGATCAATCAGGTACGCAGGCGAGGAGTGTTGCAAAGATAAAGACATCGCTCGCCAAGTCCTATACAACGACAAGAAAGCGGACGTACTTCGATATTTTTCCGATGAAATAAGAAACGACTATGCATTGATTGCTAGTGCTCTTCCAAACATCCAGAGTGCTGGCTATGAAATTCGCAGCGACAAATCTCTGATGAGTGAAGCTGTTAAAGCTCGGCCTCAACAATTTGGATGGTCAATGCCAAAACTCTTTGATGATAAGGAATATTGCATGATGGCAATAAACATTGACACTGCAAACGTAAGAAATCTTCCTGAAAACCACCCTTTATTAAGAGACAGAGCTTTAGCACTGGAAACAGTATCCAAGAATCATGAAACTCTTGGAACCTTCAAATTTTTCCATGATGACCCTGAAATAATTCATGCAGCCTACATGCGAGAGGAGTGGGAGTATAGCGATAAGAATCCCAATAGAACAATCAACACAAACGAAGATTCCGTTATCGAATTATTCGCATCTGAGCGAATTCAAAATGCATGTAGGGGCAACGATCCCCACAAGGCACTGAACTCACTTGTCCTTCTCGATAAGCTATCTAACAACCTTGCACCAAAAAAATCACAAAAGCTAACTATGAAAATCTAAGGGGACATCATGGAAGAAAAGAAATCACGTTTTGCACTAGCTCTTGAAGCACTCTCAAACAAAACCAAGGCTGTTGCCTCAAACATTTACTTATCGCAAAGCCCTAGCAGCAACCTCTATTGTGAGAACCACATAGACCATCTAAACACCAAGCTTCAGAAGCACGGCTACAGGATAGTCAAGAACGAGATGCAGGGAGGTGAATGGATTGAGTACGGCTACCAGGTGCAGTCCTTCATCCCAAAGACACCTACTGCCGACATGAAGAAGAAAACTATCTTCTTTACTGAATCGCCTTCACAGCTTGATAGCTGGCTTGAAAAGAATTTATCAAAGCAACTTGGATGGAGCGCCACACAAGCACCAGAGCAGTCCAAGGAAATCAAGTTCAAGCCTGCTACACCAACAACAACAAGAGCCAGGACAAACCAACCAACAATGAATATTTAAGGAGACATCATGGGATTCGCACAACAACTAGAAAAATTAAGTGGTCAGCCGATGGAGGAACAAAACCTTCTTGTGAAAAGCTATAACGATCTCAAAGAATACATATGGGACAAGAAGGTTGACAACTTTATGAAAGAAGTTGAATTGAAAGGGCCTTCAGCTCTGCAAGGCAGTCCCTATGAAGACAATAAGAAAGTTATCCTAAAAGTTATTGAATCAGAAGCACAATTTAGAGCAGACATTGATCGTTCAGATCACATCCAAGACAGATATTGGGGAAACTTGTCAAATCATGAGGGCAAAAATAATGGAATTGACCCTGAGGAAAAGTACCCGTTAACTAAGGATGAGATTTCCAGATTGAAGACTTATGGTACGGAGCGCAGGCACACTTCTGTATTGAAGTTTGTCAGCGATGCAATGCAAGAAGATCTAACAGTATGTTTACAAGCCGTGAAATCTCTAGGCGGTGGTGAAATTCAATACATGGGGAATGCACCTTGTGACAATATTGAGATCGCCAAAGAAGGTCTTCTGAGTTATCAGAATGAAGTTCACGGAGGACACTACTGTGCGATGGAACCTTTCAGTGAAAGGTTAAAAGACAGTAAAGAACTTGTCATGTTTGCGGTTAAGCAGAATGGACAAAACCTTCAATATGCATCAGACAGATTGAAGGATGACGAGGATGTTGCATGGGCATCTCTTCACGATTACGAAATAGACGGCATGGCTTTCATATCTGAAAGACTTCGTAATGATTCAGAGCTTGCACAAGCCGCAGTTGAATGGAACGGCTGTAAGCTTGAACATTTCTCCGATGAAATCAAGGCCGATAAAGCAATCGTATTAAAGGCATGCAAAAGTTATGAAGAAACTAAACAGTTTAACTTTGCCCTCGTACATGCAAGCTCAGAAATTCAACAAGCAGTTGGAGATGGCGACCCCGTGCAAATTTTGACCAAAGCCATCGCTCAAGAGAAATTTTCAAATTCACTTGAGAAGAAGCTTGTACCAAAGGCTGAGGCATCAACAAGAAAAATTAAAATATAAGGAGTTAGTATGGGATTCGCACAACAACTAGAAAAACTAAGTGGTCAGCCGATGGAGGAACAAAACCTTCTTGTGAAAAGCTATAACGATCTCAAGAGCTATCTGTCAGACAGGAAAGACAAAGCCATGGAGGAGAAGATATTGAAGCACGGTATCAAAGCGATTGAGAACACAGCATATGCCAAGGATGAAAAGATGGTGCTTTATGCCATCCATAACGAAAAAAGCTTTATGGGAATGTTAGGAGTACATACTTCCAAAATGACTGAGGCAGAAAAGCAAGAAGATAAATTTATCAAAGAATCTGCTCATCCATCTAGAGAACAATGCCAAGAAGTGATGAAGTATGTTTCTCCAGAATGCTCCTCTTACAGAGATATTGCTTTGTTCACAATCTCCACCATGAGTGGTGATAACTACAACCATCTCTCAGACAGTCTCAGGAACGAAAAAGATGTGACTCTTGAAGCTGTCCACTACGCTCCATGGTTATACGAGACACTTCCAAATACGTTTAAAGAGGACATTGATGTCATATTTAGTGCTTTGAAAAGCAAGCCAGAAGTTCTTGAATTTGCACCAGCACAGTTTAAAGACCACGAACAACTGCTACTTCAAACCATACAGCCTGAACATAACGACCTCACTAACACTGGCATCAAGTTCGCATCTGACCGCCTGAAAAATGACAAAGCCTTTGCACTTGAATTCCTTGCTAAGTCCGGTGACTCACTTCCAGCTTTTAGCGATGCAATAAGAGCTGACAGAGAATGTGTAATAGTTGCAGTTAGAGCATTCCCGCTATCTTTTGAGGATGCGTCCAAAGAACTGCGAGAGGACAGAGGAGTTGCCCTTGAGGCTATCAAGAATTGCGATCCGCAGGATTGGTATCTTAAAGCCGTGCTGTCCCATGCCTCACCAGTGATACAAGCCATGGCAGGCACTTCCAATGAGGTTGCTAACCTTACCAAAGGGATTGCAACTGAGAAGTTCTCACAGTCCCTTGAACATAAACTTGCACCCAAGGTTGAAACACGAACAAGAAAAATGAAAATATAAGGAGCTGGCGATGGAAACGAAAAGAAGAACAACAATGGACAAAATCGATGACTGGTTTGACAATCAATACTTATCTGAAGGTCATGCATCTGGCTTGTTCAGTCAAGAGCATATTGATGTTTTGAACGAGAAGCTCAGACCTCACAATGTCTGGATCAACATGAAGACGCCACAAGGCGATGCCATAGACACGACTTGGTATGCAGTAGAAAAGCTGAAGGTCCGTGAACCTGTCACCGGATGGAAGAAGATTGGGAGTTTTTTTAGCAATCCTGTAGAGGAAACCTTGCTCAACACGAACAACACGAAGAAGCTTCAGAACTTCCTCAACTCACGCTTTTCGAAAGAGCTTGGATACGACACCAGCAAACCTGCTGAGCCCGTTCGTGAGATGCCTGAGCCCACATACAGGCCCAAGCTTCAGAGCCCCAAAAAGCCTCCTGTCAAAGGTCGTTATTTGGGCATGTGATTACATGCTCATCACTGGTGCTTTCTTCATCTCCACTGCACGGGCTGGAGCCACCACTTTCTCCAATATCCAATCTTTCTTCATCTCAAGCTCAAGCTTGTGTTCCTGATGGTGACCAATGTTGTAGTCAGTAGATTTACTTGCCTGCGAAGAAGCCTTAAAAATGGCGAACTTGTCATTTTTAAGAATTGAAATCCAATTATTTAGATATGCACCATGCTGGGTCAAAGTAGATGGATCATATTGAATTCCTAATTTAGAACCTAGCATGTAGCTGCCAATCTCAGCCACAAGTTCTTCAAAGGCGTAGTCTGGAGTTCCAAACTTCCCTGTTTGATTTCTCTTCAGGGCTGGTCCTGTGGCATGTGATTCTTCGTGCAGGAGAGTGGTGTAGTAAGCCTCTGTGGACACAAAAAGATCCTTGTTAGGCATGTGGATGCTGTGCTGTACAGGTGAGTAGTACGCCTGACCTACTTCACTGTGTGTCACCTTCAGCCCAGTACGAGCCACCAATGCGTCTTTTAGAAGTTCAATCTCCGAGTGGTCTACAACCTTGTTCACCTGGACTATGTAAGGCTCCAGCCCTTCAATCTGAGTTCCATTGAAGACTGTGCCAGCTCGGACATAACCCCAGCGAGTAGAGACATCACCGTAGTTTTCTGCCTCTTCAGCACTTAGAGAGACCACCTTGTCGCCGTCCTTTCTAGAGAAGAACTGCATAGCCTTGAACACGGTAAATCCTTTGGCCCCTTTCTTGATATGCATTTCTGTCCCAGTTTCTTCAGCCATCGCTTTGACATTGTTGAATGTCATAAATCGTGGGTCATTAAAGTTTGCTGATAGCAGCGCCAGGAAGTTGATGCCTTTGTACTCAGTGTTTGTCATGGGATTAAATGGTGGCGTGGTGCAAGTCAACCATTTCTTTTGAAACTTGCTGTCAATTGCTTCCTCCATCATCGCAATCACTTTGTCATTGACTTCCTGAATGTGATCCTTAGGTTCGTAGTCTTTATCCTTCTTCGCCCATTTTCCTTTTGTTGCCATACATGCTCCCATCGTTCATTAATCTAAATAACTTAGCAGAAATGAATAATGAGTCAATTAATTATCAAGAGATATTGACAATCACAATATCTTTGCTAATGTAGATTCATTCATAACAACAAAAAGGAGACATTATGAACATTTTAAAAGCAACAGCATTAAGTTTGGCATTGACATTATCTGGCTTCGCCTTCGCTGGTGAAACCATAGACAAATTAAAAGAAACAAAAACCATCACTTTCGGATCTAGAGACACTTCAGTGCCTTACAGCTACGCAGATGCACAAGGTAGATATGTTGGCTATAGCCAGGACTTGGGTATGGAGTTCAAAAGATTCATTGAAAAGAAATACAACTTGGACTTAACAGTCAACAAGGTTTCAGTCAACGGACAAACTAGACAGCCTTTGGTGGTCAACAAAGTAATTGAGTTAGAAACAGGCTCTACAAGCTACACAGAAGAAAGAGCAAAAGCAGTCAACTTCATGATTGTTGATGCTGACCCAGTTGTTCCAGCAGTGTTGTCCACTGACACATCAATCAAATCCTTGGAAGACTTCAAAGGCAAAACTGTTGCAGTCGTAGCAGGAACTACAGGCGAGAAAATCTTCAAGAAATTGAATGCTGAAAAGGGATGGGGAACTACTCTTGTCTTAGCAAAAGACTATCCACAAGGCTATTTATTAGTAGAACAAGGCCGTGCAGTTGGCCTAGTGACAAATAGCGTGTTACTTGCTGGCGAAATCGCTAAGTTGAAAACTACCAAGTTCAAAGTTTTGAACAATGTTGTAGTTGGTGAAGCTGAGTTAATCGGCATCATGTACGGAAAACAAGACGCAGAGTTCACCGCAGACTTCAAGGAGTTTGAAGCCAAAGTTAAATCTGATGGCACTTTGGAAAAGTTATACACCAAATGGTTTGCTCCACTTGGTTTGAAATGGACACCAGAGCAAAGAAAAGCAGTGCTAGGCAAATAAGACCAACCACAAACAAGAAAAGCACCTACGGGTGCTTTTTTATTGCCCAAGAGATATTGCTTTTCACAATATATTTGCTATCTTAAAAAGAACAACAGGGAGATGACATGAGCAAAAATAGTAATCGAAAGATAAGCGGAAAGTTTTATTATGAACTTAAAAAAATAAGGACACAAATACCGCACGAGAAGACTTCTGCCTCAGAACCAACTAAGAAACAAAAATGGGAAATGAAAGTTCACGAGCACAACAAGTCTTTTTTTGACTCCCTTGGCAATCATGTGCGTGCATACTGGCGCTATGCCATACCCGACAATACAACATGCACAGCCAACATACATTTCGGACAGAACGGTTTCAATTTTAAGTACGAACTAAGACCAAGGGAGTTTTGTAAGTTTACTTCTCGTGGGATTGATGTAATGCTAACTAGGTTGATTGTTCAGTTTTATGCGAAGAATTTCCACGAAATTGACCAAGCAATCGTTCAAGAAAACCGTTTGAAGATGAAAGCTCTAATTCATTTGCGCTACATAACGAGACATGTGGCAGACACCGTGGTCGCAAACAAAACAACTCAAGATGAAGAAACTACTGTATGAAAATGACCAACAAACTAACTAAGCACCTACGGGTGCTTTTTTATTGCCCAAGAGATATTGCTTTTCACAATATATTTGCTATCTTGATATAACAACAAGAAGGAATATCATGGACTTTAATTTTTTATCTGAGAAAGTAGCGACCGGCGAAAATCAAACTTATCTTGACTGGGTACTCACAGGAGCCCTCACCACAGTCACAGTTTCAGGACTGGCTTTTATGCTGGCTCTCGCCCTTGGAGTGGTCATCGGTTCTCTACGAACCACCACCGGCATCAAGAAGAAGCTCGCTGACACCTACTTTGAGGTTGTCCGTTCTGTGCCGTTCTTGGCTCAGGTGTTCATTGGCTACTTCGTGCTTCCAGTCATCCTCTTCCCAGAGGCAGTGAAGACCATGAACCCAGACCATCTCATCTTCACTGTAGGAACCCTGAGCCTTGCCATCTACATGAGCAGCCGTATAGCCGCACAGGTCACAGCAGGCATACAAGCCCTACCCAGATCGCAAGCAGCCGCGTCCAAGGCTCTAGGCTTCAACCAGGTGCAGACATACATCAGGTTCCTCGTGCCTCAAGCCCTCAGGAACATTGCGCCGAGTTTGACCAGCGAAGCGATGAACACTGTGAAGAACAGTGCAGTGATTTCTACTATCGGGTTGTTGGACTTGACCAAGCAAGCGCAAACAATCATTGACTACACAGCTAAGCCCTACGAAGCGTTCCTATGCATCTTGATTGGTTATCTCATCATCAACTTCTCGGTGAAAGGACTTGCCTATTTGATTGAGAAAAAGACAAAGCTAGCCTGATTCTTGAACCATTCATATAAAGCACCTTCAGGTGCTTTTTTTATTTCTCAAGAGATATTGCTTTTCACAATATATTTGCTATCTTGAATAATAACAACAAGGTAGACAAATATGGAAATTATTATCAATGGATTTATAACTACAGCAACCATCACAGCAGTTGCTTTGGTTTTTGGGCTGATGCTGGGAACAGTTCTGGCAATGTGCCGAACTCTCAAGATTCCAGTTGCTGACCAACTCGCACGAGTCTACATAGACGCTTTTCGCTCTCTGCCTCTAGTCCTCATCATCTTTGGCTTCTACTTGGTTGCACCAGGCATCGTCAAAACAATGTTTGGCATTAATGGTGACATCCGCATGGCATGTGCCTTGATTGCCTTCAGTCTGTTTGAGGCTGCTTACTTCGCTGAGATTCTTCGCTCAGGCTTCAATGCCATACCTAAGAATCAACTTGCAGCCTGCAAGTCTAATGGCTTCACAACACTTCAAAGCTATCGCTATGTGTTGATACCACAAGCTATCAAGAACAGTCTGCCAGTTCTAGTCACACAATCCATCATTCTTTTCCAAGACACAGCACTTGTGTATGTCATAGGTTTGACCGACTTCTTTGGGTCAATGGTCAAGACTGGTGAAATGAATGGCAACATGCCAGGAATGATATTGGCAGGCAGTGCAGTGTATTTAGTGCTTTGTGTAGCTCTTCAAAGAGTCGCCAACAGATTGCAAAGAGGTGCGGTATGAACATAGACAAGCACCTAGAGAAGTTAGGTTATGACCTTCACAAGCTCCCGCCAGAACATTTAGCCGTCGTCATTGATGTTATGACAAATCTAACATTCAACGAAAGAGTTCAGCCGGTCATCGTCATAGTTAGGGAGCTTGACCTGAACCTTAGAGAAACAGAGCTATTGATAGAAAAAATTAAGAATATTGCACAGTGCAGTTTCGACAGAAAACAACAACAAAAGGAAGAAAAATGATTCAATTAAACAATGTCAGCAAGAGCTATGGAGCTTCACAGGTTCTAAGCAACGTGAATCTCACGATTAAAAAAGGAGATGTGGTTGTTATTTGCGGGCCTTCAGGCTCAGGCAAGTCCACTCTCATCAAGACCATCAACGGCTTGGAGCCAATCAACAACGGCAACATCTTCTTGGAGGGAATGGATACCGCCCTCATGGAGCCAGTGAGCCTGCACAAGACCGTAGGCATGGTGTTCCAGGACTTCGCACTATTTGCCAACATGACAGTGCTGGACAACCTTGTAGGCCCTCAGGTGCACGTGCATGGCATAGACCGTGAAGACGCAACTCTCAAGGCGAAGGTACAGCTTGCAGCAGTAGGCATGAGAGATCACGCCGACAAGTACCCAAGCCAGCTCTCAGGCGGCCAGCAGCAGCGTGTAGCGATTGCAAGAGCCTTGGTGGTCAATCCTGACTATCTCCTGTTTGATGAGCCAACCAGTGCACTTGACCCTGAATCCGTTCAAGACATCTTGGACATCATGACCGACCTAGCCGTCAACAAGAAGATGACTTTGGTTGTCGTGACTCATGAAATGGGATTCGCCAAGCAAGTTGCCAACAGGATTGTCTTCATGGCTGACGGAAAGATTGTGGAAGAAGCGAAGTCTGATGAATTCTTCGCAAGTCCTAAGTCTCCACGAGCACAAGCATTTCTTTCAAAAATAATCAGATAAGGAGACACCCATGATTGAATACAGCGTAAGACAAATAAGCTTTTTATCAAGCGATGAATACAACCCTGCAAAGCTACAAGCGATTGCCAAACATTTTCAAATTGGAAACTCAAGAGCTTGCTTGTTCTGCCTTCAATATGTTTATGGTTTGGAGAGCTACAAAGGCCCGAAGTGGACAGCGGAAGAGCCAAAGACAGTGAAATCAGTGTTCCTGCCTTTCCAGCCTCAACAGTTGGTCAAGGCAGAATCCATGGCAAAAAGTCTAGGCATCAACTTAGGAGAGCTTTGCAAGAGAGCAATCTATGAAACAAGTAAACAATTGGAAGAAGGAAAACTTGACCCCTACCATCCAAGAGTCACAAAGTTCTTTCAATGAAAAAAGCCAGCGAGATGCTGGCTTTTCTATATTCCAAAATTTTAAAGCTCATATCTTCACTGATTTGCTTTCTTTCTTCTCGCTCAATGTCTCAATGAGCTTTCTTTGAAGCTCCCAAGCCGCATAGACATTCTTTGTCTCCTCATCTGCATAGTCCATCACTTGCTCACCACACTTGAGCATGGTCAACAGGTCATCAAGGTTCAGGTTCTCCATGTAGATCCGCATGAGAGTCTCGCAGTGCTTGCGAAGCTGGCTGTAGTCCCACTGGGCTTCAACACTGGTGGTGCCCTCGTTCCAGTAGTCGGACTCAGGAGCATTGCCACCCACCATCTCTACATACTGGTTCCATCCAGCTTCTGCCGTAGCTTCATCATTGATTGCATCCAAGCATTCTTGAACACGAAAACCCGTAAAGACCATATCTAAATAATCATCAAACATCTTTTGTCTCCTGTTGTTATGTTTATTTTAACATATATGGATTGATATTCAATTCAATCACGCTATATTGATAATAATATTCACATTAAAACAACAAGGGGACATCATGAATAAACAAATAGAAGACATGGAATCAGCGGCTCAGGGCATAGCAAACGATTTACTTATCAATCCTCATTCTGTTGAGGTTGCCTTTGTTCAGCACATCCTTTTTCTCATACATAAAAGAGAAATGAAGGAAATTAGCTTCAAAGAGTTTGTTGCCTTCACTTCCGTATGTTCATTCACCACAAAGATTGCCATAGAGAAGTCTGAAGCGAAGCCTATCCACATCCATTAAAAAAGCCCCCGAAGGGGCTTAGATGCCAGATAGGTAAGCCTTGGGCTTCTTGTCTTCTGTGTCCATGGCTTGATTCCATGCTGGATAGCCAGTTGTGTTGACTCCCAAACTTGCCAGCTTCTCAGCCACAGGGCTTTTCTCCCTCATGGCGTAGGCATACAGGTTTGGAGGTGTGAGAGGCTCTGGCACTCCAGTTCTTGCCACAAGCTTTTGGTCATTCAAATCCACGCCGTTCTTGGCAAAGATTTCCATCAGCCTTCCAGCATTGGGCAAGTTCGTGATGACCACCGACTTTGGGATGGATGTGAAGTGTTCACCTACGGCACTGGTGACAGGCATACCACCCTTCAGGAACAGATCCACCACGAGTTCATCACCCCGTTTGGCAGCTTCGTAAAACTTATAGAAGTCCCACTGGATGCCCATGTTTGCAAGTTCTACCCGAGGGTTTGAGGACTTGCCAGCTTGGATGTCTGTGAGCTTGTCATTGATAGCCTGAGTGTGCTTTTCAAGGTTCAGAATGTTCGCTTGAAGTGCACGAGCATCAGTAGACTTCGCAGCAATGAATCCACCATCGCTTGCATGCTTGCTTGAAGCCACTGCACCCACCGAGAAGGCGACAGCACAGACACCAGCACAGAACACCATACTTGAAGGAATCACACGGTTTGGAGGAACCTTCAGCACCTTCATGATGGCAAGCACCACAAAGAACAATACAACTGCACCAGCCACAAAGTTGATGTATGGAAAATATGGACGAAGGAAATCCATGATGGGAAGCAATGTTCCTGTAGCAATGAACATCGTGGCATTGATGGGAGCCAAGTGATCGGTCACGATAGTCCCATGCTTCACATAGGTTGCAGTTTTCATTTCCACACCACCCCAGAGCTTTCTTTGATTTCAGCCACCAACGAATCAGCCAAAGACAATGTGATGTACTTTGAAAGGTTTACTTGGGTGCCGAAAGTCTCAGCATAGACATATGCTGAACCTTTGCTATTGCCAAGTGCTGGAGTGTGGATGGTTCCGATATTTTGAATATCTGAGAACGGCAGATTCTTGCCTTTGATGACAAGCCCCTTGTTTGGAACTACCACAAGCTTGCTAGACGAATTTGCAATCATGTAGCAACCAATGCCAAATGTTATGAGAGTCAAGGCCAACCAGACAGGCACGGACATGAAATCACGCCCCGACCCGAACAACATGGCAACAGGCAGTGTCACTGCACATGATGCTGGCAGCATCGCAAAAACGATGAGCATGCCCACACCCGCAGCGGTTCTTGGGTTCAGCCGCTTTGATTTAAATGACAGCTCAAACGAACCATCAGGGTTCATAGTTTTTTGATAGCTTTTCTTGAAACTGCTTTCCATGTCGTCCTCGCATTGTTGATGCCCCTCCACCCAGGAAGTGCTGAACGAACTTTAACGCAGACTAGACGGAACGGGTAGACAATCATCCCGTTTCGTCCTTCTACCCGATGGGTTGAGACGCGACCATCTTTGACTAGGTGGTGCACATGGACAAAGACAGGGAATCAGCATTGGCGGTAAAGGTAGGCAAGGCGATTGCCGACCGCAGGAAAGCCGTGCCAATGACTCAAGAGGAGCTTGGAACTACTCTCAACCTTGGGATTGAGGCAATCTCTCGCATGGAGAGAGGTTCAATCATGCCTAGCATTCCAAGGCTTGTAGAAGTGGCTGAAGCCTTGGGTTGTCCTGTTCAAGACTTACTTCTTATCAGCTCTGACAGAAGCACTGAGCAAGCAATGATCCTTGCCCAAAAAATAAATCCACTATCTGCACAAGACCGTGAACAAGTCTTGGAGATAGTGGATCGTCTGGTTTCAATGCTCAAGCCTCGCTAACTTCCTGCACTTCATTTTTGCTAGCATTGTGTTTGGCAACCAGTCCAACAAACAAATTCTCTACAGACTGCAAAATCTCTTTGAGCAAGATTTCATTCTTGATGAAGTAGTGGATACCAACATCACTACGAGCATGCTTGAGGATGTAGTCAATTTCACGATCCCCATACTTGTTCAATGATGCAACCGCACTAGCCCAAGTTCTCTTCAAGTCATGGGTGCTAACAAACACAGCACCTCTTTCAGTAAGTTGATGAAAATGGTGCTTGGTGTCTTTTGGGATATGACCAGTCTTCGATTCAGGATAGTCCCAAACCCAGTTGCTTGACTTTGGATTTTTAGCCCTTCTTCTTTCCAAGATTTCATAAGCAATATCTGATAGGGGCATGGTGTAGTCATCACCATTCTTTGTCTTCTCGTATGTCACTTGCCGTTTCTTGAGGTTTACCATGTCCCAAGTCATGTTGACCATTTCAATACTACGGCCAGCTTGCAAGATTGAATATTGCATGTAGTCGGCTGCTACTTCATTGACCGCACGATAATCTAAAATAGCATTCCACCAAGTGCCAAAGACCTCTACATCAGTAAAATCAACAACTCTTGTTCTGACTCCAACCGCTTTCCATTTCTTGTAGATTGTTAAGATCTTGAATGGATTGTCCAACATTTCTTGTTTGTTGGTTTGATGATAGTTTCTTGGGATGAACCATTCAAATGCACTCATCGCAAACTTGTAGGCGATTTGATGCGTTCGCCCCATTGGTTTCAAAACACCACCAATCAATCGTTTTGGTCTTGTGATTTCCATCACTTCAAAACGATCAAGAATTTCTTTTGTGGTGATTGAGCGAAGAGGGCGATCAAGCCAACTTTCCAAGTTAACTAATTTGCCTTCACTCCATGTCTTTTTCTTCTCGTTGTAGATAAGTGTTTGGCACTGCCTTGCACCCATCATCTTGAAACATTCACCCATTGATGAGAGGGTGCCTTCAGAGCCACCATTGTTCTTGATGAGTTGTTCATTTTTGTACTCATCAAACAACCATTGAAGAGTCTGCTTATCGTTGGATTCTTCTTTTTTCTGTTCTTCAACGATGGCTCTTTTTTCAGTCTTCACCGCCCTTTTTTGCTGGTTCACGTCCACCCCGTGAGCCAGTTGAGAGATGAAGTCCTGAGCCAGCTTCCGAGCAGCCTCTAGGGTGAGTGAGCCGAACTTGCCAAGGGTGACTTTTTTGGGTGTCCCATGGGGCATCCGCTTGACGACGATGAAGGTCTTGGACTGGCTCCCCACACGGATTCCGAAGCCAGGCGTGACGGTGTCCATGACGATGCTTTGCTTGCCATCCGTGGACAGAGGCAGCTTTTTGATGAGTTCCAGAGTGAGTTTTTCAGCCATGGTGATCCTTTTGGTGGACTCACTTTAACGCGCGAGGCGTATTTAGGCTACGCATAGGCTACGGCACAACGATGCTCAACACACCTCAATGCGCCCCATCAATGCTAGAATCTCGAATCAGATCAACGGCTTAGATCTGTAGCCTAGGATTTTTCCTCTGTAGCCTAGCCTAGGGAGAGAGGGACTCATAATCCGTTGGTCCCTGGTTCAAGCCCAGGACGGCCTACCACCGCGACCCGCCTACCTGCGCATTTGTGGCACGCCCCGTAGCGCCGTATCTCCGGGACGAAGCCTCCTGGCCATCGGTCTGCGCGCCCTTGCTATGCCGCAGTGCGCGCCAGCAGGGCATTCGCCCAGGCGACCACGGGCGCATCGACCATCCGCCCGCGCCCATTGGAGCTGCTCTTCGGACGGCCTGAAGGCATCCGCCACGCTGGCGATCTGGCCGGGATGGATGCACAGCTTGCCCGCGAAGCCGGGCCGGGCGAAGGCTCGCGCGTACTTGGCCACCTCCTCGAATTCACGCACGGCCGGATGTGGTGTGTCGATGGGCGCCACGATGCCCGCGCAACGGCTGGCCAAGACGAGGCCAAGACGCGCATGCTCCAGCAGCGCAGGATGCGGATAGTCGATGCCGCAATCGGCGTGCAGGTCCAGCGCCCCGAGCAGCAACTGCCCGACGCCGGGTACGCTCGCGATCTCGGTCGCGTGTTCGAGGCCCTGCGCTGTTTCGATCAAAGGGAACAGCGTGGCCGCCGGCCACCCGACACGCAGCGCATGCAGGTCGCGCGGCGTATTCACCTTCGGGACGATCACGCCGGCCACGCGCAGACTGCCCAGCGCGGCGAGATCGTCCGCCTGATACGGCGAGTCCCCCGCGTTCACCCGCACCAGCGGTTCGTGTCCCGTTTCCTGCAGCCACCGCACCACCGCTTCACGGGCGGCGAATTTGTGCTTGGGCGCCACGCGTCTTCGAGGTCGAGGATCAGGCGACCGCCACTCGCGGCCCAGCCCTTGCCGAACCGCTCGGGCCGGTCGCTGGGCGTGAACAGCACGGCGCCGGTGCAGCGCACCGGTCTGCGGGGCCATCAGCCCTGCCGGGCCCAGGTGCGATAGCGGCTCAGCGCCTCGAGGTCGGGCGCTGCACCGAGGCTCGGCCTCTGTGGCACCGGCACGCGTCCATCGGTCACGGGCAGCAGCGATCCGACCACCGCATCACGACCCACGTTCGGATGGCAGTCGAACTCCACCAGCCCCTCACATTCCTGCGCCGCTGCTGCGCAACTCCTTCCTCAGCAACTCCATCGACGCGGGCATGGCGTGGTCACCGTACTCGGCATCGCTCGACGCGGAAGGCTTCAGGGTCGTGAGCTGGGACCCGGAGTACGCCGAGGGCGGCGTGTGCCCGCGCATGACGGGGGCGCGCCCGGACTTCCTGAAGAAGCACCCGGACGCCGGCGTCAAGCTGTTGGAACTCGAGGCGCTTGCTGCTGACGCTGTAGCAAAGAACGCGCAGCTCGCAGTCGACGCGCTGGTCAAGCGCCTGTCGCTGACGCCCGCAGTCGCCCAGGCCGCGGTCGAGCGTGTTTACCAGCAGCGCCCGACGCTGGCGCAGCAGCTCGATCCGGCGAATCCGCTTTCGATAATATCGGCCGAGGGCGGCCTGGTGGGAAAGCTGAACCTGGCGATGCAGGTTCTTCAATCGACAAAGACAATCCCTGAGCCGATCCCGCTGAAGGTCATCCAGAAAGCGGTCGATCCGCAGTACCTCAAGCGGTTCATGGCGAGCCGCCGCTGAGCAACGCAACAACGAACGAAGGAACGAGTGATGGCAAGAAGCGTCGGTATGGTGGGCATCGGCATGATGGGCCACGGGATCGCGAGCAACGTCCTCAAGCACGGGCATGAATTGCGGGTGCTGGACCACCCCGGCAACCAGCCGGTGGACGACCTCGAGGCAAAGGGTGCGCTCGTGCTCGCCAGCGCCCGCGAGGTCGCTGCCGCGTCGGACATCGTGATCCTGGTGCTGACGGGCTCGCCGCAGGTCGAGGCCGTGCTCGCGGGGGAGGGCGGCGTCCTGCAGGGGCTGCGCCCCGGCGCGGTGGTGATCGACTGCTCCACCGCCATTCCGTCGTCCACCGTGCGCATGGCGCAGGCGGTGCAGGCTGCCGGCGGCCGCTTCCTCGACTCACCGATGACGCGCACGCCGAAAGAGGCCGCGGAAGGGCGCCTGAACCTGCTGGTCGGCGGTGACGCCGCGGTGCTCGACGAAGTCCTGCCGCTCCTGCAGTGTTTCGCGGAGAACATCACGCACATGGGGCCCGTGGGTGCGGGACACAGCATGAAGCTCCTGCACAACTACGTGTCCCTCGGCATGGTGACGCTACTGGCGGAGGCCGCCGCGTGCGCGAAGACGAACGGCGTGGGAGCCGAAGCGTTCGTGGAAGTGCTGGCAAAAGGCGGCGGAGGCGGCATTGCGCTGGAGCGGCTCAAGCCGTTCCTGCTTGCCGGGGATACCTCGGGGCTGCGGTTTTCGATTGCCAATGCACGCAAGGACCTGGATTACTACAACACCATGGCCGAGGACGCCGGCGCCTACAAGACAGTTGCCGCCGCCGTGCTGTCCACGCTGGAGACCGGTTTGGCCAAAGCGCCGGACGCGTTGGTGCCGCAGCTTCCGGCGCTCCTGGGGAAGTGAGCCTTGGGTTGCACGGGCGGCGTCGGCGCCGTCTGTCCATCTGGCCGCGAGGCGCGGCACCGCATTGCGCGCGCAGGACAGCGCTGCGGGCATGCTATACTCGCAAGCTGTGCGGCTGTAGCTCAGTTGGATAGAGTACTTGGCTACGAACCAAGGGGTCGTGGGTTCGAATCCTGCCAGCCGCACCACTTTTCAGAGGGTTAGCCCGTTAGCGCGGACTAACCCTCTTCTCATTTGCGCGACTTTTTGCGCGACTTTCTTCTAACGCCTAGCCGTTCACTACCCGCAGCAGCGTCGTGCGGTCAAAGGTGTTGGTCGCCTTGTTCGCGGCCTCCACAAGCCTAGCTACTGTCGCCGTCGCATAGTGCTGCGGCATCCCCTCGATCGCATGTCCCAGAAGCAGGGCGCGGTCCTCTTCGGAAACACCCCCGTCCCGGAGCCGCTGGCCGAATGTGTGGCGAAGGTCGTGCACCCGCACCTTCTCCAGCCCAATCGACGCGCGAGCTCGCTGCCAACCCGTGTTGTTCAGCGTACCGATTCGCCGGCGCGGCAGCTCCTTCCGCCTCCCGCCTGGCTCCTTCTTCGCTGGCGGTCGGTAGGTGAACACGTATTCCTCGTGCTTCCCCCTACAGGCTTCCACGATCTTCCAAGCAGCATCGTTCAGAACCAGCACATGGTCGCGCTTGCCCTTGAACTCCGCCGCAGGAATCACGAAAACGCTGCGCTCCAGCTCCGGCACCGGCACTTCCCAGCTCCACCGAAGCCCGCACACGTTGTCATCGCGGGCGCCGGTGTTGAGCGCGAAAAGCACAGGTCGCTGGAGGTGGGTCGCGAGCACCGGAATCAGCTTCGCTTGCTCTGCCCATGACAGCGGGTACGGCGGTCTCCGCTGTGCATCCTCATCCAGCATCTCGATCAGCGGCGGTGAGGGCAGCCAGGGCCTTCCGTTGTCCCGCCAGACCCGCGCCGCACGGTTCATCACTGTTCGCACCACCTCCAGGCTGCGATTGACGGTGGAGTTCTTCGCTCCGTCCTCGTCGATCCGCTCCGACTTGAAGGTCTCCAGCGAGTCGTTGCAGACCTCGCCCATGGGCAGCTTGCCGATGTAGGGCAGCAGGATCTTGACGTGGTAGCCGATGGTCTCCAGCGAGCGCACTCCGCGCTGCCTGCATTCCATCAAGTACTTTGCCGCCCCATCTGCCCACAAGCGATCAGCGCCTGCTCGAAGTTGCTTTGCCCGCTCGTCGTCGATTTCGAGCTGACGGCGCCGAAGCCAAGCTTCTGCATCGTCTTGCGAGACCGCGCCGAGACGCTGGAAGATCCTCTCACCGAGGTACTGCTTGTTGACGACCCGTTCGCTTCCGAGAAGCTGGATCCCTTTTGTCCGAGTTCGCATTGGATTTCTCCTTTCCTTGAGCGACTCGGGCGTCCACGCTCAGAAATATACGCGTCAAGCCAGGCATCGAGCTCAAGCCGGTCGAAGGCGATCCCGCGATGACCGATGGGGATTTCAGTGATGGCAGGGCGCACCTCGGCGTCGAAGCGGTTGCGGTCCATGCCGCAGTAGCCGGGGGCGTCGCGGTGACGGACCACCCGGGGCAGGAGATGACCGCTCATGCGGCGATGCCTCTGCAGGCCGTCTCGGCGAGCTGGTCGGCCCGCTCATTGCCCAAGATGCCGGCGTGACCCTTTACCCACTGAATCTGATGCTGTGGCATGCGGGCGATCACCATCACCTGCCACAGGTCGGCGTTCGGGACGGGCACCATCGAGCCCTTGTCCTTGCGCATCCACCCGCGGCGCTCCCAACCGTTGCACCAGGAGTTGAGGCCGTTGACAACGTACTGACTGTCGCTGAGGATGCGGCCCGGCCGCTCGCCCAGCCACATCAGTGCGCGCAGCATGGCGGTCATCTCCATGCGGTTGTTGGTCGTCAGGCCCTCGGCTGGACCTTTGGCGGTGTGTATTTCGGCGCCGTTGGTGTAGGCCACGAAACCCCATCCGCCATTGGCGCTCGGGTTGGGCCAGCAAGCTCCGTCCGTGTAGATCTCGATCATGCGTGGCTCCTGAGAGCCAGGACGGGCCTGGGCGCCGGCTTGGCACCTGCTACCAAGCGCAAATGGCTTGGGCGACCAGTGTCGTTGGGTGCGGTGACCTGGTACGCCGCGAAGAAGAACTCTTCGCCGCTGCGGTATCGGCAGGTGTAGCCCCAGCGGTGTTCGACGCGAACGCCATCACGGTCGATGTACTCGCCATCCTCGGCCCTGACCGTGTGCACCTTGTAGCCCTCGCAGACCATGGCCTGGTGGCCATTGACAATCACGGAATCGCCAACCTGGAAGATCGCGCTGGCGCTGCGCAGTTGCTTGATCGCTTCGTCGCGGCCGATGTCTTTCTTCGGCGTGGTGCGAGCCAGTTCTTCCAGTTCCCGGGCGCGCTTCTGCTCTCGGCGGCTTCGCTCCTCGGGGTCGATCCCCTTCGTAAGCCGGAGTTGGCGACCGTACATCGTTGCCTGCATCCAGCGCTCGTCGTGCGCCGGCTTGGCGCCGCGGGGCTGCGGTACGCCGTCCACGAACGTAATGGACGACCGCGGCATGCCGGGGGCGCCTGGCACCTTTGCGGCTTCGATCAAGCCGGCTGCAATCAGGGCTGCTGGGCGGCCTATGTAGATGTCGCCGCTGGTGCCGGCCTCGTACTCGACACCGGGTGAAATGGTTGCGGCGGCGCTCACGACTTGTCCCCGATCACTTCAGTGATCACTGCTTGAAGACGCTCGCGGGCTTCGGCGACCTGGTTCCCGATCGCGTCGAGCATGACAATGATCCGCTCTTGCGCGCGCTCGGATGCCTCAGCATCGGAGTACTGCCACTGGCACTCCATGTGCGCCATCTCCATCAGGATCTCTGCCGAGCGGAGGTCGCCGTCTGCAATGTCGACCTCCAACCAGTCCACGCGCTTTCGGGTGGGTGCAGGGGTTTCGCGCTGCGCGGCCTCGGCCCTCGTGCCCTTGGGGAGCAGCTTCGGCAGACCCGCGCAGCAGTCGAGTTCGTTCTGTGCCCAGTCGAGCAGTTCGAATGCCTCTTTCAGCGTTCCCTCAATGCCAGAGCCCTGAGCGAGTCCGATCGCGCCCTGCAGCGCGGCCAGCGGCTTGAAGAGCGCCTCATAGTTGGCGGCGGCATCAGCTTGCGTCGGCGAGTCTTCCAGCATTGCGAGCGCGTCGCCGATCAGCAGCTCGTGTGCGACATGGTGAAGCAGTACTTCATATGGCTCGCCGCGTTCCGCGCGGTCGTAGGCAGCCTCTAGCTTTTCGTCTGCCTCGCGAATCGCTGCCTGCAGGGCTGCCAAGCGCGCCACAACGTTGCTGCCGTCGGTTGACGGCACGTAGACGGCACTCTTGCGGACGGCCTTCGCCGGGCTTTTGGCAGGCTTGATGAGGGTTGCGGCGGTCATTGCAGCGCCCCTTGCGGCAGTTCCTTGCTGTAGACCTGGTGCACCGCGGCCATTGCCTTCGAGGCCTCGAGAATGCCGCCGTCGAGTGCGGTCGTAGCAGCAGCCTCGAGCAACTGGCGCGCCTGATCTAGCAGGATGCGGCGGGCTTTGCCGATCTTGTCGCCCGGCGACCAGGCCGCGGCATTAATCAGAGCGATGCTGTCGAACAGCGTTCCGGCCATCTCGATGTCAGTCCACCTGTCGTCGTAGCTGAACATCTCCAGCTGGCCCAAGGCCATGCGCGTAAAGCGGAGGGTATCGCCGCTCCGCAGGTCTTCGTCAGGTTCGTCGAGTTCGGAGGCCAGTTGGAGGAACTCCGAAGCCCTTGCCGAACATGCGCGGGATACCCCGAGGGTGTTGCTGACTGCGCTGGCGACCTTCGTTGGCTTGCAAGTGGCGGCCTCGTTCTCGATCGGCTTGGCCGTGACGGTTCTAGAGGGAGTGACAGCAGTAGCGGCTTTGGCAACGGTTGTTGCGGTGCGACGCGACGGTGCCTTAACATTGATCATGATTTGGGTTCCTTGTCAGGGTTCTCGGATCTAGAACCCCTGGAAGCGCTCTCACCCGCCCCAGGGGTTCGCCTTTTGGATGGCCTTCGCGCTATCCGCTGCTCATCGGCGCCTCCTTTTGCGAGGCGCGAGCCTGCTCGAGAATGTGGTTGATGATCCAGTTCGCCGAGCGCTCCTGAGCGTGGGCTTGCTCGTGGATCCACTTGTGCGTTTCCGCTTTCATACGGACTTGGACGGGCTTGGGGTGCATCGGCTGCGGCGTAGACATAAGATAGTGGCTAAGAGCCATGATGGCTAAATTATGGCTAAGCGCCAGCTGGATGCAAATACATAATGGCTATTTGCCATCGTTTGATGTATGGCATTTAGCCATTAAGCTACTGTCATGGTTGAACGTAGAAAGCTGCTTACCCCGCCGCCACCACCGCCGGCACCCATGCCGGGCACCACAGCTCAAGCTGGGGACAAGTACATCGTTCGCTTTCCCGAGGGGATGCGCGACCGGATCGCAGAGGCTGCAAAGGCCAACAACCGGTCGATGAATGCCGAGATCCTGCAGCGCCTCGAAGACTCTTTCGGCGAAGGTGGGTCGGCGGCTCTGGCACTGTCGGTTGCCCAGCTCCAGGCGCAAGCCATCGAGAGGCAGTTCGTCACGCAGAGATACCAGGCTGCATTGCTTGCGGCCTTGGAATTGCTGCGGTTCGCGCGATCCAGAGCCAGAGAGGCGGAAGTGCAAATCCTTAACGAACCGCAAGAGGATGCTTACATTCGGCTCTCGGCCATGGCCTCGTCCTTGTCGCGAGATCTGCCGTTCTCCGTGCCTCAGATGAAAAAGGAAATGGAACGAGCCTTGGAGCGGCTGGGGGGCGCAGTCGAGGCCTACATGCTTGCTGACGGGGATCAACAAGCGATTGCTCGACACCAAAAGCGCATGGAGGAGATTGAAGCCAGACGGGCTGCGGAGCGTGCGGACCGGGAGCGGCAAGATCCCTGACATCGCGACAGCACCCCCAGTACAGCGACAAAGATCGACCGGCCAGCGGGCTGCTGCAGTTGCTTCCATCCTCACTCCATTCGAACCCGCAATGCATCTGATGTGCTGCGGTATGGTAGAGATTGGATCTGGCGACCGCTATTAAATCTATAGCAGCGTGCTGGGTGAATGCGTACCCGGCTAGCTTAGTAGCTACCCAGCCGGCTCGGTAGTATTGCTCTGCGCCTTCCACTGGCGAGTCCATCGCCTGGGACTTTCGATATTCTGGATAGCTTGTTCTGGTGGCAAGTCGCTTTCGGGCCCGAACTTGTTCATCATGTCTTTTGCGTAGGCTTCCGGCCCTGAGTAAAGCGATGGGTTCTCTTGCCAGCGCATCCAGTATTCCTTTGCCTGGTCCTTGGTCCGCTGCTTAGGGTCTTGTTTGACCTTCGCGTCGCCACCGCGTTTCGCGATGGCCCGCAGAGAGTCCTTGGCGTAGGACGAACCAGCTTGTATGAAGGCCATGCCGAGATGCATGTGCGCACGGCTACACGATGCAAAACACGACGGCACGTTGCCGCTCTGCAGGTACTGTGCGGCAAGATCCATAGATAGGATCGCAGTGAGGATCTCGATTTGGCCGAGTCTCTCAGAGTGCGAATAGCAGTGGCTGTGCTCGTTGCTTACAAGATTCCATAGTTGCTGGCCCAGCGCCTGAGGTTTGCTGTCTGGAAACTCGTCTGCATGCTCTATGTCTTGAAGAGCATCGATCTGTGCCTCGGCTTCATCCGGTTCAAGTGGCAAAGTCTGAATCAGGGCATGCAGGTCCTGCTTCTCCAAGAAGAGGAGGGCCTGGGCCAGCGGTGCCGCACTGTGCCAGAACAGTTCGATTTGATCGTCCATCAGGCAGCCTATGCACACGTCTAACTTCTGATGGTCGTGGTCTTCAATCTTGTCCAAGATGCGCCCGTCGGGAAAGGTTTCCGGCATCAGATATAGAACCGGCGTTGATCACTCCCGCAATATTGCCATCAACGTGCCATCAACGTGCCATCAGCACCGCGGCCACTCGTGAAGGCGCAGGTAGGCATGAAAAAAGCCCGCTCAGGGCGGGCTTGGTTGGGCGATCTCCGGAACTCAGTTCAAGACTGGCACTCCGGAGCTGCAGCGTCCAGGGCGCGCACAAGCTTATCGACAAGGCGTGTGCTGTATGCCTGGGCTGGATGCACGTCGTCGGCCATGTCGGCGTCGGAGTACGGCGCGGCGCCCCAGTCCGCGAAAATCGCGCCCTCTTCGGTGGCCACCTGACGCGCCAGGGCGTCGTAGGTATCGCGCCAAGCCGGCGCGCCGCGCACATGCGATAGGCCAGTGACGACGGGCGTCGCCTTGAGGGCCTTCACGCGCTGGACCATGGAGCGCAGCGGCTCGCGGTAGTCGAAGCCGTTGCCGGCGTCGTTCATGCCGTGCTCGATCACGACGAACCGGGTGTCTATCTGATCGGCAAGAAAGCTCGGCAAGCGAAGAAGCACAGAGTCACCATTTCGCGAGCGATCGACCAGCCGGTACATAGGGCGCATGCGCTGGATGGCTGCGGCCGGGGTCTCGAGCAGCTGCCCGGCAACGGTGCCGCCGTGCAGGATGGAGTCCCCGTAGAGGGTCACCGAACAGATCGGTGGGGGCTTGATCGGCTGCTCGGCGGGCTGCTCCTTGGGCGCGGCCGGCAGCAGCGCCATGGGGGCGCCGCCACTTCCACCGCCACCGCCTCCGCAGCCGGCGAGGACGGCGAACGCGAAGGCGGAGAGGGCGCCGCGGGCGGCCGCCGCATCGATGCGCTCGTCGCGGCCGTGCATGGTGCCGAAGAACCAGTTGAACAGGCGCGACGAGAGAATGAAGTCGAGCAACATGGTCAGGCCCTCCGCTTCGGCATCAGGAGGCGGGTGACGAGTTCGCCCGACGGTGTCTCCCACTCGGCGCGGAAATCCCTGCAGCGTCGGGTGCGCATTTGCTCGCGGTAGTTCTTGAACTCCTCCGTGCGGCACAGCGCCAAGTGCGCATCGCGACGAAGGCCGCTGGCGCGGACAGGTGTCACGCCGTGGATGTCGGCGGGGATTTCGTCCGCGGCCTCGGTGAACAGAAGGGCCGCGTTGCGCCAGTTGCGCTTGCGCAGCGCATCGCGCGCGGCGGCTTCGAAAGTTGTGTGTGCGACAGCGTCCAATTTCAACTCCTTGCCCAACGTGGGCGATAGAGCTGACTTTAGACAACTAAAGCTCAGAAGTACAGCAAACTAAATAATAACCCTTCAGTTCACTAAAGTATCTGAGTGCAGGGACCTCAGGATCCGTCCTTCTTGTGCTTACCAGGCTTGGGTGCCGTTGGGTTGATTGGCTCCATGTTGGCCCGTCTTCCCTCCCAGAAACCCTTATCTGTTGCACTAGGGCGCTCGCCCGACAGCCTTTTGGCGATAAGCGGCAGCACGTCGAGATTTCCGCTCGGGTCGTTGATGTAGGTGGTGAGCATCGAAACCGCGCTGGCTCGAGCACCGGGGTCTACGACCTCTTCGATTGACTTGCCCAGGATCTCGAGGGAAGTGAGCACGTCCCATTTGAGTTGCGGCTCAACGTCTTCGACGCGCTTTGGCCCTTTGCCGGTGATCAGCCAGTAAGCACGGTAGCCAGTCGCACGCTCAATGAGAGCGGCAGTTTCGCCCTTGAGGGATTGAGCAGTCCCGTCTAACCACTGTGTGACAGCGCCTTGGCTGCGCCCGGTCGCGCGTGCCAATTCGGTGTTGGTCATCTTGGCGCCATCACGCGCCTCTCTGATGCGTTCATTCAAGCTCATGGGATCGATTAAGCCATCTAAAGAATTTAGCAGACTAGCGCTCATCGCTTTAGAGCGCTATAGTGCTAACCATGAAGACCAAGATCGCAATCGCCAACGCAGGAAGCGCCGCAGCGCTGGCCAAGATGCTGAGCATCACACCCGGCGCGATCTCCCAATGGGGGGAGGACATGCCAGACGGCCGCGTCTGGCAACTGCGCGTCTTGCGGCCTGAATGGTTCGTGGAAGCCGAACCGGTCGATGCTGGCGCTCTGCAAGAGCGGACGGGCTGAGGATGGCCTACCTCTCGGTTCTGCTGGGGCGCACCCGCCGCATCGGCGACACATCGGTCTCTTGGGCGTTGAAACGCGCGACCACGTCGCCGTCGAGCCATCGCAACTCCAGCCGGCTCACGCGCAGCTTCACCTGTGCGGTCTTGCCGTCGCCGGTCGTGTTGGTGCTCAAGAAGGTTCGTGTCGAGCAGTGGATCAAGTCGGCGTCGTTGGCAGCGAGGGTAGGGCGGTAAGTCATGTCGGCATCGTCTTCCACCGTCCAAGAAAGAGCACGCAAGACGCAAGTGACGATCTTGCGCGCGCTGCAAGAGCCCGGAAGGCAGGTTGCGCTCGCGACCTCCATGGGCATCAGCGAATCGACGGTCAGCAGGATGAAGAACGACCAGCTGGAGCAATTCAGCGAGCTCCTGGCCCATCTAGGCCTCAAGGTCGTCAACCAAGAAATGCAATGTTTTCCGCCGGACCAGATACAGGCGTTGCTAACCCTGTCGAAGGTCCACCTGGCCAGCATCGAGCGGCCGGATCAGCTCATCTGGGAGTGACCATGCGCCGCGCCGTCCTCTGGGTCGCTCACTTTCTGTACTGGTGCTCCGTGCACCGCGGGCACGTCGGCCGCGCCGTCTGGGCGACGAATCATGAAATGGGACGTTGGAAATGATCGACACGCAAGCGCCAGACCTGGCTGGAACCCAGGATCCACTGTCGCCGACATGGGACGAACTGCGCGAGGGCGGCTGCATGGTCGTCGATGGCAAGTTCCAACAGCTCGCGGTCTATCCCGGTGACGGCGGCCACGTCGTGATCGCCAGCGCCGATGCTGTCAGCGATGGACCGCACTTCATCGTGATCGAGCGCGATGACATGCCGAAGTTCATCGCCGCGCTCACTAAGACGCAGGGCGAAGCCGCGGAACGATGGGCCGCGATCGAGCAGGAGATCGAGGCGATCACGGCCGCTATGGGCGACGTGGCGTCAGGAGAAGTGGGGTCGCATCACTGATGGCCCGCGCCCGCAACATCAAGCCAGGCTTTTTCAAGAACGAAGACCTGGCCGAGTGCTCAGCGTTCGCGCGCTTGTGCTTTGCTGGTCTCTGGACCCTTGCGGATCGCGAGGGCCGGCTGGAGGATCGCGCGAAGAAGATCAAAGGCGAGCTCTTCCCCTTCGACTCGATCGAGGTCGAGCCACTTCTGCAAGAGCTCGTGCTGTGGGGCTTCATCAAGCGCTACCAGTGGGCTGGCGTCCGGTACATCCGGATCGTGGCGTTCGTGAAGCACCAGGTTCCCCACGGCACTGAAAAGGATGGGCAGATCCCCGACGAAGAAGGCTTCATCACCGTTCACGAACGCAACAAGAACGGTTATGCAACCGGCGTCAGCCACCGCCTTTCTTGTGCGGCAACGGTTACGGCAGCCAACTCAGAGAGGGTCGAAGACGGTGGTCTAACAGTTAAGCCGGCTGGTCCAGCTGATGCCAACAACAGTGGTTTAACAGTTAAGAAACTGATCCATAACACCCTGATTCCTGATTCACTGATTCCTGATTCAAGTAATACCCCCCATACCCCCCAAGGGGGGAAGCGGCGGCGTCCCGCGTCTGGTGACGATGAGGAGTCGCCGGAGTTCGCAGCGTTCTACGCAGCCTATCCCCGCAAGATGGGGCGCCAGGCAGCATGGCGGGCATGGAAGACTCTCGCCCCGGATGCTTCGCTGCAGGCGAAGATCTTGGGCGCTTTGGCGGCACAGCGGCCGCACCTCGACCGCCGCGAGAACGGGCGCTTCATCCCGCATGCGTCCACCTGGCTGAACCAGGGCCGGTGGGATGATGAGATCCCGGGCGCGAAGTCGTCGGTGCCCGTCAACGAGAGCGGGCAGCAGTGGTGGGAGGTCGCCGGGTTCACGCATCCGGCGGAGGCTGCGAACGAGCGCTGCCACGTCCTCAACTACCGCGAGTTCCGCGACGGCCGCCGCATCAGCGAGGTGGCGGCATGAACGCGAGCGAGCTGAAGCCGCGCATGGCCGAGCGGGCGGCCGACATCGCGAAGTACCTGTTGCCGGGCGGCAAGCAGCGCGCCGGTGAGTGGAAGATCGGGAACACCAGCGGGGAGCCAGGCGACAGCCTGTCCGTGTGCATCCGCGGGCACAAGGCCGGTGTCTGGTCGGACTTCGCGAGCGGGGAGGGCGGGGATCTGCTCGATCTGTGGATGGCCTGCCGCGGTCTCGGCATCGTGGACGCGATGAAGGAGGTCAAGCAGTACCTCGGCATCCGTGACGACTTCCCGAAGCCGCCGGAGAAAACCTACCGTCGGCCAGTCAGCCCTGGCGTGCCGGCAGCGAAGGGCAGGGCGCTGGAGTGGCTGCGCGGCCGCGGGCTGACCGACGAGACGATCCGGGCTTTCAAGGTCGCCGAGCAGGTGCAGCACGGCAAGATTTACGCCGTCTTCCCGTTCATCGACCAGCACGGCGAGCTGATCAACATCAAGTACCGCAACATCGACGAAAAGAAGGACATGCGGCAGGAGGCGGGCGCCGCGCCGTGCCTGTTCGGTTGGCACTTGATCGACGCGAAGGCCCGGGTTGTGACGATCACCGAGGGCGAGATCGACGCCATGACGCTCCACCAGATGCGGATCCCCACGCTGTCGGTGAACCAGGGTGCTGGCAATCACCAGTGGCTCGAAACCGACTGGGACAAGCTCGAACGCTTCGACGAGATCCTGGTCTGCTTCGACAACGACGAGGCCGGCGACAAGGGCGCAAAGGAGGTCATCCAGCGTCTGGGAGTGGAGCGCTGCCGTCGCGTGCGCTTGGGCGCGAAGGACGCGAACCAGTGGCTGCAAGACGGAGCCGAGGCGGTGGACTTCCAGCAGGCGATGGACGACGCGCGGCCGCTGGACCCCGAGGAACTGCGGAACGCCGACGACTTCACGCCAGAGGTCGAATCGTTGTTCTATCCCGATCCCGACGCGCCGCGCGACCCCGTGCTTCAGTTCGACCGCACGTTCGACTTCTTCGAGTTCCGACTGTGCGAGTACACCTGCTGGACCGGCATCAACGGGCACGGCAAGAGCCTGATGCTCGATCAGGTCTTGCTTGGGCTCATGGCCCAAGGTGAGCGGGTGGTGGTGTTCTCGGGCGAGATGATGCCGGGCAGGCACCTCCTGCGCATGCACAAGCAGGCTACCGGCCTGGGCAAGCCGACACGCGAGTACATCCGGGCTGTCGGCGCGTGGCTTCGCGAAAGGTGCTGGCTCTTCGACCTGGTCGGCATCGCGAGGCTCGATCGTCTGCTCGAGGTGTTCGGCTACGCGGCCCGCCGGTACGGTGTCCGCCACTTCGTCATCGACAGCTTGATGATGATCGACGTTCCGGCCGACGGGCCTGGCGCGATCACCAAGCAGAACGAGGCGGTGCAGAAGATCACCGCGTTCGCCAAAGCTCACGGCGCGCACATTCACATCGTCGCGCACCCCCGGAAGCTGAAGGACGAGGCGGAGGCACCGAGCAAGATGGAGGTGGCCGGCGCGGGCGGAATCGTCAACCGTGCAGACAACGTCTTTTCGGTCTGGCGCGCCCAGAAGGATGAGGCGCCCCCGAACCCAAACGATGGCGAGGCGGTGGCGGCCTGGGAAGCGCAGCAGGCCGACTTCGACGCGAAGTTGATCCTGAAGAAGCAGCGCAACGGGCTCACGCAGGACTACACGCTCCTGCTGTGGTTCGACAAGGCATCTATGCAGTACCGTTCCCAGTCGCGGCGCTACCCGCTGTCCTACGTCCCTTTTTCAAACCAGGAGAACCAATGAACGACGAGATCTACGCGCTGCTCTGGAGCAAGAAGTCCAACGGGTTTCACACGGAGCCGCTGTCGCGCACCGCGCAGTCAGGCATGCGGTTCTTCGAAGGAAACATGACCAACGACTATTTGTTGATTGCCTTCGGAACCGATGACGAGGTCAGCGCAAAGGCAGATGAGCTCCGTCCGCTGCTGGTGGAACGTGCGGAAGTTCGGCGCTTGTACGACAGCGGAAAGGATGACAACACGGTATGAAGATCATTGAGCGCTATGCCAGCGCCGTTCGATCCGCGAACCTCAAGAGCGACCCGCGCACCACGATGTCGGATACCGATGTCCTGGGCGCGATGGGCTTGGCTGCGAAGCACGAGCCACTGGCAGCAGCGCTGCAGCGCCTCTTCTGCGGGGACAACTCGGCGGCCGTTCAGATCGTTGAGCTCCTCTCGGACGAGGTCTGGAAGCAGGCGCGTGGGCTCCGAGTGAAGCTCAATCGTGTTCAGGCGGTGGACATGGCCAGGGCGTGCCTCGCTTGGCATAGGGACGGCACCTGCAAGCCTTGTGGCGGCCATGGCGTCACCCTGATTCCTGGCACCAAAACGCTCGGCACGCAGAAGTGCAAGCCGTGCCTCGGAGAGGGGAAGGTCCCCTTCGAGCGTCAGTTCCCCGCGCCGCAGCGCGAGCTCGCCAGATGGCTGATCGCGCAAATGGAGAAGAGCCAGGCTGAAGCGGGCCCTGCTGCAATGAGGAAACTGCGCGATCTCATGGACTGATGCTTGCGAATACTCTACCGCTCGGTACAATATCCGGACCTGTCCAAATCCCGGGTGAGCCGGGAAAAATAAGAGCAGCTCAACCTTTGATGGATGAGCTCGCCCTTTTGGGTTCTCAAGCCGCCCACTGAGGCGGCTTTCTCATTTCGAGGGAGGCAGACCTCCAGCTGCGTCGCGCTTGGCTTTCAACGCGGCAAGCTCCGCTTCGTTCTTGTCGGCCAGCATCATCATCTCGTAAACGTGCTGGAGAACTTGGTCCTTGGCTCGTCGCTCCGGGAAATGCTGAGTCCGATAATCGATCGTGTTGCCAATTTCAGATACGACATCTGAAATTTGCAGGACGCCATTGCGCTGCAGCGTTACCAGCGTTGCAATGAGGCTCTGGACCGCAGCCATACCCCAGTCCATAGGCGGCACGTCCGCAAATTTTGCTTCTTCCATCGCCGACCCTTACTGCCTGTTGACCTTCTGCTCCCAATCCTTGAGCACATGCAGGATGTACTCGGTCGCCGAGCAGAGATCCTTCAGCGCCTGGACTGTATCGGGGTCAGCATTCGGCGCCACCGCAATGGCGTTGATCTGGGCCCGGGCAGATTCGGTAGCGCCTTCGGCTAGCGCGAGTTTGGGATGTGAAGTGAGCATGGCGTCCTCATTTGGTTGGATCTTGATGATAGTTCTGCCGAGCGTCGTCTCTCCCACTGGGAAATGCGATCGGGCATCCTTTTTCCGCGGTGTAGCGCAGTAGGTAGCGCGCGGGGGGCGCCAGTTCGAGCCTGGCCATCGCAACCATCCAACGGGGACTCACGCCCGATCAGCGGCTTAACACCGCGGTGCTTCGGCGCCGTGACATGCAGGGGAAGAGCCTGCCTTGATTCCCACCCGGCGACAGGCACCAGCCCCGCGTGCCGGCGCGGCGGGCAATCCGCGCCCACTGTTTCACCATCCGCACTCGATGGTCGCGAGGTGTGAGTGAGAACGGTCAGCGCAGCGCCGAAGGCGTAAATCCGATGCGCTCACTCTGATACTGACCGGGAGCGGTACTTGGCAAGCAGTTTTCGGCCCTCGCCGGTGATGCCTATGACGATGGCAGGGCTTCGCTGGCCGCGCGTTTCCTTGCCCACTGATAGCGGCGCGACCGCGGCAGTGATCAGCAACGCAGCCATAAGCTGCTCCACTCCCTCGATCTCCTGCTGATCTGTGACGGTCAGGGGAAACGTAGCGTTTTCGATCCTGCGAAGGAAATCGAGCCACATAGTCTTCTCCTTGGTTCCGCGCAATGTGCCCTGACAAGAGCACGACTGCGGCCCAATTTCGGACAAGCCAAGGAAGCCCCGAACCATGATTCAAGAACCTTCATCCCCGTCGCTGGCTCACGTTGTAGGCGAGGAGGCCTACTACGAGCCGAGCATTCTTGGCGTTTGCGGCAGCGCGCATTCTGTGTCGAGCGATCCCGAGCCCGAAGACGTGGTGTCCAAGCTGCACCAGGTGGTGAAGGAGATCACCGGGAAGGCTGTCGAAACTCCGCACAAGCCGCGGATGGGGTTCCTGTGAGCGAGAACGTTTGAAATGTTTGAAAACAATCAAACGAAATCAAAGCGCGGTGGTGCTCGGAAGAACGCCGGTCGCAAAGCTGGAGCGGCGACGAAGAGGACGCGCGAGATCGCGGACAAGGCAGCCGAAGAAGGCCTGACCCCGCTTGAAGTGATGCTGCAGACCATGCGCGCCCTGGTCGGTCGCTTCGACAACTTGCGGGCCGCCGCGGTAAGCGACGCCGAGCGCGACCTGGTGCCGCTTGACTTGATGATCGAGGCATCGGGCATCGCAAAGGACGCGGCTCCGTACATCCATCCGCGCCTGGCGGCGATCGAGCATTCCGGGGAGATCAAGACCCGCAGCCTCGCCGAAGAGCTGGCGGAACTGAATGGCGCTCAGTCCAACACAGCAGGCCGTCCTCCGGTGGCGTGAGGGAGGCCCGGCACTCTTCGCGCAGGAAGTGCTGGGTGCCGATCCGACGGATCAGCAGTGGGATGCCAGCCGCCACCTGGTGAAGACTCGCCGCGTGTCGATCCGATCGGGTCACGGCACGGGCAAGTCAACGTTCATGGCTTGGTGCGTGCTGTGGTTCCTGGCGTGCTACTTCCCGGCGAAGGTGCCGGCGACCGCACCCACGGCGCACCAGCTTGAAGACGTACTGTGGTCCGAGATCGCCAAGTGGCATCGGACCATGAAGGAGAAGTATCCGGCCCTGGGCGGTCAGTTCGTCTGGTCCGCCGGTGCGTTCCGGATGGCGGCGGCGCCGAACGAATCGTTCTCAGTGGCGCGCACCTCGCGACCGGAGCGGCCGGAGGCGCTGCAGGGCTTCCACGCCGAGAACATCCTGTTCTTGATCGACGAGGCCTCGGGCGTCAGCGACAACGTGTTCGAGGTCGCAGAGGGTGCGCTGTCCACCGATGGCGCCTTCGTCGTGATGGCGGCCAATCCGACCCGGCAGAGCGGCTACTTCTTCGACTCGCACCACAAGATGCGCGGCGCCTGGGCTGCGCTGCACTGGGATGGCGAGAAGAGCCCGATGGTGTCCCGGGCCTACATCGAGAACATGGCCAAGAAGTACGGGCGGCAAAGCTCGGTCTTCAAGGTCCGCGTCAAGGGGGAGTTTGTGGGCGCACCTGATGGAGTGATCTCGCTGGAGCTCTGCGAGGCGGCCAAGATCCGCGAAGTGGCGGTGATCGCCAGTGCCGCGGTTGTCTGGGGCGTGGACGTGGCCCGCTTCGGCGACGACAGCTCGGCTCTGGCGAAGCGCAAGGGCAATCACCAGCTCGCACCGGTGGAAGAGTGGTGGGGCAAGGACACCATGCAGACCGCGGGTCTGATCAAAGCCGAGTGGGACAAGACTCCCGAGGCTGAGCGACCGCAGGCCATCAACGTCGATGTCATCGGTATCGGTGCCGGCGTGGTCGATCGACTCCAGGAACTGGGCTTGCCGGTTGTCGGCGTCAACGTGGCCGAGGCCGAGGCGGTGAACGACAACGAGGAACGCCAGTTCAACCGGTTGCGCGATGAACTCTGGTGGAAGGGCCGCGAGTGGCTCGAAGCCAAGGACTGCAAGCTTTGCGAGGACGAGGACACGATCGCCGAGCTGACCGTGCCCACGTACACGATCCTGAGCAACGGCCTTATCAAGGTCGAAGGCAAGCCCGAGCTCAAGGCCCGCGGCGTGAAGAGCCCGAACCGGGCGGACGCCTGGCTGCTGACCTTCGCTGAGCTCGGCGCCCCGCCGAAGCCGCTGAAGCCCCTGAAGTACCGGAACCGAATGATCAGCACACGCTGAAAGGACCATCATGGCAAAGACCCCCAAGACCGATACGCAGCCGACCACCGACAACAAGCCGGCCGGCGAGGACATCGCTGCAGCCGTGCTCGAAGCCGCGCAGGGTAGCCAGACCCACACCTACGAGGATGGCACGTTCGTCGTGGGTTGCCCGCCCTGGCCCGAGAAGTCGCCCAAGCAGCGCGCGGCCGAGGCTGCCGCCAAGGCTGTGCAGGGGGAGTAAGTGGCGAAGAAGATGGACGACAAGCAGCTCCTGAGCCTGCTGCAGGAGCGCGAAAGCAGCTCGGCGCAGTTCGTCTGGGGCACGCTCGCGCAGGAGCGCCGCCGCTCGGTGCGCGAGTACTACCGCCTGCCCTATGGCACGGAGGTAGAGGGCTGGTCGGACATCGTCACGTCCGAGGTGCAGGACACGGTCGAATGGATCTTGCCCGACCTCGTCGAGATGTTCCTGAGCAGCGACGACGCGGTTGAGTTCGAGCCCACGGAGGCCGACGACGCCGAGTACTGCCAGCAGGCGACGGACACGGTCAACCACGTCTTTCGCAAGATGAACGACGGCTTCCTGGTCCTGACCACCGCCTTCAAGGATGCGCTGCAGATCAAGACCGGCGCGATCCACTGGCGCAAAGAGAAAAAGCGCATTCGCAAGGTCATCACGCTTGAGAACGTCAGTGCACTTGAGCTTGCCGCGCAGTCGCAGGAAGACGACAAGATCGAGGGCCAGGATGTCACGTTGGTGCCGGCTATCGACCAGATGACTGGCCAGCCCGTGTTCAACCTCGACGGCACACCTGCCGTGGAAGAGCGCTTCACCGTGCGGATCTCTCGCGTGGTGGAGAAGAAGTGCATCAAGGTCGAGGCGTTCCAGCCTGACAACCTGCTGGTGCAGCGCGACTGGTCCAGCATGATGCTGGCCGACTGCCCCTACGTGAACCGGAACATGGAGGTGACGCTGTCCGACCTCCACGAGATGGGGTTCAAGGACGTTGAGGCGAAGGAACTGGCCGCCAGCATTCAACCGGGTGTTGGAGATGCTGAGGATCAGCGCCAGATGCGCCGCGGGCTGCCCGAAGAAGCCGACCTTGACCGGGAAGCCGTCGAGACTGCGGACGAGAGCCAAACCAAGGGATGGCTGCGCATCGAGTGGGTCCTGGCCGATTTCGACGGGGATGGAATTGCCGAGCGCCGGGAGGTGTACCGCCTCGCTGACAAGGTGCTGAGCAACGAGGAATGCGACGAGGTGCCGATCTCCATCGGCTCGCCCATCCTGGTGCAGCACCGCTGGGATGGCATGTCGATCGCCGAGATCGTGTCGGACCTGCAGGTCATCAAGACCGAGCTTACGCGCAGCGTCCTGAACAACGCCTACCTTGCGAACAACCCGCGCAAGACCGTCCTGATCGACAAGAACGGCGCCCCGATGGCCGACATTGACGACGTGCTTGACGGGCAGCCTGGCGATGTCATTCGCGTGCGCCAGCCTGACGCGCTGGGGGGCGACCTCACGCCCTTCGTCGGGAACCAGATGTTCCCGCTCCTTGAATACATCGACTCGATGGGCGAGAAGCGCACGGGTGTCTCGAAGATGCAGCAGGGGATCGACCCCAACGCGCTGCGCACCGACCGCACCGCCTACGAAGCTGGCCAACTCACCAACGCGGCCAAGCAGCGGGTGAAGCTGATCGCGCGCATGCTGGGCGAAACGCTGGTGAAGCCCATGTTCAAGGGCATCCTGCACCTTCTAACCGAAGGCGACATGGAGCCTATCGCGTTCCGTCTGCGCGGCCGGTTCGTCAAGTACGACCCGAACGACTGGCGCGATGGGTATGACGCCACCGTCAACGTCGGCCTGGGCACGGGCGACACGGACAAGCAGATGCTGGTGCTGGGCAACATTGCGCAAACCCAACTGATGCTCGCGCAGAGCCCGCTCGGCGAGATGATGGTCACGCCCAAGCAGATCTACAACACGCAGGCGAAGCGCATCGCCCTGGGCGGGTTCAAGAACGTCGGCGAGTACCTGAAGGACCCGGGCGACGCTCCGATGCCGAAGAAGCCGGAAGGCCCGCCCCCAGAGGTGTTGATCGAGCAGATGAAGCAGCAGACCGCCATGGCGCGGATCGACCGCGAGGCTCAGATCAAGGAACGCGAGGCGCAGAACAACTTTGCGCTGCAGCAGCAGAACGACGAGCGTGACGCCGCGCGGGAACGCGCCAAGGCCGAGTACGACTATCAGCTTGAGCTCGCTCGCATCGCCGAGGGCCGCTACAAGACCGACAAGGACAACGCTGCGCGCGTCACGGTGGCGAAGATCTCGCACCCCGAGAGCATCCTGCCGCCTGGCTGGGGCGTCGACCCTGAGACCGGAGCTGTAGTCGAGGGGCCGGACCCGTTCCAGGTGCTCATGGCCGGCATGGAGACCATCAACGCCAAGATTGACGCACCGGCCGCACTCGTTCGCGACCCAGCGACTGGCGCAGTGGTCGGCGTTGCCAAGGGCGGCCAAGTGCGCCCGATCGTTCGAGATGAAGCCGGCCGCGTGGTCGGACACCACTAAGGATTCACCATGGCAGCAGGCGCATTCATCTTCCCCGACCTGGCGAAGCTCAACCTCTTCAACGCGACCAACCTCCTGAACGCCAACGCTGCGAACTGGCGGCTGGCGCTGGTGACGAACAGCTATGTGCCGAACAACGCGACCGATGAACTGTGGGCGGCGGCATCCGCTGCGCAGATCGCGAACGGCCAGGGCTACACCACGGGCGGCATCGCACTCGCGAATGTGACCCTCAACCAGACCGGGGGCGTGGTGAAGTTCACCTGTGACCCTGCCGTGTGGAACGCGACTGGCACCGGCATTCCGGCCTGGCGCCGTGGTGTCGTCTACTACCTCGGCACGCTCAATGGCAAGGTGAATCCGATGCTGGGCCACTTCCTGGGCGACTCGACGCCGGCTGATGTGCCGCTGACGACTGCCGGCAACCCGCTGACCGTGACGCCGCACGCGAACGGCATCCTGACGGCGACTTAAGGGGTTCCATGGCGGTCGCGTTCACGCTCACGGGGCAGGGGAACGGGGCCGGCTCATTTCTATCGACCACGGGGAACACGCTCGCGGACGACATCGCGGTTGTGTCCATACGCGAGGCCTTCAACCAGGCTGGTGGATCAACGCCTACGCACAACGCGGGGGGAGGACCAGGCTCGGACTTCGTGCAGATCGGCACGACGCAACCGGACACGACAAACAGCAACCAGCTGCGCGTCTACTGGGCCAAGGTGCCTGCCAAGACCGGCTTTCAGGTCGCGGTCGCCTACAGCAGCAGCGCGGACACGGGCTATGCCGTCTCGGTGCTTCGCGGGCGCGATCCGACATCGCCCCTCATCGCCGGCAGCGTGGCGCAGACGGGCGACGGCTTCCCGACGCCGTGGACGGTTACCAGCGGTCCGCTTGAAGCGAATGCCGATGTCCTGGGCTTCTGCGGTAACAACCAAGGCGCGCAGACGTGGAGCGTCGCTGCGCCTTTCGCAATCGATTCGCAGGAGGGCTCCGGCAACTACTGGCCGGGTTGCGTCGCCTCTGCGGTGTCTCCGGGCACCGCCGCCATGTCGCCGGCATTCGGCTCGACGGTCGGTGGCCAGGCTGCCGTCTTCGTCGTAGGCTTCAGGGAAGCTGCTGGCGGGGGTGGTACGGCGGTCAACCCCGGAGCCGGGACGGTCGCGATCACAGGTTTCGCTCCAAGCATCGCGCAGCCGCACTCGGCAACCCCGGGCACTGGTGCCATTGCGCTGACGGGCTTCGCTCCGACCATCGGACAGCCGCACAGCGCGGCGCCTGGTGCTGGTGCTGTTGGCCTGACGGGGTACGCCCCCACGATCTCGCAGCCTCATTCGGCCGTGCCTGGCGCTGGAGCCATCGCGATCACGGGCTATGCGCCCACGGTGACTCAATCCGGCGCGCAGAACGTGGCGCCGGGTGCTGGCGCCATCGTGTTGACCGGCCACGCGCCGACAGTGACGCAGGGGAGCCCGGCGCCGGAGCCGACCCGCAATGCAGGCTTTGAGAGCGGCCCACGCTTTGTCTCGTTCAAGCCGCTGCTGCAGCGCATCTTGGAGGCTCGCGCCGAGCGTCGCGTGAAGCCGGCGAAGGAGCGCGCAGCGAAGCGGGCGAAGGTCATTGAGGTGCAGGCGGCAGAGCTTGTTCTGCAGCACGACGGAGCAGAGGAGCGTTTTCGCGAGCTGATGGCCGGCTGGCTGGCGCAGCGCCCAGTGATCCCGTCGGTGGTTGCAGAGGTCGATCCGATGCAGCTGTTCATGGCGCAAGTGGCCTTCCGCATCCAGCAGATGCAGGCCGAAGAGCAAGCCCGGGCCCGCCTTGCGGCTCAAGACGAAGAGGAAGCGCTGATTGCGCTGCTATTGGCATGAACCGATCCGCAAACCAACGCATGGCAGACCTTGGCGTCGAAGCCGCGCGCGTGCTTGAGAACCCCGCCTTCAATGAAGCGATGCGTCTCATGCGCGAAAACGTTGTCGAGCGCTGGAAGGATTGCCCGGTCCGCGATCGTGAGGGCCAGGTGCTGCTGCTGCAGGCCGCCCGGATCGCGGACAACGTCGAGTCTACGCTGCGCGGCCTCCTTGAAGCCGGCAAGCTGGCCACCGCGAAGATCGACATCGACAGTGCACGCAATGAATCCGGCGTGCGCCGGGCCCTGCGCAAAGTTATCTAGGTCCGCACCGACCTTTTTGGGCTCCGCAGCGATGCGTCCCGTGTCTGCCCCCTGGTGCCTCGTGGGGGTGGTCTTGATTGAAAGCATCAAATGACTGGACAAGCCAATTCGGCCCCGGTATCTGAAGATGACCTGGCGGCATTCCTGGTCGATAACCCTGAGGCCGACACGCTGCAGGATGCCCCCAACAACGGCGACGAGCCCGGACCCGATCCGGACAACTCCGATGCCGACGAAAACCCCGGCGGTGATGCCGAGGATGACAGCCCTGACGAAGATGATGCCGGCGACGGCGCATCGGACCCCGCCAAAGGTCAGCCAAGCGGTCAGAAGTTCAAAGTCTCTGTCAAAGGCGAAGACGGAGCCGACACCGAACTTGAGGTGGACGAGAAAGAGCTGGTCGCCAGCTACATGCGTCATTCCGATTACACGCGGAAGACCATGGAACTGGGCGAACGCGAGCGCCAAGCGCATTCCCTGGTCGAACAGCGCCTTACCCAAGGCCTAGAGCAGTACGCGCAGCAGGCGATGAAGGCACGAACCGCCATCGTGAAGTTGGCGGCGCTGAAGAGCGAGGCGGAACTGGCCCAGTTGGCGGCCACCGACCGCGATGCGTACATCCTTGAGGATGCGCGGCATCGTGCGGTGAACGCGGCCTTGGCCGAGATCGACGCCGAAATGAACTCCGTGGTGCAGCAGCACCAGGCAGCCCAGCAGGAAGCATCCGCACGCGAGGTGTCCGCTGCATGGGGCAAGTTGGGCCAGCACGGCATCAACAAGGAGAAGCTCGTCAGCATCTTCGGCGATGTACACAAGCTGTACGGCGTCGAACAAGAGCGTTTTGCAGTGGTCCGGGACCCTCGCTTGGTCCTGATCATGAAGGACGCCGTTGCCTACCGTCAGTTGCAGGACAAGGCAAAGACCATGAAGGGGAAGGTGCGCGAGGCGCCTCAACTGCCAGCGGCTCGCCAGAGCACGCCCCGCAACGAGCAGGTCAACAAGCAGCTGAACAAGCGCTTCCAGTCCGGGAAGGCCAGCACGCGCGATCTCGCCTCGTTCCTTCTGACCAACAAGCTGTAAGGAGGCCAACATGGCCCAACCAACCAACCTCTACGACCGGTACGATGCCGGCACCAACGTTCGCGAAGACCTGATCGACAAGATCACCATGGTGAACCCCGAGAGCACGCCTGTGATCTCGATGTTCGGCAAGGCAACCGCGGAAAACACCTTCACCGAGTGGCAGCGTGACAACCTGCGCACGCCGAACAAGGACAACGCTGCCATCGACGGCGATGACGCCACAGCGAGCGCCAAGACCCCGCCGGTGCGCGTCGGCAACTATTGCCAGATCTTCCAAGACACGATCGCGGTTTCCGGCCGGGTCGAGAAGGTCAAGAAGGCAGGCATGAAGTCCGCGATGGCCTACTACAAGGCCAAGGGCTACAAGGAACTCCAGCGCGATATGGAGGCCATGGCGGTCTCCACGAACCCGGCTGTTGCGGGCTCCGGTGCCGCGCCTGCCAAGGCTGGGAGCCTGGGCGTGTTGATCTACACCAACGCGAACCACGGTGCTGGCGGCTCGACCGCTGCGCACACCTCCGGCGCTCCGACGACCGCCCCGACCGCAGGCACCGGCCGCGCCTTTACCGAGGCGCTGCTGAAAGCTTCGGTTCAGGCCGTCTACACCTCCAGCGGCAAGATTCCGCCTGCGGTGTACATGGGCCCGAACCACAAGGGCGTCTTCTCCGGCTTCACCGGTATCGCGGTCAACCGCGTGCAGGTGGCGAAGAAGGAGCAAGGTCGCATCATCGGCGGCGCCGACGTGTACACGTCGGATTTCGGCGACCTGGAGATCGTCCCGCACTACATCATGGCCGGCAGCACGCAGGTGTTCGGTCTTGATCCGGAGTACGGCGATGTCGCGTACCTGCGCCCGTTCCAGTCCGAGCCGCTCGGCAAGTCTGGCGACAGCACGCGCGAGCAAATTCTGGTGGACGCAACCCTGCGCCTGACCAGCGAGAACGTGCACTTCAAGATCGCCGACCTCACGGGCGGTTGATCAGAAGCTGCGGCATCAAGGGGCCTCCTTCGGGAGGCCCTTTTTCATTGGAGCGCACGAAATGACTACTGGCTATTCCGAGAACGTGACGATTGACGAAGGGGTTGATCCCCATACCGGCATTCGCACGCAACTGCACTTCGAGGGCGATTCCCTCATCACACAAAAGACCTTCGACGCCGAGCCGCATCTGAAGTACGCGCAAGAGCTGCGCGAGGCTCAGGACGGGCAGCGCTGGGGTGAAGGAAAACTGGTGGGCCACATTCCGCCTGCCTTCTACGCAAAGATTCTGGTGATCCGCGACCGCGCCGAACGCGCCGCCGCCGTGCGCCAGTTCTTCCGCGACAACCCGAGCTTCATCGGCTACTCGCCGTACAAGAAGAGCCTCTGACATGGCGTTGTCGAGCTACACCGACCTGCAGACCGCCGTCAAGGATTGGTCTGGGCGCTTCGATTCGACGGTCGCCAACCGGGTGCCCGACTTCATCCGGCTGGGTGAGGAGCGTCTGTGGCAGCGCGTGCGCTCGCAATGGGGTGTCGAGTCCTCGACCCTGACGATTCCTGCTGGACAGAACTGGGTCGCCCTGCCTGACGACTGGCTGGCGTTCAAGCGCATCCGCAGCGCGACCGAAGCCCGGATGGAGTACATGTCGGCTGACGTTCTTGAGGATCTGCCCTACGACGGCGATCCCTCGAAGTACAGCATCGAGGGCGGCCGGCTGCTGTATGGCCAGACGCCAAGCGTCAATCTCGACCTCTCAATCAAGTACTTCAAGCATCCAGGCCTGCTGGAAACCGCCGGGACAACCTGGCTGCTCGACCGTGCGCCGAGCATCTACCTGTACGCTGCCTTGATAGAGGCCGCGATCTTCGTCAAGAACGATGCCAAGGTGGCCGAATACGGGTCGCTGCTCGACAAGGCGATCGACAACTTTCAGTCCGCCGATCTCGCAGCGCAGATCAGCGGCTCACGTCTCCACCAGCGGCGCCGGTGATGGACAAGCTGCTTGGTTTCGCCCCCGATGTGGACCCGAACACGCCGGGGATCTTCACGGATTGCGCCAACATCATCCCGACTGAGACCGGCTTTGCCGGCGCGCCGACCGGGGCAAGCGCGAACGTCGCTGCCTTGCCAGCCGAGTGCCGTGGTGCAGTCATTGTCACCAAGCTCAACGAGACGCGCCGGATCTTCGCCGGCACTCAGACCAAGCTCTACGAGCTGTTGAGCACCACCTGGACCGACCGCAGCGCCGGGGGCGGCAGCTATACCGGCAGCGTTGATTCCCGCTGGAGCTTTTGCCAGTTCGGCGATACCACGATCGCATCGAACCTGGTGGACACCATGCAGAGCTCGACGACGGGCGCTTTCGCGGCCATTGCGGGCGCTCCGCGAGCAAAGATCGTCGTCAGCGCGTCGAACAATTTCGTGATCGCGTTCAACACGAACGACGGCACCTTCGGAGTGTCGCCCGACCGCTGGTGGTGCTGCGCGCAGAGCGATCAGACCAACTGGACGCCGAGCGTTGCGACAGGCGCGACCACGGGCCGCCTTGTAGCGGTGCCAGGTGGCATCCAGGCTGCTGCAGGGCTGGGCGACTACGTGATTGCCTACAAGACGCGCGGCATCTTCCTGGGCCAGTTCGTAGGCTCGGCCTCGGGAACCTGGCAATGGACTCTCGTGCCGGGCTCGAACGATTGCGGCGCCGTGGGGCTGGATGCGGTGTGCGACATCGGCGGGGCGCATTTCATCGTCGGCGAGGACGATTTCTGGATCTTTGACAGCACGCGACCTGTCTCGATCGGCGATGAGGTGCGCGTCTGGTTCCGCCGCAACAGCTCCCAAACGTACCGATACAGGACGCGCGTGTCCTTCGACCGTCAGCGGCAGCTTGTCTGGGTCAGCTTCGCCTCGACCGGCAGCTTAGGCGCGCTCGACCGGGTGCTGGTCTACAACGTGAAGACGAAACGCTGGGGCCGCTCCGACTTCGTGTCCGAGGCCGCGATGAGCTTCACGGCGCCAGGCACCACGATTGACGGCTTGAACGTCTATTCGAGCTCGATTAACGACCTCCCGGCTGTCCCGTTCGACTCACAGTACTGGCTCTCTGGCGGTCGCGCATTCGCCTATTTCAATGCGAGTCATCAACTCGTCGTGAACAGCGGCGCGTGCGGCGCCTCCAGCTACACGACCGGTGACTACGGCGATGACGACCTGGTCTCTCTGCTCGATCGCGTGCGTGTTCGCTTCACGCAGTCGCCGACGAGCGCTTGCGCAAGCGGGTTCTTCAAGTTCAACGAGGGGGATGCACTCGCTGCCGGCCCCACGGAGCAAATCTACGACGGGGGCTTCGATGTCTGGCAGTCCGGGCGCTTCCATCGTGTGCGCTTCGACTTCATGGGCGATCACCATGAAACCGCCCACAAGCTGCCGCTGCGCCCGGACGGTGCGCGATGAAGAAGCTCGGACAAGAGCCACGCCTTGCGCCTGGACCGGGCCTTTTCGGGTCGCTGCTTACGTGGGCGCGCGATGTGGCGCTCGTCGTCAATCCGATGGCCGATGCGATCGGAAACGTTCGGGCCGGAGCAAAGCCGATCAGCGAGACGCTCGATGCGCCGGCCTTCTACGCCTACATGTCAGCGAACCAGAGCGTGGGCAGTGCTGGGGGCTTTTTCTTCCTGCACTGCGACCTTGAGGAATTCGACACCAATGGCCGCTATGACACGACCAATTGGCTGTTTCAGCCGGACGTTGCCGGCTACTACAACTTCTGCGCAAACCTGACCTTTGACGCTGCGGCAGCCCCGATCACCGACGTTCGCCTTCAGTTCTGGAAGAACAGCTTAGGCATCCGGCAGCCCGTTCTCTTTCAAGGGAGTTCGGGTGGCGTTGGCGCGGTGAACGCGGCATCTGGCCCGGTCTTCATGAATGGGTCCAGCGATGTCATGCAAGTCGTCGGTTGGGTCAGTGGCACCTCGGCGCGATTCCTCGGCGTAAGCCCCTCATTCAGCAGTTTCTCGGGCCACTTGGTGCGCCGCGCATAAAGGAGTTTCATATGGCAGACCTCTCCGGCTGGGGTGCAGGAACGGACAATCCGTACCTCGGCACCAGCAACCCCTACCTTCAGCAGATGATCGACGCGGCGAGCGGCGATGTCGTGCGCAACTTCAACCTGTCTGCCCGGCCGGCCTCGAATGCGACCATGGTGCGCTCCGGGAGCTTCGGCAACAGCGGGCTGGAGGAGATGGCGCGCAACGACGAGAAGAACCTGCAAGGCTCGCTGTCCGACATCGCGACCAAGCTGCGCTTCGGCGACTACACCCAACAGCAGGACATGTACCGCTGGCAAAAGGGGTTCGGCGAGGGTCAGCGGCAATTCGATGAGGGTACGCGCCGGTACGAACAGGACTTCGACCGCGGCGTGTTTAACGACGCCTACGCGCAGAACATGGGCAACCTGCAGGCCGGCATCGGGCTCCTGGGCACGCTAGGCGGCTACAACGCGCTGGACCAGCAGAACGCAGGCTTCGAGCAGACCGCTCCGTTAAACTACCTGCAGCAGTTCTCGCAGATCGCGAGCGGCCTGGGCGGCATGGGCGGAACGAGCACCGGCACGCAGGGCACGAGCAGCAATCCGCTGCTTTCTGCGGTCGGCGGCGCCCAGTTGGGGAATAGCTGGTGGCGCCAGGGTGGGGGCTCGTCTGGCGGCGGAAGCAGCGGCGGCTGGGATTGGGGCAACACCGCCTCCGATGGCACGAGCACGAACGGCAGCTACCCCGGGTGGCGCGCATGAGCGGGGGGCTGCTTCCGTCCGGGCTCCGGCCAATCAGCGAGCTCGACGGCTCCAACATCTCGCACTTCTTCGGCTCGGGCGTTTGCATCAAGGAAACGCTGATCCCGAAGGGTGCGCAGATCGTGCAGCACCGGCACCACTACCCGCACCTGGCCTACCTGGTGAGCGGGGCTGTCGAGCTGGTGAGCGACTCCGAGCGGCGCGTGCTCACGGGCCCGGCGTGCATCGAGATCCCGGCCGGCGTGCACCACGGCGTGCGAGCGCTCTCAGGCGTGATCTGGCTGTGCATCCACGGCACCGAGGCGGACACGCCCGATGCGGTGGACGACATCACCGTGGCGCCCATCAATGTCGCCGAGGTCAATGGCCTCGTGCGCACCATGAACCAATCGAAGGAGGACTGACCATGGCATGGATCGGCGCGGCAATCGGGGCGGTGGGCGGCTTGCTCAGCGCCGACAGCAAATCGGGTGGTGGCGCGGGCTCGAGCTCCAGCAATCGCGAGCCCTGGGCAATGGCGGTCCCCTGGCTGCTGCAGAACCTGAACGAGGGATCTGCCTTGCAGTCGCGGTATCAGGCGCAGCCGATCAGCGCGCGGCAGCGTGCATCCCTCGACAACCAGTATGCGCAGAGTGACTACATGCGCGGGCTGATTCCTGGTCTGCTGGGCCAACTGCAGAGGCAGCCGGTGGGCTTCGACAAGAAGAACCCGAACGCTCGTGCTCAGGCTTGGGACTGGAACACGATGGCTGGCGGCCTCGGGCAACGCAGCGTGCAGGGGATGCAGAGCCGGCCGGAGCCGATCCCAGAGCCGGAGCGCAAGTTTGTGCAGCAGGACATGGGGTACTCGCCGGTTCAGCAGGCGCTCATCGACAGCGGGCGCTCGCCCTGGCTCATGGGCGGCGATCCGAGCGCGCTGGCCAGCGTGGGCGCAACTGGCGGCTACGGCGCGTATCGCTACGGCGACACCCCGACGCCCGGCACGCAGGCGTACCGCGACATGCAGGAATTCTTCCTGATGGGCGGCAATGACCCGCGGGGCTTGTCGCAGTTCGGCGTCCGGCCGATGGCTGGGCCTGGGGGCTTTCTGGGCAACAGCGGGAACAGCGTCGGCGGCTCGCCCGCGGCGGATGGCTCGGGTGGTGGCACGCCGGGCGGTAACTGGTAAGGGGCGAACATGGCCGGTGGACTTCTGGATTTTCTCAACAGCGATGATGCGCAGCTTGGTCTGGCTCTGATCGCTGCCGGTGGCCCGACCACGCAACCCATGTCATTCGGGCAGCGCCTTGCTGGCGGTGTGCAGCAGGCGCATGGGATGCGCGACGCGCGCGAGGATCGACGCTTCAGGCAGCAACTTATGCAGTCGCAGATGGCGGAGAACGCGGGACAAGCCGAACTTCGCCAGGCGCAGATCGCCGAGATGCAGCGCAAGAGCGGTGCGCTTGCCTCGTTCGTCGAGCGACTGCAAGGTCGTTCGACTGGGGCGGGAGGTGACGGCTTGGTGGGTAGTGCCCCGGCATCCGGCGGCAGCATGGTTCAGAACATGACGGCAGACGACGTGCTGGCCGCGCGCATCGCTGGGCTACCCGACGTCACTCCGCTTTGGCAGGCGACACGCCCCGAGATGGTGGAAGTCGCCCCTGGGATGTGGGCCGATAAGAAGACGATCAAGCCCGGCATGAACCAGCCGGCGATTCAGGCGCGGACGGCGGATCGTATCGAGCAATCGGACATCGGCATGCGCGGCGATTTCGTTGATGTGGAGGGGGCGGACGGTCGCAAGTGGAAGGTGCCTAAGTCGTCGCTCGTGGGCGGCAATCCGGCTGCACCGGCGCCTGCTGCTACACCGTCGGCTCGCGCCCTCCCTGGTGGTCCGCTCGGCGCACCTCGCCAGTACAGCTCGGGCGGCCTGGACGGCGGCAACACCGCGTCGGCGGCTGACGGGCAGTTGCAGATCTACACGCAGGAACTCGGCGCACTTGAGCGGGAACTGGCGACGGCTCAGCAGCGCGGCGATGCGGCGGCTGTCCAGCGCGCGCAGGCCGACATTGCCGGCATCCAGCGTGAGATTGGCCGGCTGCCTGGCGGTGGTCGCACGGGCGGTGTGCCGGTGGCGTCTGGCTCGCCTGTCATCGGTCCCGGTGCAGCGGCGGTCTCGCGTGCACCTGCTGGCATGCCGGCCGGCGCCATCCCCTCGGGTATGTCCCGTGCCGAGTCGGATGCTGAGGACGTGGCAAAGCTGCGGGCGACCGAACAGGTGAAGGCTGACACCGTGCCCAAGGCGGAGAAGCAGAAGGCGCTGAACGCTGGGAACGATGCGCTGCGCACCATCGACAAGGCGCTCAATCATCCCGGCCTGAAAGAGGCGACCGGCCTGCAAGGCACGCTCGATCCGCGCAACTACATCCCCGGAACCGATGCTTGGAACTTCGCGCAAGTGCGAAACCAACTCAAGGGCCAGACCTTCCTGCAGGCATACAACAGCCTGAAGGGCGGTGGCGCAATCACGGAGGTGGAGGGCACCAAGGCGGAGAACGCGATTGCGCGCCTGGACAAGGCGCAGAGCACCGAGGAGTTCACCGCGGCGCTGAAGGATCTGCGCGACGTGGTCGAGCGCGGGCTGAAGATCACCCGTGGCGAGAGCGTCCCCGACGCGCCGCTTGCGAGCAATGAGGCCGGTGGAGGTCGCCGACCGCCGCGCGGTGCCGTGCAGGACGGCTACCGGTACAAGGGCGGCAATCCTGCCGATCCGAAGAGCTGGGAGAAGCTGTAATGGCCGGACCTTGGGAGAAGTATCAGGAAGCTGCGCCGGCAGATGGCCCGTGGGCCAAGTACGCCGACGCGCCGGAAGCAGCTGAGCCCTCGACCCGCCGATCGGTGCGCCGGCTTGGCACCGCTGCAATTCCGCTCATCGGACCGACCTTGTCCGCGCTCGGCATCGAGTTCAACCCCGCCGGCTTCGCGAAGGGCCTGCCGAGCGGCGCCGCCGACATCGGGAACACGATCCTAACGGGGATGACCAAGGCCAACGAGAAGGCGGCCGAGTTCCTGCCCGACTCCATCGTGGAGGATCGCTGGAAGAAGAAGGGGGCTCTCTCCGGCCTGGTGACCGGGCAGCCGGCGCAGAGCGAAGCGGGGCGCGCCAACGCCGATCGCGAAGCATCGCTGAAGCAGTTCATCACCGAGAACGCCAGCCCGTCTTTTGACGCTGGACGGCTTACGGCCAATATCGCAGGGACTGCGGGCGTCGGTGGGGCGCTGGGCGGGACTGTGCGCGCGGTGGCGCCGCGGCTGGCGCCGCTCGCTGAGTCGCTCGCATCGAGCGGATTCCGTACCGGCATGGCGCCCACCACGACGGCGGGCAGGCTGCTGAACCTCGGCACGCGCGCGGCCGGGGGCGGCATCACTGGCGCTGCTTCGGCCGGACTGGTGAACCCGGAGGACGCTGGCGCTGGTGGCCTGGTGGGCGCGCTGCTGCCGCCGGCCTTCCAGTTGGTCACAAAGGCGGGTGGTGCCATAGCTTCGGGCGCTCGTTCGGCCTTCGCTCCTCAGATCGCCAAGGACGCGCGTTCCGTCGTGGAAGCAGCCGGCTTCAAGGCAAGCGAACTGCCTGCCGTCCGCGCAGCCCTTGCGCAGCAGGGGCCCAGCATCGTGCAGGCGCCGGCCACCGCGCCGCAGATCCTGCAGAACCCGGGCGTGAGCCAGCTGGCGCGCACGCTGCGCAACGCGGGCGATACCAAGCTGCTCGGCGCTCAGCAGGCGCAGGACGCGGCGCGGCTGGATGCTCTGAACCGGATCTCGCCGGTAACCGGCACTGTGCAGCAGTCGGCCGAAAACTTCGGGAATGCGCTGGGCCCGGAGGTTCGCGCGGCCGACGAGGCGGCTCGGGCTCGCACCGCTGCGGCGTTCGATGCCGTCGACCCTTTCGACGAAACGCGCTTCATCCTGCCGATCGGCCACATGGAGGCCGCGCAACAGCGCTTCCTGGGGCGCGGCACCTTCAATGGGGGCGGCAACGCGCAACGCGCGATCGATACCGCGCGCAACATCGGCGAGGAAACGATCGAGGCGGTGGCGCCTGCTCGAGCTGGGCTGACGCAGGACGAGCAGACCCTGGCGCAGGCGGTGCGCCGTGCCGGCGGCATCAACACGTCGACGCCTGCTGGCCAGGCCTTCGCTGGCGAGCTCCACGACCTTCGCCAGACGCCGGGCCTGCGCGGCATCGCGAACAATGGACGCGGCCAACCGCTCGACACGCTGGCGCAGCGCATGCACGCCGAAGGCTTCATCCCCGACAGTGATCCGGCGACGCTGCTGAACCACCTGCGCGACCCTGATCTGGCCGGAGGCCGCGGCGCGAGCGCCGACATGGATCGCCTGTATCAGGCTGCGCGCGAAGCGCTGCAGGGCGATGCACCCGGCGCCACGACGATCGCTCGTCCGGTCCCATTCCGCGAGGTGCAGAACCTCCGCAGCTCGATCGGGGAAGCGCACGCGGATGCAGTCGCGAAAGGGCGCACGCGCGAGGCCGCGGCACTCGACCAGATGCGCCGCGACATCGACGCCCAGGTGGATGCGGTGGCGGCTGGCAACGGCCGGCCCGGCGAGAACTTCCCGGGCGACATCGTCAACCAGTGGCGCGAGGCCCTGGCGATGCATCAGGACCGCATGCAGCGCTTCCGCACGGGCCCGCAGGGCTCGATCTTCCGCCAGGGCGGCGACGGGCAGCCGGCGGCGCAGGGCGGCGAGCTCGCGCCGAAGTTCTTTAGCCCGCGCGGCTCGCAAGCTGATGACATGGCCGCGTTTGGCCGCGTCGCATCGCCAGAGACCACGGAGCTCCTCAAGAACTACGCGGTGACGGATGCGGCGAGCCAGACCAACGCGGCCGGCGCGCTCACGAACGCGAAGTTCAATCGGTGGTTGGCAGCGCGCAGCGGCGCAGTGAACGGCCTCTTCGACGATGGCGAGCGGGCCACGCTGGGCGGCGTAGGCCGCGACTTGTCGCGCGCTGACAATGCCGAGCGCCTGGGCCTGGCCACTGGTTCCAACACGGCGCAGAACGTGCAGAACGCGCTCAGTCTGGGGCTGCTCGACAACCCAATGGTGAACGGAATCGCAAGTCGCACGCCCATCATCGGCCGTTTCACGGGCCCGATGCTGGATGCACTGCGGCAGTCGGCAAAGCGGGGCAGGGTGGACCGCCTGGGCACGATGCTGGCGGATCCTGAAGAGCTGGCCCGCGCGATCGCGGCCTATGAGCGCTTGAGCGTTGGCCGGCCGCTGGGGCTGGCTGGCACCTCGGCGCTCACTCCTCTCGTTTTTCGCTCAGCACCTCTTCTAGCGTCCGGCCAGTGACGAGCGTGTAAACGAAGTTCACCATGAACCCGAGCACGCAAAGGCCAATGGCCTTCCAGATCAGGTATTCGGTGAACAGTCCATCCATCGGCGCATTTTAGGGCGCGAGGTGTGGGAGGCATTGCAAGGCGCCTTCCGTGTGCTTGCAGGCCGTGCAACCTGCTAGTCGTCGTCCTTCGCGCGCTGGAACAGTTCATCGAGGAGCTTCTGGGCGAAAGCCATGCTCTCGTCGGTGAGCGGTAGAAAAAGCGACTGGTTGCTTATGAACTCGCGAACCTGCGGGTAGGCGTCGATCAGCACATTTCTCTTAGGGTGGAGCCTCAGCATCAACGTCACTGCCGACATCAGGGCAGTGTTCATGCCGACGAGCGTATCGATGACGCCGTGCAGTTCCTTGATCTCGTGCTCGTAGTCCATTTGTGGTCCTTGCCGGTGGCCAGTTGCATCTCGCATCTTGCCCCGACAGCGTACCGCCATTCGTAGGCGCCACTGGCGTCATCCCCCTGAAACCCGCTTCGGCGGGTTTTCGCATTTCTGGAGCTTCCTTCATGGCAGTAACCACCACCCTTGCAGCCTGCAGCACGAACCCGGCCCTCAACGGCCCGGACGGCAGCGACCTCCCATCGACGCTAGATGACGCGATCCGCTATGCGCTGAGCTTCATCGCACAGTTGCGCGACGGTGCCGGTGTGGCAGTTGGGACGATGGTCCGGGCGCCGAGCCTCAACGCGCCGCCGGGCTACCTGAAGATGAACGGCCAGCTCGTGAGCCGCACAACCTACCCGGCGCTGTGGGCCTTCGCTGCGGCCTCCGGCTGTATCACGTCCGATGCAATTTGGGGCGCGGGAACTTGGTTTGGGCAGTTCTCAACCGGCGACGGCGTCAGTAACTTTCGCCTGCCGGACTTGCGCGGGATCTTCCTTCGCACGCTCGATGAATCGCGCGGCTACGACCCGGGCCGCGGGATTGGTGCTTTTCAGGACCATGACAACGTCATCCACAACCACGGCTACAGCGACCCAGCGCATGTGCACGGCGTGAGCGACCCCGGGCACACGCATGGGGCTTCGGCGGACGTTCAGGGCTCCCACTCGCACTCCTATCAAGCCTCGGTGAATCTGGTTGCCACAGCCGGCGGCGCAGCACCGGCGGCGCAAGTTACTGGGCCGAGCGGCACCAGCACCGATGGGGCTCACGGCCACAACATCAGCGTCGCCGGCAGCTTCACGGGCATCGGCATAAACGCCGCTGGAATCGGAATCACGATCCTGAATGCAGGCGGCGCAGACGGCCGGCCGCGCAACGTCGCCTATCCGTACTACATCAAATACTGAGCGAGGAGCCGGCATGTACGTTTTCAGCTACGACCCGACTACTCGCCATTTCACCGGGGGCATCCGCGCGGATTTCGACCAACTCGAGCCCGGCAAGCTCCAGTGCCCTGCCTTCGCTACACGAACTGCGCCTCCGAAGTTCGATGCGTCGAAAGAAGTGCCCTTCCATGTGCCGGACCCCAAAGACCTAGAGGGCGGCCGGTGGGAGCTTCGCCCGATCGAAGCCAATGGGGAGGAGGGCGGCGAATGAAGCAGGAAATCAAAGACATCGCGGTAGAGCTCGCAGTGCGCACCGCGCCGGCTAGTGGCATTGCCTGGTACTCGCAGATCAGCTGGACCGCCTTCCTTACCGGGGTGCTTGTGGTCCTGCAGATTGGCTACTTGGTACGCAAGTGGTGGCGCGAAGAAACTGAGTGGGGGCTGCGCATCAAGCGTTGGGCCGAGGGACGATTCACCAAGCCGGGGGACCTGTCATGACCTTCGACGAGGCATTCGATCGGCTGCTCGGGCACGAGGGCGGCTACGCCAACGACTCGCGCGACCCAGGCGGTGAAACCATGTGGGGCGTGACTGCGCGCGTAGCCCGTGCCAATGGCTTCCGTGGTGACATGCGCGACCTGCCGCGCGAGAAGGCGAAGCAGATCTACCGCGACCTGTACTGGATGCCGATCAAGGCAGACGCCCTGCCGGAGCATATCCGGTTCGATGTCTTCGACGCTGCAGTGAACAGCGGTCCCGAGCAGGCAGCGAAATGGCTGCAGCGCGTGGTGGGCGCCATGCCCGATGGCGCGATAGGGCCCAAGACCCTGCAGGCCGTGGCCGCGGCGGATCCGCTCATCGGCGCCAGATTCAACGGCGTGCGCCTGCAGTTCATGACCGACCAACCGACCTGGGGCGCCTTCGGCCGCGGCTGGGCGCGGCGGGTGGCCAGCAACCTGCAGCGCTTGGAGGACTCGCCGTGACCGTCCCATTGTTGGCCCTGTTGCCCGCCGTGGGCGACATCCTAGACAAGATTTTCCCGGACAAAAACGCTGCCGAAGCGGCGAAAGTGCGTCTTGTCGAACTGGCTCAGCAGGGCGAACTTGCCAGGCTCAACGCCGACACGCAGCTTGCGACGGCTCAGGCCGAGACCAACAAGATCGAGGCGGCAAGCGGCAACCTGTTCGTCTCCGGCTGGCGCCCAGCAGTGGGCTGGATCTGCGCACTGGCGGTAGGTTTCAAGTTCATCGGCGGCCCGATGCTCTTCATGATCGGTCAGGCCATCGGCCATCCGGTGGAGTTGCCGCGCATCGACACCGAGGAGTTGTGGCCGCTGCTGCTCGGCATGCTGGGCCTGGGCGCCTTCCGCACCGTGGAGAAGGTGAAGGGCGCGGCCTGATTCCTGGCTATCTCCCCGCTTTAGATGCCTTTTCCGGTCGAGCCGGAAAGCATGAGTTGGATCCGTGCACCGAGTCTTGCTAGGCGGCCTGCGACAGTTGCCGCCGCCGCCCTCCGAGATTGGTGGGCTACGCGTTCGTGGCGTAGAGCGGCATTGAGGGCCTTGAGGCTTTGCGGGCTGCGCTTCCAGACCCCACTAACCGCGAAATTGCCCCGATTCGAGGGTGCGAAGCTGGGGGTGATGTTGATCTGGTGGGCGCTGATGCGACGCAGGCTCTGGGCACGGGCCCTCGCGACCTTAAGGACGTCGTCGTGCCTTTCAATGGGCGAGTCCAAAGAGACCCTGATCGTCGTGACTGCCGCGAAATGCTTTGCCAAGAATGCGACTGTTTCAACGAGCACAAGATTCCTCGACACCCACTTGTGCCGCATTGGGATGGCCGAGGGCACAAAGCGGTCGAGGTAAACCTCGTGTCCACTCCGTGACACGATCACTGCCTCGATGGTCCCGACATGGGTTTCGCCATCGTAGATTTGCATCGGCTCCGCAAGTCGATACGTCGATCCCCCTGGTCCTGTGATGAGAAGCTTGGGCGTTGCCATGAAGCGGGCGTAGAGCACTGGAGATTAGCGGCCCAGGCTGGCCGAGGGGATCGAAAGGAGCGAGGAGGATAGGCGAGACGTTACGTTCTGTCACGTCTCCTGCTAGGCTACGCCCCGGCTTCGGCCTGCGGGCACCCCCTATTCGACGGCGAAGATCTCGAAAGTTCCATTCCCTGGAGCACCCAATTCTTCGATCTTCTCAAGCCCCGCCCGACGATCCGAATCTCGTCGGATAGGCGCGTCGTTCGGCCCACTCCCGACCCCGCCCTAGCAAAGGTGTCCGCGGAGATCGAACTCGCGATCATGAGGCATCTAAGCGCCCATCGCTACATTTCGCAACGTTCTTCACGTTGGCGACGTGACATTCGATGGGCGCAGGGCGTTGTAGGTAGGCAAGGGCGCTGTTCGCCCCTACAGAAGTCCCCACAGTGAGCCTCAATCTTTCCCCCTTTCTCAAATTGGCCGCAGTTAGTGCTGTGGCGGCCAGTGCGCTCTTCACGGCAGCCTCGGCCAATGCAGGCGCGAGCTGGTCTGTTGGCATTGACCTGCCGGGCGTTGCAATCGGCGTTGCCGAACCGGGCCCCGTGCACTACTACCAACCCGCGCCGGTCTACTCGGCGCCGGCGCCCGTGTATTACGAGCCGGCACCGCGCGCGTACTACCGCCCGCCGCCGCCGGTCTACTACCGTCCGGCGCCCGTGTACGACGTGCAGCCAGCCCCGGGTTACTGGCGGGGCGAACGTTGGCGCCATCACCATCACCATCGCGACTGGGATGACCGTGGCGACCGGGACTATCGGTACTGAGACGTGCTGAATGCCCTGGACCGGAATCGAGCCGGCAAGCCTTGTGGCGTGGGATTTTGAGTCCCCTGCCCGGAGGGTTTCGATTCCCTCCGTTCCGCCGTCGGCGTCGGCTGGTTGTGGGGGGTGGCTTACTCTTCTGTCACGAAGATGGCCTTGCCTAACGGCCATCCGTCCACGTCGCGGGGCCTGCATCACCATCACGCCGGAACTGCCTACCTAGAAGTCGCCGGCTCCAAGGCCAGCGGCGACGCGATGCGCAAGATCGCGGAGCAGGCTGGTCGGTAGTCCTACGCTGCGCCGTCAACCACAAGTTCGCATTCGAGTTCTAGGCCTGGGACGGCATTGGGCCTCCGTCAGCGTGGCCGGAATAACGGGCACTTTTCTTACGTTGCTACGCAATCACCTTCAGCACACTGAAGGGATGGCAGTGCCTCAAGAACGGGTTCAAATCGCGCAATGCGGTCAATTCACGCTTCGCAGTTTTTCCCGGGGAAGAGACGGCCACTTCCAGGCGACCTTCGTTATCACCGAGTACGAATGGCACGGAGACGTTGAAGTGAAGCGCCAAGTCGGTGATCTCTACGCGAGCGATGACGAAGCAGTTGCGGCAGGCATGGAGGCCGCCATTCGTTGGCTAAGAGACCATCGATTTAGTGGGGCCAGGTCTCACCGCTAGTGATGGGCGCACCTGGGACCTTATAGCCCGGCAGGAACAGTCGTGTGGCCGAAGTCGCGGCGACGTTCTTTCGCAGCGTCGTGTTCGAATTTTCCTGTTGAGAGCATCAACGTAAGAAAAGCGAGCACGAAGCATGTGAGCAGCGCACCGATGCCGAAGGCATACACAAGACCTAGCGTGACCAGCGGAGTCAAAAGAAGGGCAAGTGATCTAACCATGGCGCCATCATGAGCGCCAACGACGCCTTCGTCAGTGACCTATTTCACAGCGGGCGGCTACTTCTTGCTGCGTCTACCTAGGCCCGGCCACCCGCCTTGCCCGAAGTGCGGATTGCAAAGATGGATGTGTGGCGTCGTCTGCTCGCCTCGCCGGTGGAGGCCCCAGGGACGACGGAGTGCGCAAGATCGCCGAATAGGCGGTGGTGGGGCAGGGCTTAGGGGCTCAGGGCTCGTACTTCCCGCGACGCACTGGCCGCCGAAGTAGGGAATCAGCGATCTCGCGCGCTTCTCGCTCCCGCTCGCGACGACGCGCTTCCGCCGGGTCAGCGATCGACGTGCGGCCTTTGGGGTTCAGCTCGCACCACCAGGTCTGCGGGAACATCGGGCCTGTGCCCTTGGCTCCGCGGGTGGGATAGATCTCGATGCCGGTGAGCAGCACGCCGCGCTCATTGATCGCGAGGAGCTTCACCTTGTCGAGCAGCGGCAGCACATACGTTTCCCGGTCCTGGCCGAGAAGCACCGCCACGCGCTTCATCCCTTTACGAAACACCTGCAGTTCACCGTGCGCCGGATCAGTCTCGACATCATCGCGGTGAAGCAGTTGCCCCTCTCGGCGGCAGCGGTAAACGATCGTGAACACATGCGGATAGTACTGGATGGACGTACAGTATACGCCGGACGAAGTTAGATCTTCGATGCGGCGTCCTGTGAGGTGCAACGACGCCTCCGATGCGGTTACCGGCTCGGTAGGCAAGGGTAGGCTTTCGAGTTTGCTGGATCCGGTAAGAGACACCCCAAATGCGCGAAGGCCCAGCCAAGAAGCGAAAGCTCGGGCTGGGCCACTTGTCTACAGGCCGATCTTCCTCAACCAGTCACGCCACCATCGCCGCTCTGGGCTTCATGCCTGGCGCTCTTCTATCCAGTGTGTTGCATCACCAAAGTGGCGGTTGCCTTCCTCTGCGGCCTGCTGGAGCATCTTTCGATTGGCCTGCGTATCTGGAAGCCAAAGGGATTGGGCCACCACTGGCCGCGGGTCACCTTCGAGCTCTTCGCTGCGATGCAGCCTTATCTCATACAGTACGCGAAGGTTCCACTGCATCGGTCGGTGCTCCCCAGAAGCTGCGCATCATATGCGCCATAGGCTGAACGTCGTCTGAACAGGCGCCCCCGCTACGCGGGACGCGGGGACCCCGAGCGGGTTAAGCACCGTATTGTTGTTCTCGGATTAGGAATTCATCTATCGAGGCGCGCGCCTTGGCCGCCAACAGCTTCCTCGCCTTTGCCTCGTCGGCTATGCCACCCACCCCGATCCGAAACATCAACATTCCCGACCGCTTCACATCCGCAAAAAAATAGCGACCTTCGCCCACTTGGTCAAATCCCACCTCGATCGTCCAATCGGGTGGGGCAACGGGCGGGTCGGCATCTGCGCGCGCCGGAGAGATATTCATCGGTGGTCAGGAGTGCAATTGTCATCAAGTATGCGTCACTCCTGAGCGGGCGCAACGGGATGAATGTCAGGCATCTGAATAGGTGTACCCACTTCCCGGACGGCAAGTCCTCGTGATCTTTACTGACCGATCGGGAACAGGGGCGCTTGTAGGAACATCACCTCTTCGCTTTGCCAGGTTCAAGCCGACCTCAGCGGCCGATCTGGAAGGCCCCCGCGGGCGGGGCTTACAGGGGTTTGATCAGGTAGGCCGCGCGCGGCTTGCCACCGTTTTGCCGAAGGGTAGGGGTGTTTGCCGCAGCCTGTCGCCACCCGGTAGGCCGGGCTGCCCACCAGGCCCAGAACTCCACCTCTTGGTCGAGCAGGGCTGACATGGGCAGCCCCAGCGCCGCTGCGACCTTGGTCAGCGTGCAAAGAGACGGGGAAACGAGGCCTCCCTCGATCCGTGAGAGCATCGAGTCAGACAGCCGAGCTCGCAAGGCCAACTGAGCACCGGAGAGCCCCGCCGCGAGGCGGTACGCCCGGACATTTGCACCGACCATAGAGACAGTAGCGTTGCGCGTCGGCGCCGATCTTCCCCGCGGGGTGGGCTTGGCCGATGGCGGTACAAAGGGCAGATCAGCTGTGGGGAGGGGCGACGGTCTCATGCGGGCCACTTTCGCGCGAGTGGACCTGTCGCGGTACTGTTAGATCAGGCAGGGCAACGGGCTCTGCAGAAGTGCTAGAGCGCGGCGCCGGCCGAGAGGTTCAAGCGATGATGCGAATGGACCTGTGAACGTCTAGGTGTTCAATCAGTCGTGGGGTAGGGGACGCCAAGTAGCCAGAGCGCCGCGATCAAGACGCAGGAAAGGGCAAAAAACGCGGCCACCCGTGCCCATTCGCTTTTGATCTTCCAGTGAAAATTCCACAAGACCCAGGCTGAAACGACTGGGCAAGCCCAGTACAGGAACATGAAGAACAGTCCGGCATCCGGCACTATTTGGCCTCCAGCGCTTCACGCGCGCGCGCCAAGTTGACCAACAAGACCCGCGGGAGAAGCATGCCCATGCACGCCAGCAAAGAACCTGTATGGGTCAGCCATAGATTCGTTGGTGCGCTCGCTCGCGCAGCCGGCGAGCGGCAGCAGGGCGTTCCAAGGCATTTTCATTTTTCCTCTCTCCAACAAAACCTAACCGGTGCCGAAGCAAGACCTCCCGCCAGACGGACCTTAGCTGTTGATTATCCATCCATGCTTCCTGGATTTTTTGGGTGTCGGCAGACTGCTTCGCTTACCAAACGAAAGAGGAAGTCATGGCAACCAAGCGCAAGACCAAGAAGCGAGAGCTCCTACGCCGCGAGGGGGTGGTCAGCCAGTGGGAAATGGCCTTGTTCGTTCACGCCAGCGACGGCAGGCACCGAATGACTCGCGACGGACGCTACTACCTTCATGCGAAGGGCGCGTTTGCTGAAGCAGTGGGAACCGTGACCGGTTTCGATCTCATGCTTGTTGATGGTGGCGAAGGCCTCAAGGAAGCATCCGCGATCGGCTCCGTCGTTGGGGCCAAAAAAGAGATAACCGCTGTGGTAGATCTCGGTCCCGAAGAATATGCCTTCGCCTCCCGACTGGCGATTTCCGGCTGCCAGTGCCACATGCACATGAGCTTCGACAAGCTGCACTACGGCAGCGGCCTCATCCGGAGCCTCTCGATCAGCACTCACCCGCTGAACGAGTAGGCTTCAGGCGTGACAGGCCGGTATTCGCGCTGCGCGACTTTTGCGCGACTCGTCTCTGCGCCCCTAGGCAAATCGCTGCAACAACCAACCGGGTGGACGCCCTAAGTCGTTGATTTACAATGACATCCTTCGCAGCTGCAGGGCTACGAACCAAGGGGTCGTGGGTTCGAATCCTGCCAGCCGCACCACTTTTTTCCTGTGAATCGACGGCTTAGAGGCTCACCCCTCTAAGCCGTTTTTCTTTGCGTGGTGCCTGGGTGCGTGCAGGTGCTGAAAACCTCCGGCCCGGCAAATACGCCTACCGGCGAAGGACGCAAGCGCTGACGGGCAGGCTACCGACCCTGGTCAATAGAATCAGCGCACCACGAGTGCGGGACTGCCTGCGCCAAGGGCGCGTGGGATTTGAGTTCAGCGGTACTACCATCAAGAAGGCCTGCAACGAGAGTTGCAGGGTCTTTCGCCTTGGAGCTTCTGGCCATGAGCAAGGCATTCACCAAAGAGAACGACGCAGGCGATGACGATGACGGCACCGCCGGCATGCCGCCGCTCCCCGTCGGAGGCAAGAACTACATCACCCCGCAAGGCTATGCGCGGCTGCGCGACGAGTTGCTCGAACTGATGGACGTCGAGCGGCCCAAGGTGGTCGAGGCTGTTCATTGGGCGGCCAAGAATGGAGATCGATCCGAGAACGGCGACTACCTTTATGGGAAGAAGCGCTTGCGCGAGATCGACCGGCGAATCCGCTTCCTGACCAAGCGGCTCGAGGTGGCCGAGGTCACGGACCCCTCGGTGCATCGTGGCCGCGACCAGGTCTTCTTCGGTGCCACCGTTCGCTATGCGGACGAGACCGGCGATGAGCGGGAGGTGACCATCATGGGAATCGATGAAGCCGAAAGCGCGCGCGGGCAGGTGAGCTGGATTTCCCCGATCGCCAGGGTGCTGCTGAAAGCGCGTGAAGGCGATGTGGTCAAGCTCGCGACCCCCGGGGGCGACCACGAGATCGAGGTGCTGTCAGTCAGCTATCCGCCGCCATCGTCCGCGGCGGGCTGAGCCTCAGGGCGCCGGAACGGTTCGCGCCGCAGCGAGCACGGAGGGAGTGCGTCGGGCTGCCCGCAGCACGGCCTCGAGGTGGGTGCGATCGCGCACCGCGATCACGAAGCGCAGGTCGGTGGAGTCCTGCGGCGTCTCGTCGGCCATCTCCACGTGCGTGATGTCCGCCTCGGCATCCGCCAGCGTGGCCGCGACGCGCGCCAGCACGCCCTTGTCGTTGCGCACGGTAATGACGACGCCGGTCTCGAAAGTTCGCACCGGCTCGTCCGCCCATTCGACGGCAAAAAAGCGTTCGCTGTCCTTGTGGCGCAGTCGCTGCCCGACGCCGCAAGCTTCGGTATGCACCACCAGGCCTTCGCCGTGGCCGAGATAGCCCACGATCGGGTCGTCGGGAATGGGCCGGCAGCACAGCGCGAAGCGCACCGAGGAATTCTCGCTGCCGTCCAGCGTGACGGCGCCTTGGGAAACGGCCTCGTGCGCAGTGAAGCGCTCGCGGCTCAGCATCAATGCGTCGGGCTTTTCGCCGCGTTCGGCCAAGAGCGCCATCAGCCGCTTGGCGACGATGGTGGCGATGCGCTTGCCCAACCCGATGTCGGTCAGCAGTTCCGAGCGGGTACGGTTGCCGGTGAAGCGCAGGAGCTTTTCCCAGATCTGCTGGTGCTCCTCGTCATCCTCCGGCAGGTTCCCGAGGCCCTCGGCGCGCAGGGCCTGCGCCAGCAGCTTTTCACCCAGTCCTTCCGACTCGGCGTGCGCGAGGGTCTTGAGGTAGTGGCGAATCTTCGAGCGCGCCCGGCCGGTGCGCACGAAACCCAGCCATGCCGGGTTGGGTGTCGATACGGGTGCGGTGATGACCTCTACGACGTCGCCGTTCTTGAGCTCGGTGCGCAGCGGAACCTGATCGCCGTTGATGCGCGCTGCCGAAGTGTGGTCGCCGATGTTGCTGTGAATGGCATAGGCGAAGTCGACCACCGTCGCGCCGCGCGGCAACGCCAGGATCTGGCTCTTGGGCGTGAAGACGTAGACCGCGTCGGGGAAGAGATCGACCTTGACGTGGTCCCAGAACTCGGCCGCGTCGCGCGTCTCGTCCTGGATGTCGAGCAGGGACTGCAGCCACTTGGTTCCAAGGCGGTCGCCCGTTGCCGTGCTCGGCTCGGCCGCCTTGTAGAGCCAATGGGCCGCCACCCCGGACTCGGCCACCACGTGCATGGCCTCGGTACGCAGCTGGAATTCGACGCTCACGCCGGCCGGCCCCACCAGCGTGGTGTGCAGCGACTGGTAGCCGTTGAGCTTCGCGATGGCGATGTGGTCCTTGAACTTTCCCGGCAGCGGCTTGTACATCTGGTGCAGGATGCCCAGCCCGGTGTAGCAGGCGATCACCGACGGGACGATGAGGCGAAAGCCGTAGATGTCGGTGACCTGCGCGAAGCTCAGGTGTTTTTCTTCCATCTTGCGGTAGATGGAATAGAGCGTCTTTTCGCGGCCCGCGATGCGCACGCTCATGCTGGCTGCGGCGAAGGCGGTTTCCAGTTCCTGCTGCACCTTCTGGATCAGGTCGCGGCGTCGGCCGCGGGCCTTGGCAACGGCCTTCGCGAGGATCGCGTAGCGCCAGGGACGCAGGTGGCGGAAAGACAGGTCCTGCAGTTCGCGGTAGGTCTGGTTGAGCCCGAGCCGATGCGCAATCGGCGCGTAGATGTCGAGGGTCTCGCGTGAGATCCGGGCCCATTTCTCGCGCGGGGCATCTTCGAGCGTCCGCATGTTGTGCGTGCGGTCCGCCAGCTTGACCAGGATGACGCGCACGTCGCGCGCCATCGCCAGCAGCATCTTGCGAAAGGACTCGGCCTGGTTCTCCTCGCGCGTGTTGAAGCGCAGCTTGTCCAGCTTGGTGAGGCCATCGACCAGTTCGGCGACGGGAGCGCCGAAGCGCTCGATCAGCTCCGACTTGGTCACGCCGCAATCCTCGATCGCGTCGTGCAGCAGGGCGGCCATCAGCGCCTGCGCGTCGAGCTTCCATTCCGCACACTGTGCCGCCACTGCGATCGGGTGGGTGATGTAGGGTTCGCCGCTGTTGCGCAGCTGGCCCAGGTGGGCCTCGTCGGCGAACCGGTAGGCACGGCGCACCTGCTCGACGTCCTCGGCGCTCAGGTAGTCGAGGCGATCGGTGAGCGCGGCGAAGCTGGCGGCAGCTGCATTCAGCGCCGCCGGACTCGGCCGGGGCGTGCCCTTGGGGGCACCTGACTGGGACTTGACAACCGCGCTCATGCTTGTCACTTTAGCTTGGCGACTGGCTCGATGTCTTTGGGCAATAAAAAAGCACCGCGTTGCGGTGCTTATTTGTTGCAGGTGTGCGTCAGCTCAGCCGGGGACTTTCTTGAGCATTTCAAGCCCGATCTTGCCTTCGGCGATCTCCCGCAAGGCCGTGACGCCGGGCTTGTTCTTGCTCTCGATCTTCGGCGCGTGACCCTGGCTCAGCATGCGCGCACGGTAGGTGGCGGCCAGCACGAGCTGGAAGCGGTTCGGGATTTGTTGGAGGCAGTCTTCGACGGTGATGCGGGCCATGGGGTCTTTCGGCTTACAGGCGGGGGCCTGATCGGGATCAGGGAATGTTCAGGGCGGCGAAAGTGTCGGCACGCGCGCGGCGCTGTGCGGAATACCGGAGCCGCTGAGCGTGGACGATCGCCTTCAGGTCGAAAAGTGCGCGCTCAAATAACTCGTTGATTATAACGAAGTCGAACTCGTTGGCGCGCGCCATCTCCTCGGCGGCATTGCGCAAACGCAATTCGATCACCTCGGCGCTGTCTTCGCCGCGCCGCTCGAGCCGGGAACGCAGCTCTTCCCAGCTCGGTGGCAGGATGAAGATCATCACTGCGTTGGCAAAGGTCTTGCGGATCTGGATCGCCCCTTGAAAGTCGATCTCCAGGATCACGTCGGCGCCTTGGGCGATGCGGTCCTCGATCGCCTTCTTCGAGGTGCCGTAGCGCTGTCCGTGCACATGGGCCCACTCGACGAAGGCATCGGCCGCGACCATTGCATCGAATTCCGAATGCGGCACAAAGAAGTATTCGCGGCCATGCTTCTCCTGGCCGCGCGGTGCCCGTGTGGTGTGCGACACCGAGGGCTGTACCGCGGAGTCGAGCTCCATCAAGGCCTTGACCAGGCTCGACTTGCCGGCGCCGCTGGGCGCCGCGACCACGAAGATATTGCCGGGGTAATCCATTCGCGCGTTCCCTTCCCTGTTCCCTGTCACTCGATGTTCTGCACTTGCTCGCGCATCTGTTCGACCAGCACCTTCATGTCCACGCCAATGCGGGTGAGCTCCAGCGTCGCAGACTTGGACCCGAGCGTGTTGGCTTCGCGATGCAGCTCCTGGATCAGGAAGTCGAGGCGCTTGCCGATCTCGCCGCCCTTCTTGACCAGCCGCTCGATTTCATCCAGGTGCGAACCCAGGCGCGTGAGTTCTTCCGCGACGTCGATGCGGATCGCGAAGGCCGTGGCTTCGGCCAGGGCGCGGTCCTGGGCGGCCTCCGGCGGCGTGCCGCCGCTCGCCCCCAGGGCTTCCTGCCAACGTTCCAGGAAGCGGTTGCGCTGCTGCTCGACCAGTTGGGGAACCAGCGGCAGCGCCTGCGCCACAAGGGCGCGCAGCTGGGCCAGGTGGTCCTGCAGCATCCTGGCCAGCCGTGCGCCCTCGCGCTCGCGTGCGGTCATCAGGCCCTTGAGCGTCTTCGTCGCCAGCTCGGAAAGCTCCGGGCCCCAATCGCTCCGGGCGGTGGTGTCGCCGGCCGCCAGGCGCAACACGTCGGCCACGCTGAGTTCGCGCGCGGCGGGCAGCCAGGCGCGGATGCTGTCCTGCAGGCCGTTGAGCCGTTGCAGCAGCTTGGTCGAGGGCTCGCCGATGCCCGCTGCGGCGCCGCTCTCGATGGCCGCGCGCAATTCGACCTTGCCGCGCTTGAGCTGGCCGGTCAGCAGCTCGCGCAGCATGGGCTCGTGCTGGCGCAGCTCTTCGGGCAGCTTGAATGTGAGGTCGAGAAAACGGCTGTTGACCGAGCGGATCTCGACTCCGAGCCGGCCCGCGCCGGCGGTTCGCGGCTCGGCTTCCGGGTGACCGCTGCCCGCGGCGGTCTGGCCGCTGGCATAGCCGGTCATGCTGTAAACTGGCATCGCGCCTCGCTCTTGAATTGGTGTGCACGCCCCGAGACAACGGCACCACCTTCGCTTGCCGCACTCCCGCCTTCGGGCGAAACTCCCGGATTATGTCAAAGGTCAAACCTTCGCCCTTGTTGCCTGACACGGTCATTGGCGGCTATCGCGTCGTGCGCCGCATCTCGGCAGGCGGGTTCGGGGTGGTCTACCTTGCTGTCGACCACAGTGGCCAGCAAGTGGCAATCAAGGAATACCTCCCGTCCTCGCTGGCCACCCGCGGCACCGGCGAACTCGCGCCCCAGGTGCCACCCGAGAAACTATCGCTTTACCGCCTGGGGCTCAAGAGCTTTTTCGAGGAAGGGCGTTCGCTCGCGCAGATCTCGCATGCCTCGGTGGTCAGCGTGCTCAACTTCTTCCGCGAGAACGAGACCGTCTACATGGTCATGAATTACTTGGAGGGGGCCACCCTGCAGGACTTCATCGTGACGGCGCGCGACCTCAAGAAGCAGAAGGTCTTTCGCGAATCCACCATCCGCTCGCTGTTCGACGAGATCCTGCGCGGCTTGCGAATCGTGCATCAGCACAAGATGCTCCATCTGGACATCAAGCCTGCCAACATCTTCGTGACCGATGACGACCGCGCCGTGATGATCGACTTCGGCGCCGCGCGCGAGGTGTTGTCCAAGGAGGGCAACTTCATCCGGCCGATGTACACCCCCGGCTTCGCGGCGCCCGAGATGTACCGCCGCGATTCCTCGATGGGCCCCTGGACCGACATCTACGCCATCGGCGCGTGCATCTATGCCTGCATGCAGGGCTACCCGCCCAACGACGCGCCGCAGCGCATCGAGAAGGATCGGCTCGGCCTGTCGCTCTCGCGACTGCGTGGCATCTATTCGGACAACCTGATCGAGGTGGTCGAGTGGTGCATGTCGCTCGACCCGCTGTCGCGCCCGCAATCGGTCTTTGCGCTGCAGAAGGAACTCAGCCGCGAGGGCGAGCGCCGCTACACCAAGCTCACGGTGAGCGAGAAGGTGCGGCTGTCGATCGATAACATGCGCTCCTTCGAAAAGAAGGGCCTGCCCAAAGCGGCGGCTCCGACCACGCGTCCGGCATGATGACCCCCCACGTTGTTTACTCCGCCAGGCGGCCGCTGTGAAATTTTCCGTCTTCCAGGTCAGCCGCAAGGGCGGCCGTCTCAAGAACGAAGACCGCATGGGCTATTGCTACACGCGGGAATCGGGCCTGTTCGTGCTGGCCGATGGCATGGGTGGGCACCCTGAGGGCGAGGTAGCCGCCCAGATGGCGCTGCAGACCATTGCGGCGCTGTACCAGCGCGAGGCGCGGCCGATGGTGAAGGATGTGAAGGCCTTCCTCACGGCTTCGTTGATGGCTGCGCACCAGCAGATCATGCGCTACGCGGGCAACAAGGGCATGCTCGACACGCCCCGCACAACCGTGGTGGCGGCGGTCCTGCAAGGCACGACCGCGACCTGGATCCATTGCGGAGACTCCCGGCTCTACGTGATTCGCGACGGCGAGCTGCTGACGCGCACGCGCGATCACTCCCACGCCGAGCGGCCGCGCACCGGCGGGACCACGGGTGCCGAGGTCGTCAACCGCAACCTGCTGCTGACATGCCTGGGGTCGCCGACCACGCCCTTGTTCGACATCTCTGCCCCGCTGCAACTGCAGCGGGGCGACCGCATCATGCTGTGCTCCGACGGCCTGTGGAGCGTGCTGGACGAGAGCCTGATCGTGCGCACGCTGTCTTCCGGCAAGCCGGTTTCCGACGCTGCACCCGATCTCGCCGAAATGGCCTTGCGCAACGGCGGTTCCCACAGCGACAACGTTACGCTGATCGCGCTCGAATGGGAAACGCCGGATGCGACGGGCCAGACCCGGGGCGTATCCACCGACAGCATCAGCGATGGCGTCTTCGCCTCCACCATCCAGGCGGGTATGCCCTCCGACAGCGAGCTCGACGATCTCGACGATGACGCCATCGAGCGTTCGATCGCCGAGATCAACGAAGCCATCAAGCGCTCCTCCGCCGCACGCAAGCCCTGATCCGTTCTCTTTTTCCTGGGTTGACATGACAGTTTTCGTACGAAGCGGCGACCGTGCCGCTGACCAGCTGCGTCCCGTGCGTATCACGCGCGGTTTCACCATCCATGCCGAGGGTTCGGTGCTGATCGAGTTCGGCCAGACGCGCGTGCTCTGCACCGCCTCGGTCGAGGAAAAGGTGCCGCCGCACAAGCGCGGCAGCGGCGAGGGCTGGGTCACGGCCGAGTACGGCATGCTCCCGCGCGCCACCCACACCCGCAGCGATCGCGAGGCCGCGCGCGGCAAGCAGAGTGGCCGTACGCAGGAGATCCAGCGCCTCATCGGCCGCTCGATGCGCGCCGTCTTCGACCTCGCCGCCCTCGGCGAGCGCACCATCCATCTCGACTGCGACGTGCTCCAGGCCGACGGCGGCACTCGCACCGCGGCCATCACCGGCGCCTTCGTGGCGGCGCAGGATGCAGTCACCAAACTGCTGGCGGCCGGCACTCTCGCGGCCTCGCCGATCCGGGGCCACGTCGCTGCGGTGTCCGTCGGCATCGTGCAAGGCACGCCGCTGCTCGATCTCGAGTACATCGAAGATGCCGCCTGCGACACCGACATGAACGTGGTGATGACCGGCGCCGGGCATTTCGTGGAAGTGCAGGGCACGGCCGAAGGGGCCGCCTTCTCGCGCGACGAGATGAATGCGTTGCTGCTGCTCGCCGAGAAGGGCATCGCCGAGCTGACCGCGCTGCAGGCGCGGGCGCTGGCCTTCTGATCGGGCGACGGCGCGATCCGCGGGTTGCCGATGAAACTGGTCCTCGCCTCCAACAACGCCGGCAAGCTCGCCGAGCTGCAGCAGCTGTTCGCGCCGCTCGGTGTCGAGCTCGTGCGCCAGGCTGAGCTGGGCGTCGGCGAGGCCGAGGAGCCCTTCGTCACCTTTGTCGAAAACGCGCTGGCCAAGGCGCGGCACGCAGCGGCGGCCACCGGCCTGCCGGCAATTGCCGACGATGCGGGCCTTTGCGTCGAGGCTTTCGGCGGGCTGCCCGGCGTGGCCACCGCCTACTACGCCACGCGCTTCGGCTACGAGAAGGGCGACGCCAACAACGTTCGCGCGCTGCTCGAGCAAATGGCCGGCATGGAGGACCGCCGCGCCGCGCTCGTCAGCACGCTCGTGGCACTGCGCAGCCCCGAGGACCCCGAGCCGCTGATTGCCATTGGCCGCGCGTCGGGCCAGATCACGCGCGAGCCGATCGGCGAGAACGGCTTCGGCTTCGACCCCGTGATGTGGCTGCCGCAACTCGGCAAGACCTTCGCCCAGCTGCCGCCCGAGCTGAAGAACGCCTACAGCCATCGCGGCCAGGCGGCGCGCGCCATGCTGGCCCTGATGCGGGAGCGCTGGCTGTGAGCCTTCCCATTCCGATCGCCGACGAGCGCGCGCAGGCGCGCAGTGGCGATGCGGAGCGGGCGAACGACGTACTGCACTGGATGCGTCCCGGCCCCCTGCAGCTGTCGGCGCTGCCGCCGCTCTCGCTCTACGTCCACCTGCCCTGGTGCCTGCGCAAGTGCCCCTACTGCGACTTCAACTCGCACGAGTGGCGTGGCGATGCCGGCGAGACGGCGCTGCCAGAGCAGCGCTACCTGGACGCGCTGATCGCCGATCTCGACGCGGCCCTGCCGCTGGTGTGGGGCCGCAGCGTGCACAGCATCTTCATCGGCGGCGGCACCCCCAGCCTGTTCTCGCCGGCCGCGATCGACCGCCTGCTGGGCGACCTGCGGGCCCGGCTCAAGCTGGCGCCCGAGTGCGAGATCACGCTGGAGGCCAATCCCGGTACCTTCGAGCGCGACCGCTTCCGCGACTACCGCGCCGCCGGCGTTACCCGCCTGTCGGTGGGCGTGCAGAGCTTCAACGATGCGCATCTGGAGGCGCTCGGCCGGGTGCATGACCGCGCCCAGGCCATCGCGGCGGTCGAGGAGGCGGCGCAGGCCTTCGACACCTTCAACCTGGACCTCATGTACGCGCTGCCGGGCCAGACGCCCGACGAGCTCGACGCCGACCTGACCCAGGCGCTCGCGCTCGCGCCGCCGCATCTTTCCGTCTACCACCTCACGATCGAGCCCAACACCTACTTCGCCAAGTTCCCGCCGAGCGTGCCGGAGGACGACGTCGCCTACGCGATGCTCGACCGCATCAGCGAGCGCACCGCGCAGCGCGGGCTGGAACGCTACGAGATCTCCGCGTACGCGCGTGCCGGCCACCGGTGCGCGCACAACCTCAACTACTGGCAATTCGGCGACTACCTCGGCATCGGCGCCGGCGCGCACAGCAAGCTGAGCTTTGCGCATCGCATCGTGCGGCAGGTCCGCTTCCGCGAGCCACGCCTCTACATGGAGAACGCGCTCGCCGCCCGCGCGGTCGCGCAGAGCGAGGAGGTCGGCATCGCCGAGCTGCCCTTCGAATTCATGCTCAATGCCCTGCGCCTGAAGGACGGCTTCACGCTGGCGCAGTTCGGCGAACGCACGGGGCTGGCCGTCACCGCCATCCAGCGCGGGCTCGAAGAGGCCGAGCGCAAGGGTCTGATCGAACGGGACCTCGCCCGCGTCTGGCCCACCGCCCGCGGCCTGGACTTCCTGAGTGACCTGCAGGCCATCTTCCTTCCCGAGAGCTGAGACCACCAGCGCTGCCATGCCGACCCGAAACTTGCCGGAAGAAGAAGTCATCAAGCGTCGTTCCCGCGGACGGCCCAGCCCCGAACAGGCGGCCGCGCTGCGCGAAGCCTTCCTTGGCGCTGCGTTGAAATCCTTTCTCGAGCACGGCTACGCCGCCACCAGCATCGAGGCCATCGCGCGCGATGCCGGCGTCGCCAAGATCACCATCTACCGCCAGTTCGAGAACAAGGAGGCCTTGTTCCGCGAGGTCGTGCACCGCGCGGTGAGCAGCGCCCGTGAGACGATGCAGTCCACGCTCGTGCGCTCCGACGCTGACGAAAGACAGGTGCTGCTCGACCTCGTCGAGCGCATGTACCTGGGCGCCACCGAGCCCCAGACCCTCGCCCTGCTGCGCCTGGTGATCGCCGAGGCCGTGCGCTTTCCGGAGCTCGCGAAATCGCTCTACGCCGAGAACAGCTATGTGCTCGCCCCGGTGGTCGAATACCTGGCCGAGGCGAATCGTGGCGGCAAGCTGCACGTGCCCGATCCCGAACTGGCCGCGGTGCAGCTGTCGACGCTGGCCTTCGGCGGGGTGCGCTTCTTCATCTCCAAGCCGCTGGCCGGCCCCGAGGAGCGCCGCGCTTGGGCCGAAGGCGTGGTGGACCTGGTGCTGCGCGGCTGGCTGCCCGCGCCCGCCGCTGTCGAGCGCGACGGGCCGGGCGAAGCCAGCGGCTAAAATTGCCGGCTGCCCGGAGAGTTGGGTGAGTGGTTTAAACCAGCAGTCTTGAAAACTGCCGACGGGCAACCGTCCGTGAGTTCGAATCTCACACTCTCCGCCAGAATGGGGCCGCCTGCCCTCGACCAGCCAAAGTCGGTGTGGCGGCCGCACCAGGGGGCTGCCCCGCCGCTTCGACCAGGAAGCTGACCAGGGCCTGCACTCGCGCGCTGCGTCCCTTACGCGTGGGTACGAGCACCACCACGGGAGCGGCGCCAAACTCCCAATCTGCCATCACCCGCTCGAGGCGCCCGGCGGCCAGCGCCTCTGCCGCGTCCCATTGAGAGCGCAGCACGATCCCCAGCCCATCCTCGGCCCACTGGCGGGCCACGCTGCCGTCGTTGGTGACGAATGCCGGATTGATGCGCAGCGTCTCGCTCCTGCGGGCGCTGCTGCCCGCAGGCCGCATGTGCCACAGCGTCACGTCCTCGTCGTTCTCGCGGATGCAGATGCAGGCGTGGTAGGCCAGGTCCGCCGGGTTGCGGGGCATGCCGTGCTCACGCAGGTACGCCGGGCTTGCGCACAGCCACCGCTCGTTGGAAGCGAGCGTATGGCCCACCCACGACGAGTCGCGCACCGAGCCCACATGCACCACGGCGTCGGAATCATGCTTGTCGGGCCACGGGGTTTCGCGCAAGTCGAGTTGCAGCCGAAGGGCTGGATGCAGGCGAGAGAAACGAGACAGCAACGGCGCGACCTGCGTGCGGCCATAGCCGAAGGATGCGGCCACTCGCAGCGTTCCGGTCAGGCGCCGGTCGTCGCGCTGCAGGGATTCGCGCAGGCCATCGAACTTCAGCAGAAGCTCATAGGCCTCCCGTCCGAATCGTTCGCCTTCCGACGTCAGGTGCAGCTTGCGCGACGTGCGGTTGGCCAGTACCAGGCCCAGTGAGGCCTCGAGTTTGCGCAATCGCATCGACAGCGCGGGCGGTGTGACACCGAGCGAGCGCGCGGCAGCGCTGAGCGAGCTCTCGCGCAACAGCGCAGCAGCCAGGCGGAGGTCTTCTATCTGCATCATTCAGCAAAGCTTAACTATTGATGACTCAAGAGTGAAGCACGAAGACCCTTTGGCCCGCCTAAAGTGATCGCCATGCAAAACACTTCGACTCCCATCCTGAAAGCCGGGCGTTATCCCGGGGCCGTGCTGTTCGACCTGCTCACTGCGCTGCTCGATTCGTGGACCGTCTGGAACGCGGCCGCGGGCTCCGAGCATCTGGGCCGTGCCTGGCGCGCCGAATACCTGCGGCTCACTTACGGCTGCGGCGCTTACGTGCCCTACGAAGATCTGGTACGGCAAGCCGCCGCGACTGTCGGGTTGCCCGCCAGCGCGCCGCAGTCGTTGGACGAGCATTGGGATGAACTGCCCGCCTGGAGCGGCGCTAGCGAACTGCTGCAGGCGCTCAAGCCCCACTGCAAGCTGGCCGTGGTGACCAACTGCTCACGACGCCTTGGCCACCGCGCCGCCGAACGCTTGGGAATCGGCTGGGATGCGGTCGTGACCTCCGAGGAGGCGGGCTTCTACAAGCCCGATCCGAGACCCTACCGGCTTGCCTTGGAGCGATTGGACGTGCAGCCGGCCGAGGCGGCATTCGTTGCCGGTTCCGGCTACGACATGTTCGGCACAGCCAGCGTCGGCCTGCGCACCTACTGGCACAACCGCGTCGGGCTGGCTCGGCCCGAAGGCGCGCCCTTGGCCGAGGTCGAAGCGCCCACGCTCGATGGCGTGCTGCCATGGCTGCGTGGCTTCCAACCGGCCGCATCCTGATTCAACCCCACCACCTCCAGGAGCTGTTCATGATCCGCTTCCTTCGCCTGGCCGCTGGCCTTGCCGCCCTCTGTGCCAGCTTGTTTGCCGCGCCCGGCGCCATCGCCCAGGCATTTCCGGCCCGCCCGGTCACCCTGATCGTTCCTTTCCCGGCCGGTGGTCCGAGCGACGCATTGGCCCGCGCCGTCGCGCAGAAGATGGCCGGCCCCCTGGGCCAGCCCATCGTCATCGAGAACCTCGGCGGCGCCAATGGGGTCATCGGCTTGACCAAGGCCACCAAGGCCGCCGCTGATGGCTACACCATCTCGTTCGGGGGTATCGGTACGCACGTCGCCAATATCGCCCTCTACAAGAAGCTGGCCTATGACCCCGCCGCCGATTTCGCGCCCATCGGTCCCGCAGGCGCAGCACCGATGCTGCTGCTGGCCCGCGCGGACCTGCCGGCCAGCAACCTGCGTGAGTTCGGCGCCTGGCTGGCTAAGAACAAGGACAAGGCCTCCTACGGCAGCGCCGGTGTAGGGTCCATATCGCACTACGGCTGTGTGCTGTTGCTGTCTTCCATGGCCCGGAACGTCACCCACGTGCCCTACAAGGGCGTCGCGCCCGCGGTCAACGACCTGATGGGTGGCCAGACCGATTTCATGTGCGATCAGACCACCACCGCACTGCCGCAGATCGCAGGTGGGCGCATCAAGGCCATCGCGGTACTGTCCGGTGCGCGCCTGAAGCAGCTGCCTCATGTCGGCACCGCGACGGAAGCGGGTCATCCCCTGGATGTGCGTTCCTGGAACGCCTTCTTCGCTCCACGTGGCACGCCGCAGCCCGTGCTCGCGACGTTGACGAGCGCGTTGCAGCAGGCGGTCGCCGATCCGGCTCTGCGCAAGCAGATGGAGGGCTTGGGCGTCGAGCTGCCCGCACCTGCCGATGCAACGCCCGCAGCCGTCGCCGCGCTCATTGCGCGTGGCATCCGCGACGACGTGCCGGCCCTCAAGGCCAAGGGCGAATACCTGGACTGACTTGAGCAAGCTTATGCAGAACAACCCAAGAAATCTCGCCAACATCGACACGCCGGCAGCCATCGTGTCGCTGCAGCGCATGCAACGGAACATCACCCGCATGCAGCAGCGGGCCAACGCACTGGGCGTGCGCTTTCGCCCGCACGTGAAGACCAGCAAATGCGCCAATGTGGTCGCCGCCCAGCTCGACGCCGGCGCGGCGGGCATCACGGTGTCGACGCTGAAAGAGGCCGATGAGTTCTTCGGCCGAGGCGTGAGCGACATCCTCTATGCCGTCGGCATGGCGCCGCACCGCCTCCCGCATGCGCTGGACCTGCGCCAGCGCGGCTGTGCGCTGCAGATCCTGACCGACAGCGTCGAGGGCGCACGGGCCATCGCCGAATATGGCCGCGAGCATGGCCACGTCTTCGAGGTGCTCATCGAAATCGACACCGATGGCCACCGCTCCGGCATCAAGCCAGCCGAGGACGTCCTCCTCGAGGTGGGCCGCGTGCTGCACGAGGGCGGCATGCGCCTGGCCGGCGTGCTGACGCATGCCGGCTCCAGCTATGAACTGCGCACGCCAGAGGCCCTTGCCGCCCTTGCCGAGCAGGAACGCGCCGGCTGCGTCCTGGCCGCGGAACGCCTGCGCGCGGCGGGCCTGCAGTGCCCCATCGTGTCGGTCGGATCCACGCCCACCGCGTTGCAAGCGGCGTCGCTCGAGGGCGTCACCGAACTGCGTGCCGGGGTCTATGTATTCTTCGACCTCGTGATGCGCAACGTGGGCGTCTGCAGCACCGAAGACATCGCGCTGAGCGTGCTCACCACGGTCATTGGACACCAGGCGGACAAGGGCTGGGCCATCGTCGATGCCGGCTGGATGGCCATGAGCCGCGACCTGGGCACGGCCAAGCAGGAGCGCGACTACGGCTATGGCCAGGTATGCACCGTAGACGGGGTGCCGCTAGACGGCTACCTGCTTTCGGCAGCCAACCAGGAGCACGGCATCCTGTCGCGAGAGGGCTCGGCGGACGCGGACATCGTGGCGCGCTTCCCGGCCGGGACCCGGCTGCGGATACTGCCCAACCATGCCTGCGCCACCGGCGCGCAGTTTCCCGCCTACGAGGCGCTGGCCGCGGATGGCACCGTGCAGCCCTGGGAGCGTTTCCATGGCTGGTGAAGACCCGGCCCAACCGAAGCGCATGTCCGGCCCCGTCCATGTCACGGTGCCTGCGCTTGTCAGGCCAGGGGGGCACTACAGCCATGCTGCCGTGGGCGGCGGCCTGGTGTTCATCGCCGGGCAGTTGCCAATCACGCCGGGTGGCGAGCGCCTGATCAATGCGGGTTTCGAAAAGCAGGTGGTCCAGACGCTGGCGAACGTGCAGGCTGCCCTGCTGGCGGCAGGTTCGGGCATCGACCGGCTGCTGCAGGTCCGGGTCTATCTCGACGACATCGCCAACTGGCCGGCGTTCGACAAGTTGTATGGGCGATGGGCCGGACCCTCCCGTCCTGCGAGGGCGGTCGTGCCGACCGGGCCGCTGCACTTCGGATTCAAGGTCGAGGTGGAGGCCACGGCTCTGGCGTGACCTTCGCCGGCTGGCCATCCAGGGCCGCCAAGCACCGCCGATCCATCTTCGCGATCGGGAACCTTGGGGCAGGTCCGGAACCCAACCCACCATCCCTTCTCCAAGGTCGACCACCGACCTTCTTGCCCTGGCTGGCAACAGCCAGGGCTTTTTCGTTACAGGGCGCTCGTGCCGTGGCGGCGCACCTTAAAGAGATTGTCGGCAGCAGGCCTATTGACTGGCGCGCCGGCCAGGGGCATGCACATAATGCGCCGCGGCCGTGCCGGGACCGCCTCTCCTTTACGCGATGAAAAGCCTGCGGCGCCACGACGCAGAGCCAGGGTTTCCGTTTCTCCGGCGCAAGGACGACCACGATGAGTTCATTGCAGAAGTTGCTGCCGGCCTGCGAGCCGGCGCGCAGCGAAGCCTTGGCCTTGCTCGCCAAGGCGCATCACCTCCCGCGGCACCTGGTCAAGGGCATAGCAGGGCGCGGCCTGGCCGCGGTCGGTATGCCGCAGCACCCGCATCAACAACAACACCAGCAGGAACCCGCTCAAGGTCCGCAGTCGCCGGAAGCGCCGCTCCAGCCCAGTTGATCCCCGCATCTCTCATGGCGCACCGGGCCGCATTCTCCGAATGCGGTGCGGCGCCAGCGTGTGCCGACCTTCAGATCAGGGGCGCGCTGGCTTCCTTCAGCACGCGCAGCACGAAGTGCGACTGGCTGTGGCGGATGCCGGGAATCTTGTAGAGCCTCTCGCGCAGCAGCCGCTCGTAGTCGCGAGTGTCGCGCACCGCGATGCGGATGTAGTAGTCGTAGTCGCCTGACACCAGGTAGGCCTCCTGGATCTCCGGGATGCTGGCCAACACGCGGCCGAACTCGTACAGCGTCTCGTCGCTGTGGCTCTCCAGCGTGAGCTGCACGATCACGGAGTCCTGGTAGCCCAGCTTGGCCGCATCGACATCCACCGTGTAGCGCTTGATCACGCCGCTGGCCTCCAGCTTCTTGATGCGGCTCCAGCAACTGGTGGCCGCCAGGCCGACCTCGGCCCCGATCTCCTGCAGCGTCTTGCGGGAGTCGTGCAGCAGCACGCGCAGGATCGCCAGGTCGATCTTGTCAAAAAGTTCTTCGTTATTTCCTGTCTTTTTGCGATTGATATTCAAGCGAACCGCCGAATGATTCCAATAAACGAAGCACATTCTGCAGCAAAGGCTGAAGAATCGACGCATGCAAAACCTTGTTCCCATGCCGGCGCTTCTCTCGTTGCGCAACGGCGCCCAGGCGCTGCTCCAGACGCTGGTCGAGTGCGGTGTCGACACGATCTTCGGCTACCCTGGCGGCGCGGCGCTGCCCCTCTATGACGCACTCTTCGGCGAGCCGCGGCTGCGCCATGTGCTGGTGCGGCACGAGCAGGCCGCCGTGCATGCGGCGGAGGGTTATGCGCGCAGCACCGGCCGGGTCGGCGTTGTGCTTGTCACTTCGGGCCCAGGCGTCGGCAACACGATGACCGGACTGCTCGACGCGATCAGCGATTCGGTGCCGATCCTGTGCATCAGCGGCCAGGTCGCGACGGCGGTGATCGGCACCGATGCCTTCCAGGAAAGCGATGCGCTGGGCATGTCGCGGCCGGTGACCAAATGGAACCATCAGCTGCGCACGGCGGACGAGATCCCGTCCCGCATCCGCCTCGCGCTGGAAATCGCCGCCGGTGGCCGGCCGGGGCCGGTGCTGCTCGATGTGCCCAAGGATGTGCAGCAGGCGCTGCTCGGCCACGACGCCGTCGACGCCGCGACGGCGCGTCGGTACCGCAGCGGCGCCGATGCCCGGCTGCCGCGAGCCAGCCTGGCGCGCGCGGCCGACCTGCTGTCCACCGCGCGCCGGCCGGTGCTCTACGGCGGCGGCGGCCTGGTCAACGCCGGGCCGGCCGCCTGCGAGGCTTTCACGACGCTGGCGCGCCGCCTCGACGCGCCCTGCACACTGACGCTGATGGGCCTGGGCGCCTTCCCGGCCTCCGACCCGCGCTTCCTCGGCATGCTGGGGATGCACGGCACGCTGCAGGCCAACCTGGCCATGCACGAAGCCGACCTGGTGCTCTGCGTCGGCGCCCGCTTCGACGACCGCGTGACCGGCAAGCTGGCCGAGTTCTGCCCGCAGGCGCGCAAGATCCACATCGACATCGATCCAGCGAGCATCGACAAGGTGGTCAAGGTCGACGTGCCGATGGTCGGCAACTGCGGCGCGGTGCTGGACGCGCTGCTCGGCATGCCCGCGCTCGACGAGTTGGCGCCCGGGCGCCTCGCGCCCTGGTGGCGGCGCATCGAGGGCTGGCGCGCGCGGCGCTGCCTGGATTTCGCGCCGCGTCCCGACACCATCCTGCCGCAACATCTGATGGTCTCACTGCAACAGGCGCTCTCGGGCCGCGATGCCATCGTCTCCACCGATGTGGGCCAGCACCAGATGTGGGCCGCGCAATACCTGCGCTTCGAGCGTCCCCGCCGCTGGCTGACCTCGGGCGGCGCCGGCACCATGGGCTACGGCTTGCCCGCCGCGATCGGCGCGCAGATCGCGCACCCCGGGGCGCTCACGGTCTGCGTGAGCGGCGACGCGTCGGTGCTGATGAACATCCAGGAGCTCTCCACCGCTGTGCAGCATCGTGCGCCGGTCAAGCTGGTGCTCTGCAACAACGGCTACATGGGGATGGTGCGCCAGTGGCAGGAGCTCAACCACGGCAACCGGCTGAGCCACAGCTGGAACGAGGCGCTGCCCGACTTCGTCGCGCTGGCCCGGGCCTTCGGCTGGGGGGCGCGGCGTGTGGCCGATCCGGCCGAGCTGCCCGATGCACTGGCCGAATGCCTGGCCTGCCCTGGTCCTTTCTTCCTCGACGTGCAAGTGGCGGCGCAGGAGAACTGCTTTCCGATGATTCCGGCGGGGCAGGGCCACCACCGCGTGATGCTGGACAAGGACACCTGGTACGAAGAGGCGTGAGGCCGCCTCAGTGCGAGAGCGCATGCGCGATCGGTCGGGGCGCCTCGATGTCGTGATGCGATGCGTATCCCTCGCGCTCGGGATCGCCTCGGTCGAGGCAGTCCACATATTCGGCCAGCGACGGCGTGTGCATCGAGACCGCCAGGTGGGCATGCCCACCCAGAAGCCGAGCCCCTTCGGCGCAGATGGTGCGCTAGCAGAGTTCCACGGCCAGGCTAGTACCCGCTTGCCTGGAAATCCGTGCTTCGCAGCCAGATCTCCGCCCGCGGGTTCTCGCGGTAGCGGGCCGTCGCCAGCGCGTCGATGGAATCGGCGTTGCGGTCATAGGTGCGCACCAGTTCCGATTCGCTGTAGGGCGCGTGGAAGCGGGCGTGCAGCGCTTCTTCGTCGATCCTGGCGATGATGCGGGCCCCGTCGTACCCGTCGGGGTAGATGGCGAACTGGACGCTGCCAGCTGCGGGAAGGAAGATTGCTTCGGAGGCCATAGGAACTTTGGTATTCGTTATGGCAGTATCGGATCTTCCCTCCCAGCAAAAAATACGCCAGACGGTCTATATAGCCAACAGACTGTGACGTATTTCACATTCGCCTGCTTTGGCTTGAGCCGAGGAATCGCGGGGGCCCCTTCCGCGGGCGAGCTGAAAGACGGCCGCCCCGTTTCAGTGCTCGGCCAGCATCCCGCGTTCCTCGATGAAGGAGATGACCGCCGCAAGCCCGTCGTTCGTCTTGAGGTTGGTCATCACGAAGGGCCGCTGCTTGCGCATACGCCTGGTGTCGGCCTCCATCACGCCGAGGTCGGCGCCCACGTAGGGCGCGAGGTCGGTCTTGTTGATCACGAACAGGTCGCTCTTGGTGATGCCGGGACCGCCCTTGCGCGGGATCTTCTCGCCGGCCGCGACGTCGATCACGTAGATCGTGAGGTCGCTGAGCTCGGGGCTGAAGGTGGCGGCGAGGTTGTCGCCGCCGCTTTCGACGAAGACCACATCCGCATCGGGAAACTCGGCCAGCATGCGGTCGATGGCCTCGAGGTTGATCGAGGCGTCCTCGCGGATCGCCGTGTGCGGGCAGCCGCCGGTTTCCACGCCCATGATGCGCTCGGCCGGCAGCGCACCGGCCACCGTCAGCAGGCGCTGGTCTTCCTTGGTGTAGATGTCGTTGGTGATGGCGATCAGGTCGTACTTGTCGCGCATCGCCTTGCAGAGCATCTCCAGCAGGGTGGTCTTGCCGGAGCCGACCGGGCCGCCGATGCCCACGCGCAGGGGCGGCAGTCTCTTGGTGCGGTAGGGGATGTGGTGCAGGGCGGAGCTCATGGTGTGGGTTCGGATCAGCTTCGGAAAAGGCGTGAGTACTGCGTTTCGTGGCGCGCCGACAGCACGGCGAGCATGGGAGAGAAGGCCTGGCGCTCATCATCCGCCAGCGCGAGGGCCCGGTCCACTGCCGCGGGAATCTCGGCGGCCAGGCGGCCGAGGATGCGCTGGCCCGCACTCTGGCCCAGCGGCACCGCCTTGACTGCGGCAGCCGCCATGTTCTCGGCCCAGCCGAAGGCGAAGGCCAGGCAGGCGTCGCGCACCGGCGCTTCGGTGCGGCCGGCCGCGAAGGCGAAGGCGATCGGGTAGCTTGCGGGCAAGGTGTCGAAGACCTCGGCGGCATCGGCGTGCCGCAGCTTGAGCCATTCGACGAACGAACGGCCCATCTGCTCGGTCTGCAGCCGGAACTCGGCCGTTTCGCGGGTCTGGAACACCCAGTCGTTGAGATCGCGGATGCGTGCGAGCTCGCCGTTGCGCCAGGCGCCGATGGCCTGGGCGACGACGGCCAGGTCGCTGCGCGCCAGGCTCAGGTGGAGCTGGTCTGCCAGCCAGTCGGACGCGGTTTCCTCGTTGCCGATGCCGCCCCATTCGATCGCTGCTTCCAGGCCTTCCGAATAGGAGAACCCGCCGACGGGCAGGGCCGGCGAGGCCAGCCAGATCAGCTGCAGGAGGCTGGCCGCGGGCAGTGAGCCCGGCGCGTCAGCCATCAATGCGAGTGGCCGTGGCCATGCGCGTGGTCGTGCGAATGGCCGTGGTGATCGTGGTCGTGGTCGTTTGCGGGCGCCGCGGCGTAGGCGTCCGGATGCAGCACCGGGCCCACGGGCGCGGCACCGTGCGAGTGGCCCTGCGCCCCATAGGCGCCGCCCTCGGGTTCGAAGGCCTCCTCGGCCTCGCGCACGATCAGGTGCATCGATCGCAGCATGCCGGCCAGCACGTGGTCGGGCTCGATTTTCAAATGGTCGGGCTTGAGCTCGATGGGCACATGCCGGTTGCCCAGGTGGTAGGCCGCGCGCATGAGGTCGAAGGGCGTGCCGTGCTCGCTGCAATGCGTGATGACCAGCACCGGCTGCTTCGCCGCGATCACCTTGATGAGCGAGCCGTCCTCCGCCACGAGCACATCGCTGCCGCGCACCAGCGTGCCGCGCGGCAGGAACACGCCGAGCTGGCGGCCTTGCGAGTCGGTGGTGTCGAAGCGGCTTTTCTGGCGCACGTCCCAGTCGAGTTCGATGGTGGCGGCGCGCTTGAGCAGCACCGGCGCGAGGCCGCCGCCCTGGGGCATGAGTTTGTTGGCTGTGAGCATGTCAACTGGTGAAGAATTCGTGCTGAGACCACTGAGACAATGGTGCCCATCACAGGGTAAGACGATGGCTATTTTGCAGTTGACGCAGACCGAGGGCGACGCAGTGGGCTTGATACTTCCGGCCGCGCTGCTCGCTCGGCAAAACTGGAAGGCGGGCGACAACCTGCTTCTGACCGAAACTGCCGACGGCTACCTTCTCTCCTCGCCAAGCGCCGAATTCGAGGAGCAGGTGAAGATTGGCCGCGAGATCAGGCGGGAGCGCTGGGCGGTGCTGCGAGCGCTGGCGCAGAGCGACATCGGCGAGCCGCCTAGAACAGAAAATACCGCTGCGCCATCGGCAACACCACCGCCGGATCGCAGGTGAGCAACTGCCCATCGGCCCGCACCGCATAGGTCTGCGCGTCGATCTCCATCGTCGGCGTGTAGCCGTTGTGCACCATGTCCTGCTTGCGCACGCCGCGTATGTTCTTCACCGCGCTGAGCGTCTTCGCAAGGCCATAGCGGTCGCCGATGCCCGCCGCCAGCCCGGCCTGCGAGACGAAGGTCAGCGAGCTCCTGGCGAGTGCGCCGCCGAAGGCGCCGAACATCGGCCGGTAGTGCACCGGCTGCGGCGTCGGGATCGAGGCGTTGGGGTCGCCCATGGCCGCCATCGCGATGCTGCCGCCCTTCAGGATGGTGAAGGGCTTGATACCGAAGAAGGCCGGCTTCCACACCACCAGGTCGGCCCACTTGCCCACTTCGATGCTGCCCACCTCGTGCGAGATGCCGTGCGAGATGGCCGGGTTGATCGTGTACTTGGCCACGTAGCGCTTGGCGCGTGCGTTGTCGTTGCGGTTGCCGTCCTCGGGCAGCTTGCCGCGCTGGGCCTTCATCTTGTGCGCGGTCTGCCAGCAGCGAATGATTACCTCGCCCACCCGCCCCATGGCCTGGCTGTCGGAGCTGAACATGCTGATCGCGCCCAGGTCGTGCAGGATGTCCTCGGCCGCGATGGTCTCCTTGCGGATGCGGCTCTCGGCAAAGGCCAGGTCCTCGGGAATGCCGGCGTCGAGGTGGTGGCACACCATCAGCATGTCGACGTGCTCGTCGAGCGTGTTCACGGTGTAGGGCATCGTCGGGTTGGTGGAGGAGGGCAGGAAGTTCGTCTCGCCCACCACGCGCAGGATGTCGGGCGCATGGCCGCCGCCCGCACCCTCGGTGTGGAAGGCGCAGATGCCACGGCCCTTCACCGCCGCGATGGTGTTCTCGACGAAGCCCGACTCGTTCAGCGTGTCGCTGTGGATCGCCACCTGCGTGTCGGTGGCATCGGCCACGTCCAGGCAGTTGCTGATCGCCGACGGCGTGGTGCCCCAGTCCTCGTGCAGCTTGAGGCCGATCACGCCGGCGTCGATCTGCTCGTGCAGTGCGGCCGGCAGGCTCGCATTGCCCTTGCCGAGGAAGCCGAGGTTCATCGGGAAGGCGTCGGCCGCCTGCAGCATGCGCTCGATGTGCCAGGGGCCCGGCGTCGCGGTGGTCGCGAAGGTGCCGGTGGCCGGGCCGGTGCCGCCGCCGAGCATGGTGGTGACGCCGGAGGCCAGCGCCTCCTCGATCTGCTGCGGACAGATGAAGTGGATGTGGCTGTCGATGCCGCCGGCCGTGACGATGTTGCCTTCGCAGCTGATGACTTCCGTGCCGGGGCCGATGACGATGTCCACGCCCGGCTGCACGTCCGGG